>JAURIR010000076.1 GCA_030832645.1 Chitinophagales bacterium | reverse complement strand
TTGGAAGGAAAATCAGAACCCGACGTTGAATTGTACTTTGCTTGTGATTGCTGATACTGTGTACCCAACGTAGCAGTAAGATTGTGTTTCGCTTTTACCAAGTTATAATTGAAATAACTGTTCGTGTTATAATTGGTGATGAAAGTTCCTGTATTTGAACCTGCACCGCGCGCAGCACTTGTCTGATTTCTTACTGTTTCAGATCTGAAATACCCCTCTTCGTTTTGACTGAGGTAATCCATACCAAACTCTGTTTGGAATGTTAACCCTTTCATCAATTTGGCTTTCAAGTAGGAGTTACCAAATGTTCTGAATACTTCCTGTGTGAAACGTCCATATTCAACTGTCAATACAGGGTTATAATAAAGTGGAATGTTCACATCACCTGGAGGTGCACCTGCTGGCAAACCAGTTTCAGGATCTTTGAAAGGAGTCATTGGATTCAATGCTACTGCCTGAAGTGGATTTGAAAAGGCGTTGTCATCTGGTAAACGTCTATTGTATGTTCTTGACATGCTCATAGAAACACCAAGATCCAACCAATCATTTGCTTTTTGATCAAGGTTCATCCTTCCGGTAGTTCTCTGAAGATTGTTACCGATGATTGTTCCTGTTTGGTCAAGATGCTGAAACGAACTGAAGAATTTTGTCTTGTCCGTTCCGCCTCTGATTTGAAGATCTGCTTGCTTGTAAGGACCTTTCTGAAACACAGCATCCTGCCAGTCATACGATTTGGTAGGATCCTTAGACCATTCTCCATAACTGTAATAATCCATTACATCGTTCTTAACATAGGTAGTATAGCTGTACGGATCATTGTATGGAATACCTTCTTTATCATCAGAATATTTTGCAGCTTCCAAAATAAGTTCTGCATATTGTTGAGAATTCAACATAGGCAAACGCTTGGTAGCTTCTGCATATCCTGTCTGTAAGTTGAAATTTACATTTGTTCTTCCTGCCTTACCTCTCTTGGTTGTAATCAACACAACACCATTCGCAGCCCTTGAACCATAAATGGCACCAGCAGAGGCATCTTTCAAAACTTCAATTGATTCGATATCATTTTGGTTGAGATCAGTTAGTGGATTCATATCGCCACCATAGGTACTTTGATCTTGGCTGGTAATGGGAACACCATCCAAAACGTAGAGAGGTTGGCTGTTTGCACTGATGGACGAGTTTCCGCGAACCCTTACCGTTACAGCCTGTCCGAGTTTTCCGGACTGCGCATTTACAAATACACCCGCAGCACGACCCTGCAATGCCTGATCAACACTTGGTGTAGGTAAGAATTCAATGTCTTTTGACTTTACTCTAGCGATATTACCTGTTAGTTCACGCTTGATAGTCGATCCGCCAAAACCTGTGACGACAATCTCAGAAAGAGACTTGGTATCGGTTTTGAGGGAAATTTGAAGATTGTTGGCAGCAACGATTTGTCTGGATTCATATCCAACTGCAGACAAAACAAGTGTTTTGCCGGCGGCATTGGTAATAGAAAAAGCACCCGTTGCGTCGGTTGTAACTCCAACTGCTTGCCCCTTTACTACGACGGAAACACCGCCAATGGGGGTACCACTTTCATCAACTACCTTACCCTTGATATCACCCGTTTGGGAGAATGCTGTAAGGAAAGAAAGAGAGAGTAGCACTACTGAAAAAATGAGCCTCTTGTTCATATATTTAAGTGTGGTTTTAGATGTTTTGACGGTTCTATAACAAAAAGAATATCGAATTGTTAAATTATTTTAGAAATTTCCTGTACCAATTTATATGGCGTTCAAAGCGGTGAATGATGTAGCTGGGAACACTTACCCCGTGGTTTTGGCCAGGATAAATCACCAATTCAGTGGGCACCCCTTCGTGTTTCAGCGCCTGATACATCTGCTCGGCACCTGCCACAGGCACGTTGAAATCGTTCTGGCTGGCCATGAATAAGGTGGGAGTTTTTATACTGGTCACATGCAAAAAAGGATAGGACAAGTCCATCCATTTTTTTGGATTTTTCCAGGGTGCACCCAACTCCTCGTCATACTGCGTAACGTACTGGTCGGTTCCGTACATGGTCGTTTGAAGAGAACTTCCTGCCCCGCTCACTGCTGCTTTGAAACGATTGTCTTTGGCAATGGTATAGTTTGTCAGAATCCCCCCATAACTCCATCCCCCAATCGCCAGTTTAGTAGAATCAGCAATTCCGCTCTTGATCAAATAATTGGCTGATCCAACAATATCCATCACTTCTTTATTTCCCCAATCAGCATAAATCGCTCTTGAAAAAGCTGCACCTCTCCCACTGCTGCCACGATAGTTTACTGCAGCCACCGCAAATCCTGCAGAAGCAAGTATCTGTCTAGACTCATCAAAAGAATAATCATCTTGTGCCACAGGACCTCCGTGAATGAAAAGCACCAGAGGCAAACTTTTTGCTGATGAATCTGGAGTGTACAGTATTCCACTGACCACTGTTTTATCTGCGGAGATTGAAGTGAACCCTTTTACATAAGCCAGTTTAATATTCGATAAAAACTCATCCTGCACATGCGTAAGCCTTCTAGGTTGGGCACCATCGAAAACATATACCTCATCGGGCGTCTGTGGATTGCTGTAGATCGCTGTCAACTTACCTGCTTCGTTCGATTGGAGTGATTGGAATACTGCATTTCCTTCTGTGATAGCCTTGCGTAATCCATTGCCAACTCCCAATTGATAGAGGTGCTGCTTGCGATCGTCTTCCACCAATGCATAGATTGATTTTCCGTCTGGCGCCCAAGAAAATCCTCTCACCGATCTGTCAAGTACCTTGCTTAGATTTTCTTCCTTGCCAGTTTCAAGATGTTTGATCACCAATTCGGTAACATCATACATGTTGAAATTTTCTTCGGTAAGACTTTGTGTATAGGCGATCATTTTATCATCAGGACTGAACGCAGGCGAACCGTTGCTTCCTTTGAAAGTAGTTACCTGTCTGCTTTTCCTTGTTTTTAGATCAAATACAAATACATCGCTGTTTGAATTTCTATCGGGGTCTGCACTTGTATTGCTCACATAAGCAATGAGATTGCCGTCGTGACTAAACACTGCAGACGACTCATCAAAATTTCCACGGGTGAGTGTATCCACTTTTTTAGTCGCCACATCAAACAAATACAAATGACTCTTCCTGTTATCTAGATACCCTTCGTAATCTTGCTTGAATCGATAGCGTGTTATTTCATATGGTTGACGAACATTGGACTTAGCAGTATCGGAAACATCAACATCCTCCACTACAAATACAAGCTGGTTTCCTTTCGGGGCCCAGCTATATGAAGAAATACCTCCCTTGAACTGAGTGAGCTGCACTGGTTCACCACCGCGTCGATCCATCACATACAACTGACGCGAAGAGGTTTTATCCCCATCTGATTTACCAGACGCTAAAAATGAAATGTACTTTCCGTCCGGACTCCATGCATGTGCCCCAGGATTGGAGGTTTGCTCTGTTAGTCCAACCGTCTCTTTCCCGTCCCAGCTTGTCATGAACAACTTGCCGAGGTTTTTATCTTTTATACTGTCCACGCGAGACACCGTATATAGAATCCAATTCCCATCGGGTGAAACCTTGGGCTGTCTGACTTGTTTCATTCGAAGCACATCACGTGGCTCCAACATACGTCTGACGGGCGTTTGCGCAAATACATTGAATGCGACAAGGCATACCAGAAACGATACAATAGCTTGTTTCATAATAATAGTAAAGTGGGTGAAGAATCGATGATTTCAAACTTAAAAAATAATAATCGGTATTTTTTCGTTTGTTTATTGGTGACAACAAGCAAAGACAAGGAAATGTTCGACAAAGAATAAAACCGTTATCATTGGTTTCGATGTCAAAATACAAGCGGCGGAGATCTAATTCCTTACATTTGAAAGAGACAAAGGATTCGGATCGAATTTCCCTCATCAATTGAAAAAATTTATATGAAGTGGATTAAAAAAATTCTGGTTGCATTCAGCATCGTCCTTCTGGCAGCATTATTTGTACTGTACAAAAGCGACATCCCTGCAGAAACAATCCGGATGAACTATGCAGATACAACATCTCAATTTCTTCCTTTGATGGGCATGCAAGTACATTTTCGAGACCAAGGGAATCAAAGTGATACAGTTCCACTCGTATTGATTCACGGGTTATCGTCTAGTTTGCATACGTGGGATAGTCTTGTTGTTCGATTAAAAGAAAATAAAAGAATCATTCGACTGGATCTTCCTGCATTCGGACTAACAGGTGCTAGCCCGGAAGGCGAGTATTCATGGGATTATTATAACCGATTTGTCGATTCGTTTCTTACAGCAATGAATATAAAACAATGCATTCTTGTTGGCCATTCATTGGGTGGATATGTTGCATGGAATCAGGCAATCTACAAACCACAACGATTGGTAAAACTTATTCTTATCAATTCTGGTGGCTATCCTCGAAAGAACGAAAAAGGGAATATTGGATTCAAGCTGGCTTCCATTCCGATTGTAGGAAATATTATCACAAAGTTCACCCCGAAGAAATTAATCAAAAAGAGTTTGGAAGATGCCTATGCGGATGATAGTAAAATCAATGACGCATTGGTAGACCGCCATTTCAATCTGTTGTTAAGAGAAGGGAACAGAAAAGCAACGATTGACTTTTTCAGACAACGAGCAACTCCCCTACCAGAAAAAATCAAGTTGGTGCAAGTTCCAACCCTTATCATTTGGGGAGAAGACGATCAGATGATTGATGTAAGCAATGCATATAAATTTCGAACTGATATCAGAGGAAGTAAACTAAAAATAATCAATCACTCGGGACACGTTCCCATGGAAGAGAGCCCGGAAGCTGTTTTTCAAGCTATCAAAGATTATATTCAGTTGAACTGAATATTGATTAGAAAGATGATTAATTGATTTGGGGCTGTAGACCTATGCGTTTTTTTTCGTCTGTACCGAGATACAGTGTTATGAAAAAAGAGGCTACAAAATAACACATCATCAGTTTACTTGAGAGGGGATATATATCGTTCATTCCATACCAATCGCCCGTCGAAAACAAGATGATTATTCCATAGGAGAGCTTGAGGAACTCCCAAAAAATAAAAGAAGAGTTTCCGTCCATGAGATCTGTCAATGCATAAACATAGAGAAAGATGAATCCTCCATACACAAACATCATTGGAGATCCAATAGCAGCCAGATGAGAGAGCAAGTAGGATGTTATCAGAATGATAGCAAATACTTGAAACCAAATCCAGGAGATGAATAGTGGAGATTTTTTGCTTTGATACTTTTCGAAATTATATACATCTTCAATTTTGTACACTGGATTTTTTTCCTCCACATCCGATGGTCTCCAACCAGTTGGTTTTGTCCAGATCAGCAACTTATCGTGGAAGTGTTGAGCCCGCCATGCGTCTTTGATGAGCAACCACATGTGAGAGAAATTAATTTTAATTGGATTCCAGGTGCGAACCGGCCGTGTAATACCATATACAGGTACGATGTCTTTTCGTTCCTCCTGAAAGGTGCCAAAAAGCTTATCCCATATGATAAAAATCTGAGATAGATTTTTATCTAAGTACTCTTTATTGATTGCATGATGCACTCTGTGATGAGAAGGTGTAACAATAATATGTTCCAGAATCCCCATGCGTTTAATATAGCGCGTATGGTACCAAAATTGTGCGAAGAATTGTATCGGTGTAACAGTTGCAATCACAAGTGGAGAAATACCCAAGAGTGCTGCAGGAATCATAAAAAAGGAAAACAATTTTACGAATGAAGAGATAGGTTGTCTAACTGCGCAGGCCAGATCAAATTCTTCACTGCTATGATGCACAATATGACTGTTCCAGAAAAAATTATTGGCATGTTCAATTCGATGAATCCAGTAATGAGAGAAATCAAGCACAACGAATGCAATCACATAAGTTAGCCATGTTGATTCGATATGTGTCAAAGCAATTCGCTCCTCTATCCATTTGTAACTGATGATGGTGATGCTGAGTCCAAGTACATTTTTTGTGATCATTGTAATGGCAGAAGTCAAACTGCTCACTGTATCCAGGTTGTTAATCTTCTCCTTTTTCATATACCAGCCGTAGAGCTTTTCCAATAGAATCATTGAAACAAAGATGGGCATGATGATCAATAAAATCTTACCGTACTTTTCCATGGTATGAAATATTATTAATGGATACACCATGAAATTACGGAAAACCAAATAGGAAAAGCAATTACTATTGTACAACTGTTTAGAGTTTATGCTATATTTAATACGCCTTTTCATCAAAACCTATTTTTAAAATAGACTCTTTACGATCATTCAATAATTGATTCACTATGAACTCAAAAAAATTACTTTCGTTGCTTGTTTCTCTGTTCGTTTTGATTGCCATTGCCAGCGCGCAAGAAACATATTTCTACCCGAATGCTGGAAAATTCAATCCAGCCATCCCCACACCTGCACAATTTCTCGGTTATCAAATTGGTGATCAACACACAAGACACGATAGATTGGTGGAATACTTCAAAGAGCTGGATCGGTTATCTGATCGTGTAACGGTAGAAGAAATCGGAAAAACATTTGAACAACGTGCTCAAATTGCAGCCGTTTTTACCTCTAAGAGCAACCACGAAAAAATCGAGGAAATCAGGAAAGCTCATTTAGCCGGACAAGCAAACGGTGCTACACAAAATGTTCCGTTGGTTATTCATCTCGGTTACAATGTGCATGGCAACGAACCCTCATCCAGTGAAGCCGCCATGCTAACTGCGTATTATATTACTGCTTCTGAAAATCCTGAAACAATCGGTTGGCTCGAGAACATGGTGATCTTGATGGATCCGGTGATTAATCCAGATGGCCGCGACCGACATACGCATTGGGCAAATATGCACAAGGGAACTCCTCCCGTTGCAGATCCAATGGACCGCGAACACACAGAAATATGGCCAGGCGGAAGATTCAATCATTATTGGTTCGACTTGAACAGAGACTGGTTTCTTGCCACCTTTCCTGAAACAAAAAACAGGATCAACTTTTTTCACAAGTGGAGACCGTATGTTCAAACCGATCATCATGAGATGGGCACCAATTCAACTTTTTATTTCGATCCAGGAGAAGAAGCAAGCAACAATCCTTTGATACCAAACTACCTCTACAAGACTATCTATCCGAAGTATGCAGAATATTTTACCAAAGCAACGGATAAGATTGGTTCTATGTATTTCACCAAAGAAGCCTACGATAAGTTGTATCCAGGTTACGGAAGTAGCTACATTAATTTTTATGGCGGTGCCGGATTTTTATTTGAGCAGGCAAGCAGCAGGGGGCATGTGCAAGAAACAACTACCATACCCATCACATTTGCCTTTACCATTCGGAATCAGTTTACAGGTTCATTGGCGATCATTCGCGCTTCGTTAGCAGAGAAAGCATCGCTGTTGCAAATGCGTAAAGAATTTTTTAGTGTTTCCAAAGAGCAAGCATCGAAATCACCTATCAAGGGATATGTATTTGGAGATTCAAAAGATGCCACACGAACAAATGCATTTTTAGAAAAATTATTACTGCACCGCATTGATGTATATGAATTACCTGGCAGTAAGAACTACTATGTACCCACCAATCAAGACAACCATATCATGGTGCGTACAATATTTGAAAATCAAATTACATACCAGGATAGTTCCTTCTATGATGCATCGGTATGGAGCTTGATCCATGCATACGGACTTCCTTATGCTGAAGCAAAGACTGCTCTTACTCCAGGAAAAAAACTAGAAGTCGTTCCCGTTCCTTCAACACCAGCAGTTGCGAAAAGCAATTACGCCTACCTCGTTCAAAATACAGATTACAACATTCATAAATTTATTTATGAATTACAAAGTGCAGGAGTCATTCTTCAAACTGCTTTTCGTCCCTTCACCAGTAACGTAAATGGAGAAGAAGTGAAATTCGGTTACGGAAGTATTGTGATCTCTGTTCAACAACAAAAGATTTCTGCAGATCTCTTACATGAATTGGTAAGCAAGGCCAGTGCTTCCGCTAATATTAAAGTACATACAGTTGGTACTGGTTACAATGCAGGAGGTGTAGACTTAGGAAGCACCTATATCAAAACCATGAAAAAACCCGAGGTATTGATGATCATCGGAACAGGCGTAGCAGCATCGGAGGCGGGAGAGATATGGCATTTATTGGATCAACGATTGAACATGCCGATTACAAAAATGGATATACTAAATATTGGAAGGGCCGATCTAAACAGATACAATACATTGATCATGGTATCGGGAGTGTATTCTTTGTTGGATAAATCAACAATAGACAAGATCAAAGCCTGGGTACAAAACGGAAATACAATGATTACTATTAAAGGTGGAGCAGAGTGGGCAATCAGAAATGGTTTCACCAAAGAAAAAATGATGCCTGCAGACAGTGCAAAACAATTATTGGTACGACAAGATTTTGACAGATCGGTTGAAATCGAAGGTGCCAAGGCCTTGGGTGGATCTATCTTCCGAGTTGATCTTGATACTACGCATCCGATAGGTTTTGGTTTTACAACCAGAAAAGTTGCAGTGTATAAAAACAGTCTTACTTTTTTACAGAACAGTACCAACCCTTATAGCAATGTTGCGCAATACTTGCAAGATCCGTTGGTGGGGGGATACGTGCACCCTACGACCATGAAAAAATTAAAAGGATCTGCATCGATCCTCGTGGGATCGGAAGGTGCGGGAAGAGTGGTGATGTTTGCCGATGAGCCAAATTTCAGAGGCACATGGTATGGTACAAACAAACTCTTTTTGAATTCACTTTTTTACGGAAGTCTAATGTCAGTTCCTCAACCATTTAATGGAGAGGAGTAGATTAGATAAAACAGATGTCTTGACAAAGTTGAATAGAAAGCGGCTGATAAAAAAATCATCGATCTTTTGAAAACATCAGTCGCTTACCTCTGGACGATTCATCAAAAATTCCATTTGCATAAACGATGTTCCCATTAACAATCGTTTTAATGATCTTGCTTCGGAATACTTGATTCTCAAAAGGTGACCATCCACATTTATAAAGTAAGTTATCCTT
>JAURIR010000075.1 GCA_030832645.1 Chitinophagales bacterium | reverse complement strand
GATGTTCGTTGGGGATTTGCTTCAAAAGTAGATTTAAGTGTTCGCCCGTTTAAGGTAGAAATTGATGAAGAAAAATGGATCGAAGCCGATGCCATTATTATTTCAACAGGTGCATCTGCAAAATGGTTAGGACTGGAAAGCGAACAACGATTGAATGGCTTTGGTGTGAGCGCCTGTGCTGTATGCGATGGATTCTTTTTCAAAGGAAGGGAAGTAGCAATTGTAGGTGCAGGAGACACCGCAGCAGAGGAAGCACATTATCTAAGCAAGCTTTGCTCTACAGTTCATATGTTTATTCGCAAAGACGAGATGCGTGCATCGAAAGTGATGCAAGACCGTGTAAAAAATACTCCCAACATAAAAATCTACTGGAATACAGATACAGATGAAATCTTGGGTGATAAAAAAGTTGAAGCGGTGCGAATCAAGAATAATAAAACAGGAGAGACCTCCGAAATTCCCATAGCAGGATTTTTTGTAGCGATCGGCCACCAACCCAACTCAGATATTTTCAAAGGCGTGATTGATATGGACGATGCAGGATATATCAAAACCATTCCTGGAACCTCTAAAACAAATGTGGGAGGAGTATTTGCTTGTGGGGATGTGCAGGATAAAAATTATCGTCAGGCCATTACAGCTGCCGGCAGTGGATGCATGGCCGCGATTGATGCAGAACGCTATCTAGCTGCCAAGGGTCATTGATAAGATCAGCCACCCGCTGATATACCCAAGCAATGCCCATAGAGTAACATTTCTCAGGTACCAGAAAAAATTTATTTTGGTGAGTCCCATTGCTGCTATGCCTGCAGCCGATCCAATGATAAGAAGACTTCCACCCGTGCCAGTTGTGTAGGCTAGAAATAACCAAAGTGTATGATCAGTGGGGTAAATGCTGAGATCATACATGTTTTGTGCAGCAGCCATCAATGGAACATTGTCTACAAGAGCTGATGAAAGTCCAAGCATCATTGTAATGTAACTCGTGTTAGTTGTTAGATTCGACAAGATCTTGGAGAAAGACATTAATACACCACCACTTGAAAGAGCACTTACTGCCAATAAAATTCCTAGAAAAAATAAAATACTTGGCGTGTCAATTTTTTTAAGCACTGCATCAATAGATGTCTGATTCCTTTCTTCCTCGTCTTTTGTTTTATCAATCAGCTCAGATACTAACCATACCACGCCAAGCGCCAATAGTATACCCATGAAAGGCGGAAGACCTGTGATCGATTTAAACAGTGGCACAAACAATAGGGCTCCTAAACCGGTAAAAAAGAAAAAACCAGCATTCTTACTCTGTGCCTTCGAAGATATTGGTCTGTCCAACTCAAGAGTTCCTTTTACTTTGAACGACAAAGCAATCAAAGGGATGAGAACTGAAACTGCACTGGCGATAAACGTATGTCTAATAATAGAGGAAGTGGTGATTTGATTTCCCATCCACAGCATAGTAGTGGTTACATCCCCAATGGGACTCCAAACACCACCTGCATTTGCTGCAATCACAATCAAAGAAGCAAAAATGATTTTTTCTTTTGGATCCCGAATGATTTTATGAACGATGCTGATAAAAACAATGGTGGTAGTGAGGTTATCGAGTAGGGCAGATAAAAAAAACGAAAGTGTACAGATGATCAATAAAATGATTTTTTTGTTCTTGGTTTTAATCAATTGTACAATCAAGTTAAATCCATCGTGTGCATCGATCAATTCAACGATGGTCATGGCACCTAAAAGAAAAAAGAGGATACCTCCGATTTCACCCAATTGGTTAATCAGTTCGTGTTGCAACACATCAGTGGATATACCTGAGAAATAAAGAATAATCCAACATACAACCCCCGTAATGAGTGCAATAGATGTTTTGTTGATCTTGGTAAATTCTTCCAATGCAATCAATAAATATCCCAGCACAAACGCAAGTACTAGCATCTGTTATTCTTTAATAGGGTTTGAAACCAGTTCGGCTATACTTTTAGGACGCTCTGCTTCCAACCATTTGAAATTTTTTAATATTCTCTTGTCGCCTGGAATTTTGTCCATTGGATAAGTGACACCTTTTACTGCATTCACCCATGAAATTCTCTTTAATTCGCGGTTGTTGAATTTCATACCTATTGCATCGGCCATAGCATAATTCAATCCAATATAGGAACTGTCTTCGTCGTCTTGCAAATAGTATAAACTTTCGCTGTTCCCTTTTGCCCTTAAAAAATCAATTGCACCTTCCACAAAACTTCCGGTCATATTATTTCCCCTCAATTGATTGTACATACCTTCTTTCGTTCTGTTAACTGAGAATGCATTTTCTAAAATGAAAATCGTGTCTGCTTTTTTATTTTTAGTTGTGAGTAGAATGGTATCGCCGGTAATTTGACTTTCTTTTGCCCATACAGCAGGGTCTTTGAAGAACCGAAAGATGGAATCTTTACTGGAGTAATATAAGCTATCGCTTTTCCCCTGTAGGGAATCAGAAAAAACTCGTACGTGATGATAGGCAGCGATAAATCGAAGACTATCATTTTTTGAATCTTTTGCACTGTCAACAGGAAGTGTTCCAGAATACAATGTATCGGCTGCCATATAGAGGGTGTCTTCGTCCTGTTGAATCACCATCAAAGGGAATAGGTATGCTTTTACATTCTTTTTTTCTTTGTTGAATATTGCTTCTCCGGATAAAACACTGATACCATTGGAACTATCTTGATAAAAAATATTTCCTTTTGCAATACCTGTGCTGCTTTTTTTATCATAGTCGATGGAATCAGCAATGATGGTTTGGGTGCTGTCATTGATTATTGGTCGTTTTGAAAAACTTCCGCTTTCTTTTTTCATGTCGTAATAGCCTGCCCTGGTGCGGATAGTTGTTTTTCCATCGTAGATAGTAGTGGCCGCAACAAAGCTTGCAACTTCGCTATTGATATTGTAGAGCAACGTATCTGTAGACATTGCAAAGGAGGGGTCTTGCACACGAACATTCTTTTGGAAGTACACTTCTTTTGTATCTGCGTAATAATATCCCTCTTTACTGGTGAGTACCGTTTCCTTGTTTGTTAGCTTTCCGTTATTTGTATACGTGCCGATTTTTGCATTCAGGTCGTATTGCAATGACTCGGTTGTAAGGGTGGCCTTGCCATCGGTTAATTTTACTTTCCCACTCAGGTCTGCAATTTTATTATCACCCATGTATTTCAAATATTGCGAGTAGGTGTGCACACTGTCTTCATCATTGATGTGGATATTCCCAAAGGCCTCCACGATGTTCAATTTCATATTTTGGACGGCGCTGTCGCAAAAGAAGAGGGTATTTTCTTGTTTTAACTGAACATGACCGATGAGTAGATTTAAATCACCGGCAGAATCTTGTTTGATTCTTCTAAATTTATCAGCAGCGAGTATTTTAATAAACTTGCTGGAGTCGGTCTTGCTGCTATCGCTTACAATCAGTTGCCCTTTTGCCGACAGACTCAAGATGGATACTACCAGGAGTAGAAAGTATGCCCGCATTTGATGCATGCTGCTAATGTTTTATTGAATCTGCCATGGGTTCCATCAATGGTTCAGATTTATCTTTTTTGCCAAATACTGAAACATTGATATATCTCTTTGGATGCATTCTCAGATCCTGCAATAAAATATTCAAGCTATTGGTAGTACTGGTGAGATTTTTATACAATTGGTCGTCGGCGGCCAATTTCCCAATGGTGCCTTTTCCGCTTCGTACATCCGAAACAATTGCATTCAGTTGATCGATAGACTTCTCGAGAGAGGAAAGTGTTTTTGCAATTTGTCCTGATGAAAGCTCTCTGGTAAGTTTGGTTGTATTGTTGATTGCAGCAGTAACGGAGTCGTTGCTTTTCTTAAGATTCTTTGTAAATGAATTGATGTTTTCAAGTGATTGGGCTAAACTGCCTGTAGATGGAGTCAATTCGTTGTTGAGTAATTCCAATGTACCATTTAAATGTGCAAGCAGGTCGCCTAAATTCTTCTTATTTTTTTCGTCGAATATGGATCCTATTTTTTTAACAGCAGAGTCGATGGTCAACAATGTTTGGTTGGCATTGTCAATAGTAGGAACCAAATAGGCTTTCAAGTCCTGTACCAATCCGGGTGATTCAACGCCTCGTAAACTATCTCCGTTTTTTAGGTATTGATCGGATTTGCCCATATTGATAACAATATAGGTAGCGCCCAGTGGGGCAGCTTCTATCTTCCCATAGGAATCTACAGGTATATTGATTTCTCTTGTTAAATGAAAGGCAACTACCACATTTTTTAAGTTGGGATCTTGCTCCTGCATTCCTTCTACTGCACCTACTCTCAAACCATTGATTTTAATCGCATCCGATACATTCAAGCCTTCTACTTTTTTAAAGGTGATGTACATCGTTGCTTTTTTTTGAAAAAGATTTTTTCCTTTCAAAAAATTAAAACCCAGTATCAACAATGTGATGGAGATGGCTGTGAGGGCGCCGATTTTTGTTTCGTTGGAGATTTTCATGTTGGTTATTTATTGGGATTTCCCATCAATCATTTGTTTGTACTTGATTACTGCATTTGCAATCGACCTTACAACTTCTTTCTGTCCAGATTCACTGTTGAGATAATCTTCTTCTTCTTTATTGGTTATAAAGCCAGTTTCTACCAGCACGGCGGGCATATTGGTTGCCTGCAACACCCAAATTCCTTTGTTGTTGCGTTGCAATACTCCCCAGCTTTTTCTACCACTGCTTGCGAATTCGTCTTCAATCATTGAAGCCAATCTAACAGAGTTTTTGAAGAATTTTTGTGACCATAGTCTTGCTTTTATAACAGCTTCAGGACTGTTAATGTCTGGAACGTCCATTACCTCATCAGATGATTCATATCGCTCGTCTACAATAATTCCTTGTGATTTTTCGTCTGATCTGTCAGCAGCCCAAACATATGTGGAGGTGCCAAAGGTTGGATTCGGCGAGTACCTGTAAATTGGAACTTTTTGGTAAACTTTCTTTTTCTTCCCTTTTACCTTTTTGGTAACTGCGACTGTTTTGTATCCGATTACTTCTTTTTTGGGCGGCATTGCATTTACGTGAATGCACAGAAATAAATCACCGTTTTCTCTGTTTGCAATGTTTGCTTTTTCTCTTGGGTTATGAAAGATGTCTGTAGTTCTTGTCATCACGAATCGTACATCCGGCATCTCTGCGCGTAGCAATGTATCCAATCTCAGTGCAAGTTGTAATGTAATCTGTGCTTCGGTAGAGTAGGTCCCTTTTGCTCCGGGCTCGGTGCCACCATGTCCAGCATCTATGATGATCGTCCTGAGCTTTGGCGGTTTGGAAGGTAATTGCTGAGCACGTACCTGAGTAATGCTCACAATTGCAATAAAAGCAATGATTAATTTAAATAGGACTCTTTTCTTCATATTTGAGGTGATTAGAGCAAAGACCCATCAGAATCTTCACAAATTCTTACCACTTAAATTGATTAAATTCGCCTGCCAATACTATGCTGCAGATTGAAAGCAAATTTAGCTTAAAATATCTTTTTTTCTTGATTTTATGCTCAGGGGCACTGAGCATTTTAACATTTACAACACAGGCCCAATCTTCGTCTACTAATTCACAGAAAAATCCTGTAAACAAGGACACAGTTGTTATTGGATCCAGATCAGATACTTCTTCCAAAATTGCCAAGGTAGATACTGTCAAATTAAAAATTTCAAAAGACTCCATTCCTGCCCAAGTTGATTACGAAGCAATGGATTCAATGGTACTGGATGTCGATTCAAAAAAAATATTGCTGTTTGGGAAGACGCAGGTGAAATACGAAGACGTTGTTTTAAATGCGCCATTGATCGAGTATGATCAACAAACCCAATACGTATATGCAAAAATGAACCGAGATTCTACCGGGAAAGTGGAAGGGATGGCAAAATTGAAGCAGGCAGAATCCACAACTGTTAGTGATAGTATACGGTTTAATTTCAAATCTCAAAAGGGAATGACCTATGCATCCTTTTTTCAACAATCAGACTTTTTCAATTTTGCTGAAAAAGTAAAGAAGGCAGATGCAGAAACTTTTTTCGCATCCAAGGGTCGGTTTACTACATGTAATTTGGATACTCCACATTTTGCTTTCCGATTTAGCAAAGCAAAATTTATCAATAAAAAATTGGTCGTAACCGGACCGGTACATCCCGAATTTGAAGACGTTCCCATTCCAATTTATCTTCCGTTTGGAATTTTCCCCATGCAAAAGGGCAGACAATCCGGAATTCTACCTCCGCAGTTTACTGTAAATGAAAATTTTGGATTGGGATTGGAAGGGCTGGGTTATTACCGAGCAATCAATGATTATGTTGATGCAAAGGTGTGGTTTGATGTGTATTCGTATGGATCGTGGCGTGCTAATTTTTCGCCCACTTACAGAAAGAAGTACCGATACAACGGAACGTTTAATTTTAGTTTGCAGAATACAAAATTCGCATTCAAGAATGATCCTGATTACAGCAAAAACAAAAGTTTTTTTGTTACCTGGACGCATTCGATGGATAGCAAAGCACGTCCTGGTGTTTCGTTCAATGCCAGTGTAAATGCAGGAAGCAGCAAATTTTTACGATTGGTGCCCAACGGCGCATTGGTCAATCCTGGTTTCACTGGAAATGTATCAGGGGCGGGTAATTACAGTCAGCCTATGAATTTTACCAATCAGCTCAACTCTACAATTTCTTACCAAAAAACATGGCAGGGAACTCCATTTAATTTAGGAGTGAATTTGAGTCATAACCAAAACACCTCCACAAAAATTGTCAACCTGAATTTGCCAGACATTTCATTTGTAATGAATACGATTTATCCGTTTCAACCAAAAGAATCGGTTGGCCAATCCAAATGGTACGAGAAACTGGGAATAGGATACAATGGTAATTACCGCGGCCAAGTTACTTTCTATGATACAGCTTTTAAATTCAGACAATTGATTGATACATTTCAATGGGGTGCTACCCACAATGTTCCCATTATATTGTCGTTGCCTGCTTTGGGTCCTCTACAAGTGGCTCCCAATATTTCATTTAAAGAAAGATGGTTTGCTCAAAAATTTTACCGCAAGTGGAATACCATCACAAATAAATTGGATACCACCATAGAAAAAGGATTTTATGCTGCCAGAGAAATGACCATGGGCTTTTCGTTCAGCACTGCCTTGTTTGGTTCCTATCAAGCAAAAAAACAAACTGCAGCCATTCAAGCGATCCGACATGTCATGCGTCCAGTTTTTTCGCTGAACTACAAACCCGATTTGATGAAACCCTTTTACAGTTTGCAGCAGGTGAACCAACGTGGAGATAAAGTACAGATGTCGGTTTTTGACGGAAGTTTGTTTGGACCATTCAGTGCTGAAAGGTATGGTGGTATTGGTTTTGGTATTGATAACAACCTTGAAATGAAAGCCCGGGTAAAGTCGGATACAGGAGAAGCAGAGATCAAAAAAATAAAATTGTTGGATGGATTTGGGATTTCTGGCGGATACAATTTATTGGCAGACTCTTTCAATTTATCCACTATGAGTATCTATGCTCGGAGCAGTTTATTTGATAAAATAAATATTACGGCCAATGCATCACTTGATCCGTACAAAGTAAATCCTGTTACGGGATATAGAATCAACCAATATGCATGGCAGGGGAGTAAATTCAACCTTGGTAGAATTGTGAATGGAAATATCAACATCTCCACCAGTTTGCAGAGTAAGAAAAAGGACGATAAAAAATCGCTGGTATCAAAAATTAGTCAAGACGAAAATTTAACCAATGATCAAATTCAACAGCAGTTGGATTATGTGCGACGAAATCCTGCAGAGTTTACTGATTTCAGTATCCCATGGACATTGAGTTTGAGTTATTCGTTGAGTTTTACAAAATTATTGCAGCGAGATTATACATATAAGAATGAACTCACATCGAGTGTAACATTCAACGGCGATTTCAGTTTAACACCTAAATGGAAGATTGGTGCCAATGGGTATTATGATTTGAATACGATGAAAGTTCAATCATTGACAACATTCATATCAAGAGACTTGCATTGTTGGCAACTTTCAATCAATGTAACACCAGTGGGGGTGTATAAATTTTTCAATATCAGTATCAGTCCGAAGTCGGGTATATTGCGCGACTTAAAAATCAATCGCACGAGGTATTTTTATACTCAATAGCGGGTGAGTTTTTCCATCATTGTTTTGAATACATATTCTTTTAGTGCAGTTACATCGACGAAGTCTTTTGGATCGATGGGCGATAAAAATTCCATCGAAATTTTTCCGGGCCAGAAATAAAGTGTTTTGTTATTTGGGAGCATCTCTTTTGTTCCGTTGATGATAGCCGGAATAATTTTTTTACCTGTTTCCATGGAAAGCTTGAAAGCGCCGTCGTGAAAGGCTTTCATGGGTTGATCCGTTTTGTTTCTTGTGCCCTCCGGATAAATGCACATGTGCATGCCTGCATCGAGCACATCTTTCATTTTTTGGTAACTCTCTTTTCTGCTGTTTTCATCTTTTCGATTGATTAGAATTGATCCTCTTTTGTAGATAATTCCAAAAAGAGGAATGCGCGACATTTCAACTTTTGCAATTGTTTTATTTGGGCCAGGGATACCCGGACTTGATAACGGAACATCCATGAACGAATTGTGATTACATACTACAATATAATTTTCGTTGGGTTGAAAATTTTCTTTTCCCTTAATCGAAACTTTTATAAAACTCAACGGGAAATAAATCGACATCCAGAATCTGCTCAATCGGATCATCCATGCAGTGCTGGTGGGTTCACCAAAAATTCCTGCTGCCCATATTGGAAGAAGAACAAGCAGCATAGAGCCGATAAAGGCAAGTGCACTCCAGATGGCTAATATCCTGGCGAGTATATTTTTTATCATGTTGTTTCTTTGATCATCCAATCAATGGGTTCAATTCCATGTTGAATGAGGTATTGATTTGTTTTTGAAAAATGTTTTGATCCAAAAAATCCTTTGTCTGCAGCAAAAGGCGAGGGGTGTACGGATCGGAGCACGAGGTGTTTTTTTTCATCTATTCGTGCTCCTTTTTCTTTTGCAAAGTTCCCCCAAAGCATGAAAACGAGGTGTTCTTTTCGGTCGTTGAGTTCTTGGATAACACTATCTGTAAAAGTTTGCCAACCGATTCCTGCATGGGAATTGGGTTGATCTGCACGAACTGTCAAACTTGCGTTTAGCAACAACACTCCCTGATTGGCCCAGTGGGTGAGATCGCCATTTTTTCGTGGCATTTTAATTCCCAGATCACTTTCGAT
>JAURIR010000074.1 GCA_030832645.1 Chitinophagales bacterium | reverse complement strand
ATCAGAAAATCCGCTTGCAGTCAATTATTCCATTGCAGGTAGAAGATTCATGCATCTCAATGGGGGCCCTGGTTTTCCGATCAATCCGTCGATTTCTTTTTTTGTTGGTTCAAAAAGTAAAGAAGAACTAAATGTACAGTGGGAAAAACTTTCCAAGGAAGGATTGGTGTTGATGGCATTGAATACATACCCATGGAGTGAGTGGTATGGATGGTGCCAGGATAAATACGGAGTCAATTGGCAGTTGATGTTAGGGCACGAAAGCTCACACAAGATCATGCCAAATTTATTGTTCGTTCAACAAAATAATGGAAAAGCGAACGAGGCCATAGAATTTTATACATCTATTTTCAATCCTTCGTCGGTGGTATCAGTTAATCGCTACGAAAAAGGCGAGCCCGATGTGGAAGGACATATCAAATATTCTCAATTTTCGTTGAATACACTCCCATTTGGAGCAATGGACAGTTCGGCTCCGCATCAATTTAATTTTAACGAGGGAGTTTCATTTATTGTAATGGTTGACACACAGGAAGAGATCGATTATTATTGGGAAAAATTTTCAGCAGGCGGACACCCTGGCAAATGCGGATGGATAAAAGATAAATTTGGCGTGAGTTGGCAAGTGATCCCTTCCATACTGGGTAAATTGATGAACAATCCTGAAACAGCACCGAAGGCCATGTATGCATTCATGCAGATGACGAAAATGATCATTGCCGATTTAACGGCAGGTCAATGATATGTTGACATATTGATACAAAATATCTTCTATAGATGAGTATTCTCGATCAGTATATAACTCGTCCTAGTCTTGCATGATGGGCACTACCATTACAGAACAGGTCGACTTCTCCAATAGGTGGATGGTATTACTACCCAGATGAAGGCCGCGAATAGTTGAACTTCCCTTTGCACCTACTACCACCATGTAGGGTTCTACTTTATTGATGTAGTCTTCAATCGCCTTATAGACAATTTTATTCGAAAGAATCACCCGCTCCGGGAGTGGAGCAGGTTCGTTGTGCTGGAAGAAATTTTTTATATAGGTATCTAATTTAAGATTCAATTGATGCAAATGATCTTCCTCGGAATTATCAGTTACATGAACAACCACTAAACGAGTTTTAGGTATCTGTAAGAAATCAACAGATGCTTTCAACGCATGCAAGGCATTCTCTGAAAAATCAGTTGCAACAACAACGAGCTTGGTATGGAATAGCATATGTGCAATATGCAAGCATTGAGTGCAAGAGCCTATGATTTTTATCCGTTCGACCGATGATTTGCCGTATACATCCAAGTAAACTGCCTTCCACAAAATAGAATCGGAATATTATTTTCTATAAATTGCCATAAGCCCCTTTTACTATCAATCGTTTGTTATGATACGCTGCCTAATACCACGCACTATATTATTCAATACCATCGTAGTTTTTGGATTAGTTTGTTGCACATCTAAGCAATCAATCATACCTGGATTTAAACTTCAAGAAGGATTTAATATGGAACTCGTGGCAAACGAACCTCTCATTAAAGATCCAGTAGATTTGGAATTTGATGCCAGGGGAAATGCATTGGTATTGGAAATGCCAGGGTACCCTTACGAAGATTCCTCCAGCAGAGTCGTCTTACTTAAGGACACCAACAAAGATGGGAAGATGGATCTTTCAAAAGTGTATGCTGAAAATCTACACATGGCCTCTTCCATTCTACCGTACGAAAAGGGTATACTAGTAGCTGCACCTCCTTATCTCTTTTATTGCAAAGACGAAAACCAAGATGAGAAAATTGACAAAGTTGATACTTTGATGAGCGGGTTCTCAACTGGTAATCTCCAACACAATTATAACGGACTCAGTTATGGAGTGGACAATTGGATCTATGCTGCCAACGGCGGAAATTCTGGAAAGCCCTACTGGTGGGGTGATAGTACTCATTCACTTGATTTAAGAGGACAAGATTTTCGTTTTAATATCAAGAAAAGGAAACTGGAAAGAATAGGAGAGTCATCTGGAGGGTTTGGCATAGCAATGGATGAATACGGAAGAGTGTTCGGAACACACAATCTAACCCATGTTTCACAGATTGTATTTCCTGATCGATACATTCAAGATAGAAAACTACTGGTTGATCATACTCTCCTCAATATCTCTGATCACGAAGAAAATGGATTATCCAGGGTTTATCCGATCGGTGAACAGGAAACACGGCTCAATCACCCTGAACAGTCCGGTTATTTCTCCGGATCATGCGGAATTACTTATTACGATGGAGGCAGTTGGGGGAAACAATTTGAGCAAACAATTTGGGTAACAGATGTGGTATTGAATCTCATTCATGCAGATAAGCTGAAAGAACAACAATCAAATTTTACTGCATCGCGACTAATCAACCAAAAAGAATTTCTTGCCACGACAGATCGTTCCTCTCGTCCAGTGAATATGAAAGTTGGTCCAGATGGCAATCTTTATATCGTGGACATGTATAGAAAAGTAATCGAACACCCTGAATGGATACCTGATGAGATGGAAAAAACCCTCGATATCAACGAAGGTAAAAATCAGGGAAGGATTTACCGTATTTCACCAAAAGGGTTCAAACAGACACAAGAAAGTTTTTCATTTGATAACGAAGAACAGTGCATTCGTTATTTATCGCATAAAAATGCATGGTTCAGGAAAACTGCACAACGTTCTTTGTTGGAAAAAGCAATTTCCACCCAGAGTATTATTCAACTTCAAGAGGTTGCAAATCAAAATCAATCGCTGCCGAAGCTCCATGCAATATGGATTTTAGAGGAAATGGATAAGCTCCCAACTACAATCTTGATAAATGCACTCAATGATGTACATCCTGGTATACGAGAGAATGCGTTGATCATTGCAGAAAAACATCTTGATGATGCACGCATCATAAATCAAGTCATTCAACTGCTAAACGACAAACATCAGAGAGTCTCCATGCAAGCCTCGCTGACCTTAAGCATATTGCCCAAAGAGAAAATAAGTGAATACCAAAAAAACATAGTAAGTGTATTGGCAGATATCGATACTGCCCATACCAATCAATGGAATATAGCTGCTCAAACACTTGCAGTGAAACATTTTCCGCTGGAAGCATTTACACTATTCATGGAGAGAAAGCCTCAATCTACCTTACTATCCTCCATTGCACTTCAAGTAAGTGATTCAGTTGAAGCAATTGACAGAATTCTTTCCATCCTCCAAAAGCAAAATACAAATCCCGCCATTACAACCGGAATCCTGGCACAGCTCAATAGAGGACAACGCAATTTCAACTATCCCGAAATAGAAAAAACATTGGAAAGTCTTTCCGCCAATGACCCTGAAGTTATCACGGAGTTGACCAAGCTTAGAAATCGATTTGGGCTTCCGCCTGCAAAAGAATTTTTAGCAATGAGTAAAGCTGCGTTTAAAAAAATACTAGATCCTTCGAAACAGGAAGACGAGAGGATCAAACAAATGAATCTCATTCAACTGCTTCCCTATCAACAAAAAGCAGACTTGCTGTTTGCCTGTTTAAAAAATACCCAGCCGTTGAAATTGCAGGAACAAGCATTGTTACAACTATCCAAATACCAAGAAAAAGAAATTGGTTATAAAATCATTTCAATCTGGAGTGAATTGAGTCCGAGCACCAGGAGGTATGCCAGTGATCTTTTACTTTATGTTGATACGCATCACGATGCATTGGTAACTGCTTTAGAAACCAATAAAATTGGTATTGGTGAAATGAACTTTGATTTGGAAAGACGGCGAATGCTGATTGCATGGTCCGATGATGCATCTATTAGAAGTCGTGCAAAAAAACTCTTCTCCGACGAAGAAATCATCAGTAGAAAAGATGCCATTGAAAAAATGAAGCCTGCTCTCCTGTTGAAAGGAAACATTGCAGAAGGAGAAAAAGTGTTTCAAGGTATTTGTAGTAATTGTCATCGGTATGGCAATATAGGAAAAGATGTAGGGCCTGTACTCACAGAAATCAATCGAAAAAGCAAGGAATCCATCATGCATGATATATTAGACCCCAATGCTGCAGTCAATACTCAATACATCAGTCATCGCGTAGAAACCAAGCAGGGAAAAGTGCATATAGGTATTATTGATACCGAGAACGACCAATTCATTGTAGTGAAAAAGATGGGTGGAGAAAAAGAGACCATCTACAAAAGAGAAATCACCAAAATGAATTCAATGGGGAAATCTCTGATGATGGAAGGCTTAGAGGAAAGTATCAATCCACAGCAGATGGCAGATCTGTTGGCGTTTTTACAAAATAAATAATCGCTACGTTAATTTCGAATTGGTAGATCGATCGGTGTTGAAACAGCATGTGCAGGTGCAAACTCCCCCCCAATTAACCGCACCAGTGTTGGTACCAGTTGTTTCTGGTAATGCTGTAGCGGTGCTTTGATCTCTCCTAAAGGCTTCACTTTGGGACCCATCCATGCAGACCAGGTTTCGTGTGCATCAGGAATAGACTGACCATGAGATGTCCAATCTTCCTTCTTACTATCTCCCCTACCATGATCGGTTGTGATTAGGATAGTAGTCTTGTCTTTATAGAAAGGATCAGATTGCACAAAATTCCATATTTCATTTACCCACTTATCAAACTGATGAATTGCCTCTAGGTAAAACTTATAATCACCATGATGCGCCCATTCGTCTGTATCCCCGTATGAAATATAAAAGGCCTTCGGCTTTTTTTCTTTCAAATAGGCGAAAGCCTGATAGTGTGTGAATACATCCAAGATTTCGCTGCTACCAAAAGGCTTGAATCCATTCATAACCATTTCATGTATCAATTTCATCGAGGGATTCTCTAAAGCTATCTTGTTATCGTCGAATGCATTCACCACAGGAAAACCACTGCGACGCTCGTTTAAAATTCTATCGAACGCATTCCATGAGGCAAAAGCAGCAACTTTATTTTTATAATTTGGTTTCTTATTGAAGTGCTCTAATACATTTTCATAAGGATTCGGTGGAAAATCATTTGAATTGATGAGTGTATCCACTTGACCAGTGAGTAACTCACTGTATCCGGGATAGGAAAACCAATACGGATTGGCATTGTCCATTTTATTTCCCCATCTCCTATTGCCGTACAATTGTCCAGATGACTGAACAGTACTCCAAAAAAAGGGCATCAATAGCTTTCTTCTTACTGAAAGATCATTATCCCAGTATCTCTTAAACAGACCTGCACTGTCGTTTTGATTAAATCGTTTATCAACCCCAATCAAGGAATCCATCCCCTTAAAAACTTCCTGCCATCTCAAACCATCTGAGGTGATGATGATAAATTTTTGATCAGTATCCTGTGCATTTGTTTTAAGCAACAAAATACAGGCAATGATAGTTAGTAGTTTTTTCATGTGAAGTAGATAAAATTATTGTAGTGAAGTTAAAGAAAGTAGAAAGAGATTCCTTTCATGACGAGTGAAAAATCTGTTATGGACGATTTGTTAATTATGCCTTTCATAACTGAAGATTAACAGTGACGATAATGTTTCAAGGCGAAGCTTTGAAATACAAGATAAAAGCGTAAAGAATCTTTGTTAAAAGATTAAACTAAAAAATATTTAATACAAATATTCACCTATCTTCCTATCTAATACCTACTAAATAATGGTTGTAATTCTAAGCTTTTTCATACTTCATTGGTTCCTTTCGTTGTTTTTCCATACTTTTTTCCTACACAGATTCGCTTCGCATAAAATGTACGAAACAAGTAAAAACTGGGAGCGCGTTTTCTATTTGAGTACCTGGTTTTTTCAAGGCTCTTCTTACTTAGTTCCAAGGGCATACGGTGTTATGCACAGGATGCACCATGCTTACAGCGATACCGAAAAAGACCCGCATTCTCCTCACTTCTTTAAAGATATTTATGAGATGATGAAGAGCACTATCTTAATTTATAGATCCTTCCTATTAAAGAAAGGAACACCCGATATAGAATTCACAAAAGATTATTTACCAGTATGGGATAAACTCGACAGGTTTGGTCATCACATCTTGACCAGGCTATCGTTTATCGCTTTGTATACTCTCATTTATTGGGTATATGCCCCCAGCTTGTGGTGGTTCCTGCTTTTACCTATACATTTTTTAATGGGACCTATTCAAGGAGCCATTGTAAATTGGTGTGGACACAAATACGGCTACCGAAATTTCAACAGTACAGATCAAAGTAAAAATACAGGTCCTTGGGGTTTCATTTTACTGGGAGAACTTTTTCAAAACAACCATCACCACGCAAAACATGATGCAAATTTTGCAAAGAAATGGTTTGAGTTCGATCTCACCTATCAAGTAATGAGAGTATTCAATCTCATTGGTATCATTCGATTAAACAAAGTCGCTTAATCTCAAGTAGTTCCAGTTTCTAAGGACTAAAATGTTGAGTCTACAGAAATCTGCAGAATGTACCATTAAATACAAAAGGAGTAAATAGTAGATAACTGACTATCAGCTCTTTATTTTCAAAGCAGTGATAAATGAGGTACCCATTGCCAGGAAGTGCTGGATTTGTTGTATATTCAGTAAAACCCATTAAAGAGTATGTTTAAAAAATTTACGCCTTCCGATTTCCTAATGCTCGCAGCTGCGTTTTTATCGCTCGTTTTCTCTGAATACCTGTGGTTCAATGGAGAAAAGGAATCTGGTATATTTATTGGACTTTGGGTACCGTCAATCCTAGGATTTGCAATCTTATTGAAACTTATAAATAATCAAAAATGATAGAGTTTATCCCCTATTTTGCCGGTATCATCACTATCATGTTTGGTATTGGATTTATTCTTGCCCTGAATAAGTTCAAAGAGTATAATCGAAATGAGTAAAGTACTGAGCATAGCAGGTAATTACTTTGACAACTATTTCAATCCAAAAAATGTCAGAAGAGTAGAGTTATTTATACTCCAGATTGCGATCGTATCTTTTTTACTGCATCTTTTTGTTATCTACCTGGGAAGTAACTTTCCCTATTTTAAAAGTCTTCAACACAGTTACCTAAAAGCGATCTACACTCCCTTCAGTTTCATACTGTTTTATGAAGTTTTTTTGCTCGTTATAATTATTCCGAAGTCAATCTCTGAATTTGTGGGAAAACAGTTTGAAGTAATTACGCTGATTACATTGAGGAGTTTTTTCCATGATATAGCAGATCTCGACTTAATAAAATCAATCAATACAAGTAACCCCCAGTTCGTTAGCCTGTTATTTGACCTGGGTGCTGCCCTTGTTATGATGGCCTTCACTATACTGTATTATACTATCTACCAAAAAAACCGCAAGTCAGAAAAGATCAACGAGCTCAATACATTTATACATATCAAGAAGCTAGTATCACTTGGAATGATCTTTGTATTACTGCTTTTAAGTATCAGTAGTTTTTATACATGGACAGTTGAAATGATTGATGCATTCCGACTGAATATCAAATTTCCGAATCCCAATACTGTCTTTTACATTGACTTTTTTTCGATAATGATTTTTGTAGACGTATTACTATTGATAATATCCTTTATCTATCATTTTTCATTTTATGTAATCTTCAGGAATGCGAGTTTTATCATCACAACTATTCTCATTAGAATTTCATTGACAATTGAAAAACCAATGAACTATACAGTTATTATAATTGGATTCTTGTTTTCGATTGTATCCTTCTATTTATACAGCCTTCGAAGCACAAAGGAGTCTCCTGAAAGGCACGCATAAAACGAGTTAATACAAGTTATACTTATTCCTATTCTTCTTCAGCAGTAAGACTGAAACTTCGTTTCTCAAAATACTTTCGTAATAACTGTAATAGTTCGTGGCATTGCTTTTGCGCAGGCTCAATGCGAAGTTCATTGGAACGCTTAATCACATTATTCATTCCGCCAGTTATATTGATAAACGACGATTCGTTGAATGATTTTTCTTCCAATAAACTGATTGTAGCGGGTAATGCTTTCAAAGGTTTTATAACAATCGAATCTCCACGAACAAATGCATTGTCGTAATTAAGTAGATATAAAATACTTTGCTCAAAGTATTTAAATCGGATTGGGTCTATAAATTGATTTAAAAAGTTCTCCTCACGCAGCTCTCTGGACTCCAACACTTTGATAAAGTGACTGTAATTTTGAATTGCATTGATTAGATTATCGTCTTCTATAAAATTCAGTCTCCCGGTATTTTTCACTTCGTCAAGCGCCATACCATTAATTGTTGGCATTGTTCTATTGGAGATTTGACCCAAAAACGTATAACTTTCTGTGAGATGTTTTTTTATCTCCCCTTTGCCATAATATTTTGAAATGATTTCAAATAGGCTGTCTACCTTTTTTCGCTTGGTTAGAGACGAGGAAAACAAAATCGAATCTTTTTGGATATCGCGGTACAAGGTTATCAAGCTTTTTTCAGTTTTATGAATTTCAACTTGATGCTCTCGTATGTTTTCAGCAAAGAAACCTAGCGTAACGGCAGCAAACAAGAGAACAAATTCAATCGTGTATTCTGACCATTTCTTTTTATGCGTTGCGTGGTGTGGGTGATGTACTTCCATACTAACTAAATTGATGCTGAAAATAAGCTAATGTTTTTAATTCTTTACCCCCGAAACCTGGCGTAAAATAAAAAACCACTCACAAAAATCGTTGTGAGTGGTTGATTTTAGGGGGTGGGCCCACCTGGGCTTGAACCAACCCCGATAGCTATCGGGGCCCTGATTATGAGTTCACTCAAATGAATATCTTCCCAAGAGACCCTGAATCATTTCAGGATATTGTTTCAAATTCTCAATATACCTCCTACTTTTCATTCGCTTAATATGCGCCTCAATTAATCTCGCTTGTTTTTCTGACAAACATTCAATTAAAAAATATACTTCCCAATCTTTCGCAATCGCTGTATATTGATTATCATAATAGCCAGAATTGTGCTTATACAACCTCTCCTCCATAGTAATAGTTGTATATCCGGTGTAGTAAACCCCCTTTGATGGTGAACTTAATATGTAGACGATTGCAGTCATAAAATAAAAAGCGAAACATATTGTTTCGCCTTTTCATTAGGGGTGGGCCCACCTGGGCTTGAACCAGGGACCCCCTGATTATGAGTCAGGTGCTCTAACCAGCTGAGCTATAGGCCCTAAGAATCTTTCTATTCTTATTGGATTGCAAAAATAGGGAAATATCCAATTTTACTCTTTATTTCTTTCGCTATTGATCAACTTTTAAATTATAATCATACTTTTTCATTTTTTGACCCTCATTTCTAGGGTTTGTTTCAGGTTTTTACTTTTTACAAGAAAA
>JAURIR010000073.1 GCA_030832645.1 Chitinophagales bacterium | reverse complement strand
GAATATTCTTTATCAAGCTTCTCGCAAAAGAAAGACCACAATCGAGTCCTACATAACTGGGTTCGAAAAGATTGAGGGGTTCCTTAGCATAAATTAATTTTCCTCTATCATCAATGGAGAAAATTCTTTTGTTTGGAATAGTATCTTCTGGTTCGACCATTCCCCTCCCCGCCATGTTGGATTGCCCAGCTAGGATAAAGACCCATGTATTCTTTGGTGAAGGATTTTTTTTCGGATAGGATTTGTGAAGAGGGAAATACATGGTGCGGTTGGCTTCATCTTGCGCCAAAGCAAAGTGAACCATTGTGCATGTAAGGAGTAAATAGAAAATTATTTTTTTCATTCTGTGACTCTTCTTAATGTAATCAAATTGCATTCAAGGTCGTTTGGCTGTAAGAGTTTCTTGCTGTATAATTCCAGTAAACCTTTCCCTTTTTTTAATTGTATCATTCCCAATTTCATGGGTTTGAAATCTTTCACATACGATTCTTCTCGTACTACTTTGTCGTGTTCCATTCCGAGTAGAGGTGCATTGTTTGCTGCAGCGATATTATTTCCAACTGTTGCTTCATTGAATTTTATTTCAAGTGTACTTCCAATATTTTTTTCGCTGCAAGCAATATAGGCCTGCACTTCAAACCATCCGTCTGATGCCACTTCTATGTTCCAGGTAATTTTATCGTTTTCGTTTTTCCATCCTTTAAAATAGCTGTCGTTTGGATGTTTACTGGAACGTACAATGCTACCGCTTGCTTCTGCCTCAGATGCAGGGAGTTTTGTTAGTTTCATTTTTAGATCACCTACGATCAACGGACGTGCATCGTCTTTTGGAAGTTCGGAGCGTACATGTTGAATCCATTCATCCTTCCAGTTTTTCAGTCGTTGAAATTCTTTTGGAAATACTGACGCAACATTTTTAGTTTGTTGAGGATCGTGGATCATATCAAATAACTCATCTTTATTCGAAAGTCTGAAATTAGGAGAGCGTATACTGGTTTCGTTTGACCAGAAACTTGGAATGATACGATCAATGGGAGTTGGGTTTTTTTCGAACAATAGATTTTTTAAACTGATGCCATCAAAAGGTTGATGATTCTTCCAAGAAATATCTGCCAAGTCCATGAGAGTAGGAAACAGGTCAATGTTAGCAGAAATTTGAGCAATTTTTCTGCCCCCCTTAATTTTTTTATCCCATCGTATGATAAAAGGCACTCGAACACCTCCTTCATCAACAGATCCTTTGATACCCTTCATTTCTCCGTTCCAGCGATTGCCATTGGGGCCATTATCTGAGAAGTAAATGACAATTGTATTTTCAAGTTGCTTTTTATCTTTTAGTTCCTGCAATAGCTTTCCAACATTTTCATCGAGGTTTTCGTTGAGCGCCGATGCTGCACGTGTATGTTGTAGATCCTCTTTATCTGGAATACTTCCTCTCTGTGTAACCTGCTTGTCTTTGTATCGATTCCAAAATTCTTCCGGCACTTGCATGGGGCTGTGGGGCGTATTCAATGCCATGATCACAAAGAAAGGTTGATTGGTGGGAGCGTTGACATAATCGATAGCATGTTGAGTGAGGTCGTCTGTGATGAAACCATTTCCTTTTATGATTTCTCCGTTGTGTTCCAGCACTGGATTGAAATAATTTCCCCAATGGCCAGAACAGAATCCGTAGAATTCATCAATCCCTCTGCAGTTTGGGTGATAAGGCGCCTGACCACCGTTATGCCATTTTCCAAAAAGTGCGGTTCTGTAGCCTGCGTTTTTAAATGCTTCTGTGATGGTAGACTCGTCGAGATCGAGTCTTACCCTTCCGGTTGATGTACCACTTACACCACTTCTCACATGATAGCGACCGGTAAGAAATTCTGCTCTTGTTGGAGAACAAACCGGACTCACATAAAATCGGTCCATTACGACGCCTGATTTTGCGAGTTGATCAAGATGTGGAGTTGATGCGGTTGTATTACCATTGAATCCCAGATCTCCCCATCCCTGGTCGTCTGCAATGATGACGAGTACATTGGGTTTTGGGGTTGAGATTCGTTGTTGGGCATTAGAGGGAGATACCAGCAAAAGAAAGAGTGCTGGTAATATAAAGTGAAGAATAGATTTCATGACAAGCTTGTTAAATTAAATTTAACTCAATTTTTGCTAGGAGGCGCAGCGGAACTTTACTTATGTTTGCAGCACTAAAACAATCATTATGAAAGGTATACTCACATTATTGACTGCTGTTCTATTCAGCATCACCGGATTGAATGCACAAACTACTTCTACTCCAGAAAGCTTCTTAGAGGGCAAGTGGAGTGTTTTTGTAAAAGGAACGCCACAGGGGGATGTAACCATGCCTGTTCGCTTTGAAGTGAAGGAAGGAAAATTGAAAGGATACTATACTGATTTGGAATCAAAGGCAGAGAAGCCAATGGACACTGCTTATTTTGAGAACGAGAAGTATGTAATGGGATTTGTAGTGATGGGATACGACTTGAAATTTGTGATGGCAAAGAAAACAGATGATTCAATGACAGGTTCTTTGATGGATATGTTCGATGTGGAAGCTACGAGGATCAAAGAAGAGAAAGAGACTAAGTAATTAATTATTCATATTTTATCTAGAAGAAAAAGGAGGTCGTTTGCCTCCTTTTTCTATTTCCGTTATTTCAGCTTTTGATCCAATAATAATTTTGCCTTTTTCCAATTTTCTAATTCTCCTTGCACTCTGATAGGTCGTGGATTGAGTAGAGCCTTTACACCGCCTGCAGTGGTACCAAGTGCCATACCCTTCATAACGAGGACAACTCCTACGAGTCCATCCCAATCTTGATTGCGTCTGATCAGACTGGCTCCCCATAGTATTGGAATACCTCCTACCATCAGCGCTGTCAATCCTGCTGATCTTCTGAGCCGGATTTTCTTCATATCCTTGTATCCTATCTCCTTGCTTTCCTGCCCTTTAAAAGAAATCACCAATCCGGAATCGGTGGTATGGTGCAAGCGGCCTTTCATAAACTTATGGCCTTCGAGGTTATAGAGTCGGACGAAAGGAGTTCTTTGTGCATAGGTTCCAACCAGTAAAAGACTAAAGAATAAAGTCAGTATATATTTCATGTAACTATGTTTAAAGTAATGCTGAATTATTTCTAACTTACAATTAATTATTAATTGCATATGAAAAAATTATACACGTATGGTATGAAAGCGATATCGCTTTTCGTTATCACTTCAATCTTACAGCTTTCTTCTTTTGCTCAAGCACATGGCCCAGAAGGCCCTGCTGGTCCAACACCTATCGGCAGATGGGATTTGACAGTTGACATGGGAGATAAAATTGCCCCCTCCTGGTTGGAAGTAAAACTTTCTGGAGTCAAAACATTGGTTGGATATTTTGTGGCAGAGGGCGGAAGTGCCCGTCCCATTTCAAAAATAAATTTCAACGACGGAAAAGTTACTTTCTCTATCCCTCCACAATGGGAACGATCAGATAAAGACATGGTATTCGAAGGCTCACTGAAAGACGATAAACTTTCTGGTTCCATAGCCGCAAGCAATGGGAAAACCTATACGTTTACCGGTGTACGTGCACCATTGTTGCACAGAGAAAAGGCGCCAACTTGGGGTACGCCTGTTCAATTATTCAACGGAAAAGATTTAAAGGGATGGCATAGCCAAAAACCAGATAACCAATGGGTGGTTGAAAATGGAATCATGAAAAGTCCACGCTCTGGTTCCAATATCATGACCGATCAAACTTTCACTGATTTCAAATTGCATATTGAATTCCGCTATCCAAAAGGAAGCAATAGCGGTGTGTATCTCAGAGGCAGGTACGAAGTGCAAGTGGAAGACAGCTATGGACTCGAACCATCATCTACCTTGTTCAGCGGTGTTTATGGATTTTTAACTCCCAACCAAATGGCTGCTAATCCAGCTGGTGAGTGGCAGGTATATGATATTACACTTGTTGGCAGAAAAGTTACCGTCGTAGCAAACGGTAAAACTGTCATATGCGATCAAATAATACCTGGTATCACGGGAGGTGCATTGGATAGTAAAGAAGGTGAACCCGGACCAATTTTCTTGCAAGGAGATCACGGGCCTGTTGAATACAGAAACATCGTTATCACTCCTGCTAAATAAACATATTTACATATCCCGCATTCGTTGCGGGATTTTTTTTATGAGAATTGTATTCATATTCCTTGCCTTCATCACTCTTTCTGTTTGTTTGCGCGCGCAGCAACCAAACATTCTTGTTATTTTTTCTGACGACCATACACAACAAACCATCAGTGCTTATGGAAGCAAGTTGATGCAAACGCCCAATATTGATCGCATTGCCAAAGAAGGGGCTCTCTTTCACAATGTATTTGTTACCAATTCCATCTGTGCTCCGAGTCGGGCAGTATTACTCACTGGTAAATACAGTCATGTCAATGGTTTGAAAGACAATGGTCCTCATAGGTATTTCGATCCCGCACAACAACAGATTCAAAAAATTCTATCCCAACATACTTATCAAACTGCATGGATTGGGAAATGGCATCTCCAAACCTTGCCCACTGGATTTGACTTTTGGAAAATATTGCCAGATCAGGGCAACTATTTCCAACCCGATTTTATAAGTATGAACAATGATACATCAAGAGTCAAAGGGTATGTTACCGATTTGATCAGTGATTTTTCATTGGAGTGGTTGAAAAACAGGGATACAAAAAAACCATTCTTTTTAGTGGTAGGTGAAAAAGCTACACACCGCAATTGGATGCCAGACCCAAGCGATTTGCCAGAATTTGAAAACCAAGAATTTCCCTTGCCTGCCAATTTCTTTGACAACTACTCAGAGCGTCAGGCAGCTGCTGAACAGGACATGACCATTTCCAACACCATGTTGATGTACGACGATTTGAAAATGGGAGTGGATTATACCAAAAGAGGAATGTTTGGAAGAATGAGCGATGATCAAAAAGCTGCTTATAAATCATACTATAATCGCGCACAAGCATCATTTGAGAAAATCAAGCACGATAGTATTGAAGTGGTGAAGTGGAAATACCAGCGTTACATGCGCGACTATCTCGCAACTGCACGATCCATGGATAGAAACATTGGGCGTATGTTGAATTATTTAGATTCTACGGGGCTATCGAAAAATACCATTGTCATTTATACTTCCGATCAAGGATTTTATATGGGAGAGCATGGATGGTTTGATAAACGCTTCATGTACGAGGAAAGTTTACGCACTCCCTACATGATGAAGTATCCGGGTAAAATCAAGGCCGGAAGTGAAGTGGATCAGATGGTGGTAAATATCGACTTTGCACCCACCTTGTTGGATTTTGCAGGAGTAACGGTACCATCCGATATGCAAGGAAAAAGTTTTCGAAAGATTGTCGAACAAAAGAACAGTGATCAGTCATGGCGCAAAGCGATGTATTACCATTACTATGAATACCCCGAACCGCACAAGGTTGCTCCACACTTGGGTATTCGGACTGATCGGTATAAGCTCATTCGATTTTATGGAGCTGTAAATAAGTGGGAATTGTACGATCTGCAGAACGACCCCCACGAAATGAAGAATATCATCAACCAGCCTTCTAGTAAATCTTTGATGATTGACTTGAAAAAGCAATTGATGCAACTGGCTTTGTATTATAAAGACGACGAAGGGATAAAGATCATTTCCAATTGATCTGTATGTTTATTTCCAATGTGCTAAAAAAAATCTATTCTTTTTATCATCCTACTCATTTTCAGGGATGGGGGAAACAAAAAAAATACTTCGAGGGTTGGTATTTTAAGGTATTGAATAAAGATGCTTCCAAAGCCTTTGCTTTTATACCCGGTATTGCTATGAATGAGAAAGGCGAGCGGCATGCATTTATTCAAGTACTGGACGGAAAGCAAAAGACTTCTCAGTACCATCCATTTCCGGCAGATCAATTTATACCTGCAGCAGGTTCATTCTCTATTCGAATAGGTGAAAATTTGTTTGAAAACGATCGTATTTCTTTTGAGCTGGATGGATGTAAAGTGAATCTATCATTTGAAAATCAAGTACCCTGGCCCAGCACTTTCTTGTCCCCCGGCATCATGGGTCCATTTTCTTACGTACCCTTTATGGAATGTTACCATGGTATTGTTAGTATGAACCATGAGGTGAATGGAATCATTGAGTACAATGGCGAACTGATTGATATGAACGGGGGCAAAGGATATATAGAAAAAGATTGGGGAAGATCTTTTCCTTCTGCATACATCTGGATGCAGTCGAATCATTTTAGCAAACAGGAAGTTTCATTTAAATGCTCTGTTGCCAAGATTCCTTGGTTGAAAAATTCTTTCGTTGGGTTTATTGCAGGATTATGGGTAGACAATCGCTTGGTGCAATTCACTACCTACAATGGAACCAAGCTCCTAAAGAGCAGGTACCAAGATCATTTGGTTGAATTGGTGTTGGAAAACAAAAAGTATCTATTGGAGGTGCGTGCAAAAAAAGATGCATCCACACCGCTTGCTGCTCCCATATTAGGATTGATGGAAGGAAGAATTGAAGAGAGTATGACTTCTGAAATTGAAGTGCGACTCATCGAAAAGAAAATGGGTAAGATAATTTTTGAAGACAAGGGACTGCATGCGGCATTGGAAGTTGCAGGCGCAGTGGCAGAGTTGGAAAAATAATTTTATTTCACTTCCTCAAAATCTAGGTAATCATCTTTATCGGCAGAAGTTGATTTTTTTGCAGAAGGGGTGGGTGTTGTTTTCTCTTGGTAGTAGTGTTGCTGTTGCTCTCTTACGGCGTCAAACTGTCTCTTTACCTGTCGGGTAGTTCTAACCACAGGAATAACAAAATCAACTACAAACTTAAAAAGGAAGTAGAGGAAAAATCCAATAAGGACATACTTTAAAAACATAGTGTAAAGGTAAACTTCTTCTCTATTTCAATGCATCACCAATCTTGTCACTGATCTTCGAAGCAAAGTTTTTAACACCCTGTTGTAATTTTTCACTTTCCATCACATGGGTTACGATTTCTGCCCAAAAATTACTGGCACGATTTCTCTTTCCAAGTATGGAATTCAAACTCATGCCTAAAAAATTATCTTTCAATTCATTGAAGTTATCATCAAGCTTGCCTTCCAGCTTGTTCTGTTTGAGCTTTAGGTCGCTGATTCTTTTATTTAAGGTATGAATATTTTTTATTGGCTTTTTCATTTCAATCAATTGTCTTCTTCGTTTTCTTCCTCGTCTTCCTGTGTGGAGGCATGTAAGAAAATTCGAATGAGGGGGTTCAAAAAAAGTACTTTTCTAAATGCAACAGAAAGAATAATCAATAGTAGAAATATACCGCCGCCACAAAGGAATCCAAGTGTGGCGCTTCCTAATTTATCGGCCATAAACCATGAAAAGGAAATCACTAAAAACAGTACGAAAAAAAGCATCATGAAACTTACCAGGCTGATGAGTATCAGTACGCTCAACGTTTTTGCCAGTAGTTTAATCGACTTGAGTTTGAGCAGTTCTATGCGGGTTTCAATATACTCTGAAACCAATTTCTTGTTCTCTTTGTAAAAATCACCTAGGTTTTCCGAAGTAGGCATGTAAAATTTTAAGTGGTTCGTCTAGTTTCTGCGCTGTAGGTTGACAGTTTACTGTCGATCATTGTGAAATTAATTTCATTCTCTCATAAACGGTATGATACTGATCATATTTCTCTTATAAAAGACAGGTAATCTATTGAAATTGCTGAAAATCAACTGTTAACCTCCAGCTCTCGACCTCTGAGGCAATCCAACATTTTTTTGCCACTTTACCTAAAAACCCTAATTTTACATCGCAATGAAGCAATGGAAGGGAACGGAGTCGTTCCCTTCTTTATTTCTCAGATATGGCAAACCAGGTGAAAGAGACACAGATCAGGGAATTGGCAGAATCTCTATTAAGTACTGAAAATCAATACTTTATAGTGAAAATAGCCGTTCGGCCCATCAATAACTTCAGTGTATATATTGATGGCGACCAAGGGGTAACCATTGAAAAGTGTGTGCAACTGAACAGGGCGTTGTACAAGAAGATTGTGGAGACCGGGGTTTGTAACGACGGTGAATTTGGACTGGAAGTGTCGTCGCCGGGAGTAGACGAACCATTGGCATTGCCCCGTCAGTACATCAAAAACATTGGCCGCGAGGTGGAGGTGGAAATGCTGGACGGAAGAAAAATAGAAGGGAGCTTACTAAATGCCGATGAAAAAAGCATCGAGTTAGATGAGGTGAAAGGGAAGGGCAAGAAAAAAGAGATTATTAAACACTTTCTTTTGTTATCTGATATAAAATCAACTGTTGTAAAACTAACATTCAAATAATAGAACATTAAAAAGTAGCATATGGCCAGTATCAATTTGATCGAATCATTCCAGGATTTCAAAGACGCGGAGAACATCGATCGCCCTACCCTCATGAAAGTATTAGAGGATGTATTTAAAACATTGCTTCGTAAAAAATACGGATCCGATGAGAGCTTCGACGTAATCGTAAACACCGAAAAAGGTGATTTGGAAATTGTTCGTCATCGTATGATCGTTGAAGATGGAAAAGTAGAAAATCCATTGATGGAAATCGAATACAGCGATGCAGTGAAGATTGAACCCGACTTTGAGGTAGGTGAAGAACTATACGAAGAAGTAGACATCCAAGATTTTGGTCGTCGCGCTATTCTTGCTGCTAAGCAAACGCTTGCCAGCAGAATCGGCGATTTGAAAAAGAATGCATTGGTTAAAAAATATGGCGACCGTGTGGGCGACATCATCAGTGCGGAGGTGTATCAAGTATGGAAGAAAGAAGTATTGTTGATCGACGAAGACGGTAATGAATTGATTCTTCCAAAATCAGAGCAAATTCCTTCCGACTATTTCAAAAAGGGAGAAAGCATTCGCTCTGTAATCAAGAAAGTTGAATTGAAGAACAATAATCCGGTTATCATTTTATCTAGAACTCATCCTTCCTTCTTGGCGAAGTTGTTGGAGATCGAAGTTCCAGAGATTTTTGATGGATTGATTGTGATCAAGAAAATTGTACGTGAACCAGGCGAGCGTGCAAAAGTGGCTGTTGAAAGCTACGACGATCGCATCGATCCAGTTGGAGCCTGCGTTGGTATGAAAGGAAGCCGTATCCATGGTATTGTACGTGAGTTGAAAAACGAAAACATCGATGTCATCAACTTCACCAATAATATTCAGTTGTTGATCCAACGTTCATTGACGCCATCCAAAATTACGCGCATGAACATCGACAACGAAGGAAAACGTGCAGAGGTATTTGTTTCGCCCGACCAAGTTTCTCTCGCTATCGGTAAACGTGGTGTAAATATCAAGTTGGCAGAAGAGCTTACCGGATTTGATATTGATGTGTATAGAGACAACG
>JAURIR010000072.1 GCA_030832645.1 Chitinophagales bacterium | reverse complement strand
CGAATTGCGTTGATAGACTTTCCCCTTTCGAATAGCGGTTAACATCTCCTTATCTGCAGAATAAAGAAATTGATACCCCGTTTGAATGCGAAAAGTTGTGGTAAGCTTCTTTTCTATACTCAGTTCCACCCCTTGTGTAAGAGCTTTTTTCAAATTGAAATAACTATAAATCTGTCCTCCACTCTTTTTGTATCCAATAATATCTGTAACAATCATGTTGGAAAGATCATTTCTGAAAAGATTCAGGGAAGCATTGAATAGTTTAGGCTGCGTAAACTTCAAGCCCAGATTAAGTCCCCCAGAGGTTTCTGGCTTCAACACAGCAAGCTTCGATGCCATGTCTGTAGTTTGCTCCAATAGTTGTGCGGCAGATAATCTTTTTAATTCCTGTATGGCTACTTCCGTTCCAAAAACGGAATAGGCACCTGCGGCCAAGTTGGTAAAATTCAAATACAGTTGTCGGAAATCAGGCGCCTTGAAACCTCTTCCATAAGAGGCGTTCAACACAAAAGATTTATCAATGGTGTAATGCAGAGAAAGCTTAGGACTCCAAACGGAAGCATAGGCCTTGTTGTCATCAAACCTGAATCCACCTATCACATAAAAACGATCATTGAACTTTTGTTCATGCTGAGCAAAGAAGTAAGCTATTTGATTATTTCTCTTTGTAGAAAGACTATCGTATCTGTTAGAACTGACCTGCTCCTTAGCCCATCCACCTCCAAACGTAGTTGTTGAATTTCTAAGAATCTGTAAATCGGATTGATGTTCGATTCGAGCAAACAATTGGTTGAACGCATCGTTGTAGATACCACTGCCTTCTTTACCATCCAACTGCTGTAGGGATTTGAAACCTGTAACATACCCTCGTAGTACTGATTTTATTTTTTGATCAATTTGATATTGGAGATATGGAGTGAAATTATACTCTTCATTTTTTTCAAAGCCCTTTGAAAGTATCGATACCCCTAGGTTTTGAACCGAGATATTGTTATTGATGTAAGTAGTATTAAAACGCATTCCAGTTCCGATTTTCCAACGATCAGAAATGGTTTGATGGATATTGAGTTGATGCGTAGATTTCCAAAAAGGTTCGACTGTTTTTTGCTGGGAAAATGGCTTAAGACTATATCCCTCAGAGCGATTGTAGTTAGAGGAAAGCATCAAGTCGGTACGATTGAATCTTTTGGAAAAATTCAAAGCACCATCCACAGTTCCAAATCTTCCCAACCTGGCACTGACATCCCCTTTGTTTTGCCCAGCGCGATCGGTAATAATATTGATGACACCTCCCATCGCTTCAGAACCATATAAACTGGACGAGGGCCCTTTGATGATTTCAATTTTTCTGATGTTGCGAACAGTGATGCGAGAAAGATCCAATACACCGCCTGTTCTTCCAATCAATGGTTCTCCGTCCAATAACAATAAAGTGTATTCCGATGAAAGTCCTTGTACCTGAACGCCTTTCCCAAATTGATCGTTGACTACAACACCTGTTTGCTCGGATAAAATATCGCTCAACCGCAAAGAGCCGCTTTGATAGAGGGTTTTAGCATTGATCAGTGAAACTGGAATGGAAAGATTCCCCATCGTTCGGGGAGTTCTGGTAGCAGTTACAACTACTTCATCCAAAGATGTAGCCTGCAAAGAGTCGCTTCCCTTTTGTGAGAAGACGAGCAAAGGAAAAACGAGAAGAGGGAAAAATCTGAACCACATATCCTGCTAAATCAGGTGCGAAATTCCCCCAGCTTCGTTGGAAGATGATCATGGAATTGTCAGAAAAAAGAACGCCAAATAATTTTGACATTAGAATGACACAGGAAACTACTTAACGAGCAACTCGCAAGGTTTGAGTCCAGTGTGCTTTTTAAACGCAGTAGAAAAATGTGAGATGGATGAATAACCCAGCATGGCAGAAACTTCCGAAACAGTCAATCCTTTTTCATAGAGCAAATACCTGGCATGCTCCATGCGTTGATCTTGGTAAAAATCAAAAATGGTGGTTCCGAACATCACCTTGAATCCCTTTTTTAGGTAACATTCATTGATAGCTACTTTTCTGCTCAATTCCTTGATGGTAATCGGATCGCCGATATGTTGCAGAAGGATTTCTCTGGCCTTAATGATTTTTTCTCGCTCTTCGTGGTAGGCCAAAAACTTACAAGCAGGAACTTCCTCTTCCTGCATGGTATTCATGGATTCCAGGGTATAGAGAAGAAGAATTTGTGTTTGTGCATTGATGAAAATATTCTCGACAGTATCTGCGTACCGGTGATTGAGAATGGAATCCAGTGTATGACGAATCCTGCCGTTGATCAATACAGGGCGACTGAAACTGTGATCGTACTTGAATTTGAGCAATGCATTCAACTCGCTGTTCTTATTCTCGGTTTTAATCAGGTTATTGAGATGGAGCGGCTCGAAACGAAAACTCAATTCATCTACCGTACCGGTTTGTTCGACACATTGGGCATTGGGATTGAGTCTGCATTCTTCGCAATTCACCACCGATTCGCTGCAAAAACTTCTTCCGGCCACACAAAAGGAAAGGGACAGAAAACGGTTTTCCTCTTTTTCATCAAAGTTGTAAACCAATGTACCTAAATCATTCACCACCATTGTGGGATGTACTTTTCGTCTATTGATCTCCAAACTCCAAGAACCGGGAATATTTTTTTGCTTCGAAAAAAGCAAGGGAAGCTCTTCGAAGCGAGATTTTTCTGTTACCAATAAATGGGGAAAGTCAGTTTTTTTAGGCATTGAAACACAAAGATATGCTCCCCTAACAACGAAAGGGGAAAATGGATCAAAAATCGGCGTTAAATATGTGGAAATCATCTTAAAAAACAGGTGGTTTTTTGGCAATAAAATTCAACCCCAACCCCCTTATTTTCAGTAAATTTGTGTACCTAAAAAAACAGCGGAAATAATCAAGTATGAGTACAGAAAATGAAGCGCAAATGGACCCCACCCAAAGTGGTTACGGAGCAGACAGTATACAGGTTTTAGAAGGGTTGGAAGCGGTTCGAAAAAGACCCGCGATGTACATCGGTGATATAGGCGTAAAAGGTCTGCATCACTTGGTATACGAGGTAGTGGACAACTCCATCGACGAAGCCTTAGCTGGTTATTGCAACAACATCGTTGTAACCATCCACACAGACAATTCTATTTCTGTTCAAGACAACGGACGCGGAATACCGACTGGAATGCACCACAAAGAAAAACGCAGTGCGTTGGAGGTAGTAATGACGGTATTGCACGCAGGGGGAAAGTTTGATAAAAATACCTACAAGGTTTCTGGAGGATTGCACGGTGTGGGTGTGAGTTGCGTGAATGCCTTGAGTAATAAATTGCATGTAACTGTAAAAAGAGAAGGAAAGATTTTTGAACAGGAATACCAAAAAGGTGTTCCCTCCTACTCTGTCAGAGAAATTGGCAACAGCGAAGAAACAGGTACTCTCGTTCACTTCTGGCCAGATACTTCCATTTTCACTGCTCAGGTATACAATAAAGACATCCTAGAAGGAAGATTGCGTGAGTTGTCTTACCTAAATAAAAAAATCCGCATCACACTGCACGATCTTAGAGAAAAGGACGATGCAGGAAACCATTACCAACAGGAGTTCTATTCTGAAGGGGGTATTGTGGAGTTTGTTGAAATGCTGGATAAAAATGGAAAAAGAAACGCATTGATCCCGTCCATCGTATACATGGAAGGGCACGACGCAGAGTCGAATGTTGCCGTAGAGGTGGCCATGAATTACAACGACTCGTACAACGAACATATTTTCTCGTACGTAAACAATATCAATACCATTGAAGGTGGAACACATGTATCAGGCTTCAGAAGAGCCATCACACGTGTGTTTCAGCAGTATGGAAAGAAGCAGGGCTTGTTTGAAAAATCGAAAATAGAAGTGGAGGGCGATGATTTTCGTGAAGGATTGAGCGCCATTATTTCTGTAAAAGTTCCCGAACCACAATTCGAAGGTCAAACAAAAACCAAGCTAGGAAACTCTGAGGTGATGGGCATTGTGGATGTAACTGTTTCACGTGTATTGGAAGCCTATCTCGAAGAGAATCCACGTGATGCTAAAAATATCATCAGCAAAGTAATCTTGGCTGCACAGGCAAGAGCTGCTGCAAGAAAAGCGAGAGAGCTTGTACAACGTAAAACAGTTCTTTCGGGCGGTGGGCTTCCAGGAAAATTATCTGATTGCTCAGAGCGTGATCCGGAAAAATGCGAATTGTTTTTGGTTGAGGGAGATTCTGCGGGTGGAACAGCAAAACAAGGTAGAGATAGAAATTTCCAGGCCATTCTTCCGTTGAGAGGTAAAATCCTCAACGTTGAAAAAGCAATGGAACATAAGATCTACGACAACGAGGAGATTCGAAACATGTTTACTGCACTCGGTGTTAAAATAGGTACTCCCGAAGATCCCAAAGCATTGGATTTGTCTAAACTGAGGTACCACAAGCTCATAATCATGACGGATGCTGACGTAGATGGTAGTCACATTGCAACACTTATCCTTACCTTCCTCTTTAGGTATATGAAAGAAATGGTAGAACAGGGTTTTGTATACATTGCACAACCACCGCTCTATTTAGTGAAAAAAAGCAAAGAGCAATTTTATGCATGGAACGAAGAGCAGCGTAGATCCTATGTAGAACGATTGGGCGGAGGAAAAGAAGACAGCGTGAACGTTCAGCGATACAAGGGATTGGGAGAAATGAACGCCAGTCAATTGTGGGATACTACCATGAACCCTTCTACAAGAACCCTGAAAATGGTGAGCATTGAAAGTGCCGCGGAAGCAGACAGGGTCTTCAGTATGCTGATGGGTGACGAAGTTGGACCGAGAAGAGAATTCATAGAATCTCATGCCAAGTACGCAAAATTGGATATTTGATAGTATATTTAATCAACCATAAATTTTATTCGCCATGTCAAACCCAAATGCAATTACCGCCTACAACGTAAAAACCAAAGAAAAAAATGTACCCATGCAGGACGCTGTAATCAGCAAAACCGAAAGAGGTGGTTACATTGCTAAAGGTCATGATGGAAAGGGAAACAAGTTAACATCCTTGCTCAGTGAAGCAAAAGCGCTCGCTGCCATCAAAGCCGGAACCGCAAAACAAGGTTGGTAGTATTACATTCTACAATAACAAAAGGCAGGTGCTTCACCTGCCTTTTCTATTTTACCTGGTACCCATTTTTTTTCAGCCAAGCAACTGCCTTCTCCCTTTGGTCGCCTTGCAATATGATTTCTCCGTCTTTGGACGACCCTCCTGTACCACAAGCATTTCTCATTTTTTTTGCTAAATCGTCTAAATCATCGTTTTTTCCTACAAACCCAACTACCAGTGTAACAGTTTTACCAGCACGGTGTTTTGTTTCCAAACTTACTTTGAGTCGCTGCTCGTTCGGGGGAAGTGTTAGAATTTCTTCGCCCTCTTCGTTCATTTGAAAATTCGGATCGGTACTAAACACAAAGACCGATCCCGATTTGTTTTTCTTTCCCATCATCTTCCAATTGTATGCATGATCGTAAAATGAAGATAAGTTGAAATCGAGTAATTTTGTAGTATGAAAAATAGAAAATGTATTCTGGTCATCATGGATGGATGGGGAAAAGGTGCAGTAGCCTCCAGTGATGCTATTCAACATGCTAAGGTTCCCTTTGTAAGTTCTTTATACAATCGTTATCCTCATACTACATTAACAACTTGCGGAGAACTGGTTGGTCTGCCAGAGGGCCAAATGGGCAACAGTGAAGTGGGACATTTAAATTTGGGTGCAGGAAGGATTGTATACCAAGAGTTACAAAGAATAAATGTTGCCATACGAAATGGCGAATTTCAAAAAAATGAAGTCTTGTTATCTGCGATCAGATATGCAAAGAGAAACAATAAGAAACTGCATTTGCTTGGATTGTTAAGTGATGGTGGTGTTCACTCACACATCAATCATTTAAAAGCAATTACAGATGTTTGTAAACAAGAGGGTGTTAAGGATGTATTTATTCATGCTTTTACGGACGGACGTGATACCGATCCAAAAAGTGGTATAGGTTTCATGAAAGAACTGGAAGATCATTTAAAAACTTCTTCAGGTAAAGTTGCAACCATTATTGGAAGGTACTACGCAATGGATCGAGACAAACGCTGGGAAAGAGTTCAATTGGCGTATGATGCAATGGTAAAAGGAATTGGAAGTGCTGCTACTTCTTCTTTGGATGCAATCCAGCAGGCCTATGCAGAGAATACAACAGACGAATTCATCAAACCAATTGTTTTGGTGGATGCAAATAAGCAACCACTTGCAAAATTGGAAGAAGGCGATGCAGTTATCTGTTTCAATTTCAGAACAGACCGATGCAGAGAAATTACCGAGGTTCTTACCCAAAAAGATTTTCAGGAGTTCAACATGCACAAGCTCTCTTTGGAGTACACCACCATGACGGAATACGATAGCACCTTCCATCATGTGCATGTAATTTTTCAAAACGATAATCTCACCCATACATTGGGCGAAGTATTGGAGCAACATGGTAAAACTCAAATCAGAATAGCGGAAACAGAAAAATATCCTCACGTTACTTTCTTTTTCAGCGGTGGAAGAGAAGTTCCCTTTGAAGGCGAAAAAAGAATCATGGCAGCCTCTCCAAAAGTTGCTACCTACGATCTTCAGCCGGAAATGAGCGCGTTTGAACTCACCGAAAAAATTATTCCTGAAATTGAAAACAAAACAGCTGATTTCATTTGTCTGAATTATGCAAATGCTGATATGGTTGGACATACAGGGGTTTGGCCTGCAGTAGTAAAAGCAGTTGAAACCGTTGATCAGTGTGTAAAAAAAGTAGTTGATGCCGCTTTGGAAAATAATTACACGGTGTTTCTTACTGCAGATCATGGTAATGCAGACTACATGAAAAACGAAGATGGGAGTCCAAATACTGCACACAGCTTAAATCCTGTTCCACTATTCATCATCGATAAAGAATGGCAAGGAAACATCAAGCCAGGTAAACTCGGAGATATTGCTCCAACCATTTTAACATTCATGGGCATTCCCATTCCGTCTGAAATGACAGGAGATGTATTGATTAATGAATAGGTATAAAAAACATATTGGCATTATTCTATTGGTCGTAGTTGCATTACCAAGCTTGATTGCAATCTATACATCCTCAAATATTCTTTGGATACAACACGAGATGAAGGAAAAGCTTGAGTATGCCAATCTCGAAACCATTACGGTAAATAATTCGTCTTTTAAATGGATCGAAAAAGACCGTGAGATATTGGTAAACGGAAAATATTTTGATGTAAAAAGCTACCAATCAAAAGGAAAAGAAACAATTTTCCATGGACTCTATGACGAGGATGAATCAACGATGTCGATGATGGCCGAAAATGCTGCTACAAATACTCCTCAACATAAACGCCTGGTTCAAATCGCTACATTCTTACAGCAGATTCAATTGAGCCAAGAAAAAACGACATTCACTTTTTATACAGAGGCCTATTTTAAATTCTACGAATACTGGAAGTATAATCACCGCCTCGCTCCTTTTATTGCTGTACCAACTCCCCCACCCAATCAAAGTTTTAGTTGATAGCACCTATTCATCACTAAAACAATCTACATGAAATTTTTATATTTTATCATGCTGCTAGCAGCATTGTCAAACGTTGTATGCTCCAATGCCCAAGAGATAAAAGACAGTACAAAAAATCTCAAGCAGTTAGAAGAAGTTGTTATTTCTGGAAGCAAGTTTGCTGAAAAGAAAAGAAATATTGTACAAAGAATCGATGTCATCAATCTTTCGAGCATAGCCAAAAACAATGCCCAAAACATGGGAGACTTGTTGATGTCTACGGGAAATATTTTTGTGCAGAAAAGTCAACAAGGAGGAAGTAGTCCGGTAATCAGAGGCTTTGAGGCCAGCAGGGTACTGCTTATTGTCGACGGAGTGCGGATGAATAATTTGATTTATCGATCAGGTCATCTCCAGAATGTTATCACGGTAGATCAAAATATGTTGGAAAGAGTAGAGGTGCTGTATGGACCTGCCTCCACACTTTATGGTAGTGATGCCCTGGGAGGAGCAGTGCACATGATTTCTAAGAAACCTACTCTATCGACCGAAAAATTGAAAACCTTTATACAAACGAATGCATTTGCAAGATATGCCTCGTCTAATAACGAACAAACAATGCATGCCGACATCAATGTAGGAGGTAACCATTTTGCGTCTTTATCAAGTTTTACGTACAGTGATTTTGGGGATGTACGCATTGGTAGCCATGATAAAAAAGGATTTGAAAATTTTGGCACTAGACCTTTTTATATTCAACCCTACACAGCCGATAATCCATACGATACGATCCTAAAAAATTCAAACGATAGGATTCAAAAGTTCACTGGCTACTCTCAAGTTGACTTCACACAAAAATTTATATTTCAACAAAACGAACGGGTACAACATCTTTTGAATTTCCAAGTTTCCAGCTCATCTGATGTGCCTCGTTACGATCGACTTCAGGATATCAAAAACGGAGCCCTCAGGTATGCATCTTGGTACTACGGGCCTCAAAAAAGAAAATTACTTTCGTACCAATTGAGTGTAAAAACAAAAGCTGGTATGTTTGATGAATACAGAGCTACTGCGAGTTACCAGGATATAGAAGAAAGTAGAATCACAAGGGAATACAAGAGGTACGACAGGTTCGATAAAAGAGTAGAGCATGTAAAAGTGGGTGGACTAATTGTAGATGCAATAAAGAAATTCGAGCACGATGAAATTACGACTGGCATTGACATACAATTGAATGATTTGGTTTCTACGGCTACCAGAACCAATCTCATCACAAATGCGGTTACACCATTGGACACACGGTATCCCAATGGAAAGAATACCATGAACTCGGCTGCTGTTTTTATTCAACACATCCATAAATTCAACGACAATCGCTGGGTATTGAATGATGGAATCAGAGCACAGCTGGTTTCGCTCCAATCTACTATTACAGACAATTCCTTTTTCTCCTTACCAGTAACAGAAGTTCACCAAAAGAATTCAACAATCACCGGTAATATAGGAATCGCTTATCACCCGACTAACAAAACCTCTTTCAAATTTGGATACGCAAGAGGTTTTCGTGTACCCAATGTGGATGACCTCAGCAAAGTTTTTGAGTCAAGCACAGCAGCGAAACAAGTGGTGATACCCAATACAACTATCCAACCAGAATATACCAATGGAATTGATCTAACTTTTATGAAACGTATTGCTTCTATCATCGAATTGGAAGGATCAGTATTTTATACCCAGTTTACGAATGCAATTGTAAAGGCACCATTTCAATTGAATGGGCAAGATTCAATTGTATACAATGGCATAAAGTCGCAGGTGATGGCAAATCAGAACGTGAACAAGGCATCCAT
>JAURIR010000071.1 GCA_030832645.1 Chitinophagales bacterium | reverse complement strand
GAACCATTTTTTCTTTTTCATAAAAAGAGTAATTGCCTGAATAGATATGCAGTTTGCGTTGATAAAGCTCTGCAATTTTATTTACCATTCTATCCAGGAAATACTTATCGTGGCTCACTATACCAACAGCCCCTTGGTAATGTACAAGGTATTTTTCTAACCATTCAATGGATGGAAGGTCTAAGTGGTTGGTGGGTTCATCCAGCATCAATAGATCTGGCTGCATGAGTATCATTTTGGCCAATAGCACTCTCATTCTCCAGCCACCACTGAATTCTTTATACGGTCTGCCTAAATCCTCTTGCTTAAAACCTAATCCATGTAAAACATCCTCGGTCTTGTGTTCAATATTGTATCCATCCAACACATCCATTTCCTGAAGGAGATCAGTATAAAGAGTCAGCTTCTTTTCGTCTTCGTTTTTCTCCAACTCCAATCCAAGGATTTCAATTTCCCTTTGAATTTGCATCACCCGCTCAAAAGCACCCATGGCAACTTGAAGAATGCTTTCATCTGTGTCAAAACTCAATAAGTCTTGGTGTAGATAACCGATAGAAGTTGTTCTGCTTCTTTCAACCGTTCCTTTGCTGGGTTGGTATTCTCCTGAAAGTAATTTTAAGAGGGTCGACTTTCCTGTACCATTGTATCCAATGAGTCCAATCCTTTCTCCTGGATGGATGTGCCAAGTGCAATCCTCTACAATTGCTCTTGCACCAAATTCAAATGTCATGTCTTGAAACCCTGCCAACATAGGAAGAAATTGCGCCGCAAAGTTAGCACATTATACCTTTGCAGCTGAACAATCCTATAATTCATGTGTTTTAAGGATGTGTTGCGTTCCTTTTTCATTTTAATTCTTTTCTTTTCCTTCCAATTGCTTTCCGCCCAGGAACGCTTTACCATTGCCGGGTATGTAAGGGATTCCTTAAGTCGTGAAACCCTCATTGGTGCTACCATTCAGGCCAGAGAACTTGGCAGGGGTGTGAGCAGTAATCAGTATGGGTATTATGCACTATCTCTTCCAAAAGGGACTTACACATTGGTTGTTTCTTTTGTTGGATATCTTCCGCAAGAAAAAAAAGTTGATTTGCAATCTGATATGGTTTTAGACCTTCCGCTTTTATCAAAAAGTGGTTTATCGCAGGAAATCGTTATTTCTTCCAAGAAAAGAGATGCCAACGTACGGAATGCACAGATGGGTCAAATCGATTTGAGCATGAGTCGAGCGAAATCAGTGCCTGTAGTTTTTGGCGAAGTTGATCCTTTAAAAATTCTTCAATTGTATCCGGGTGTCTCCAATGCAGGCGAGGGAAACAGTGGTTTGTATGTTAGAGGTGGTGGCCCCGATCAAAATCTTATTCTCCTGGATGATGCAGTAGTTTATAACTCTGGGCATCTCTTCGGATTCTTTTCAGTTTTTAATGGGGATGCTATAAAGAATACCACCTTGATCAAGGGGGGAATGCCTGCGCAATATGGGGGACGAATTTCCTCTGTACTGGATATTTCCATGAAAGAAGGGAACATGGATAAATACCAAATGGAAGGGGGAATTGGATCTATCGCATCGCGTTTCTCCTTACAAGGACCGATCAAGAAGGAGAAAGCTTCTTTCATGATTTCAGGACGAAGGACATACATCGACGCTTTGGTAAAGCCTTTCATCAAAAAAGGAAGTCAGTTTGATGGCTCTGGGTATTATTTCTATGATTTCAATGCCAAGTTCAATTATAAATTTTCTTCCAAAGACCGTTTATACTTGAGTGGATATTTTGGAAGAGATAAATTTGATTTTGTAAACAACAAACGTCAGTTCAATGTAGAAGTTCCTTGGGGTAACTCAACTCTTTCGGCAAGATGGAACCATGTATTTCATAAAAAACTTTTTATGAATACTACAGCTGTTTACAACGATTATCAGTTCTCATTGGGTGCCTTGCAGAATAGTTTCAAATTTGTTTTATCCAGCGGTATCCGCGACATCAACCTGAAAACCGACTTGGATCATTACCTCACTCCAGAACACAAGTTAAAATACGGAGCACTGTTTACATACCATCGGATCACTCCATCAGTTGCTTCGGGTAGGCAGGATTCAGTCATATTTCTTCCCAATAATGCGCAAACAAAATATGCAAATGAAATTGCATTCTACGCCCAAGATGATTGGGAGCTAGGTCAACGTTGGAAAATCAATTACGGATTGCGTTGGAGTGCCTTCCAGCAAATGGGTCCTTTCACACAATATAGTACAGACCCCAATGGGAATCGCTTAGATAGTAACTCCTTCAATAGAGGTGAGTTGGTTAAAAATTATGCTGGATTGGAACCAAGGATGACGATGCGTTACTCCTTAAATGATGAAACATCCATCAAAGGATCTGTTTCCAGGAACCGTCAATATCTTCACTTGGTGAGCAATGCAGGTACTACTTTGCCTACGGATGTTTGGGTGCCGAGCACCTTGCGAGTGAAGCCGCAACTTTCCTGGCAATATTCTGCAGGTGTATTCAAAAACTTCAATGATAACGCTTTTGAAACATCCATCGAAGTTTATTATAAGTCCATGCAAAATCAAATTGAATACAAGGAAGGATTTACCCCTTCTATCAAAGATCCGGAAGAAGATTTTGTATTTGGAAAGGGATGGAGTTACGGTTCAGAATTCTTTATTAATAAAACGAAAGGGAAGTTTACCGGTTGGATTGGCTATACGCTTGCGTGGTCTTGGAGGAAGTTCCCTGATCTAAACAACGGCAATAAATATCCTGCAAAATACGACCGTCGACACGATCTTTCTGTTGTAGGTATTTATGAAATCAGTCCTATTTGGAAACTTTCATCTGTGTTTGTTTATGCAACCGGCAATGCAATTACGCTGCCTGAAAAATTTTTCTTGATTGAAGGAGTGCTTACCCAGCAGTTCAGTGAAATTAATAAATACAGATTGGCTCCATATCATCGTCTCGATTTTTCTGCTACGTATTCGCCCGTTCCAAAAAAGGCACGTAAGTGGCAGAGCAACTGGGTATTCAGTGTATACAATGTGTATAGCAGGAAAAATCCTTATTTCTATTATTACAATCAAACCGGCAGCGCCTTTTTGGGAACGTTGGAAGTTCAAGCAAAACAAGTTTCTCTTTTCCCGGTGATTCCGTCTGTTACCTATAATTTTAAATTCTAATCAGTGCTTGACCCGAAACCTGACTGCACCACTGGTTTGTTGGGTAGAAGTGATATTGATTTCGTAACGATTCTTAGGAGTCTGAACAATCATTAAGGCAGTGTTAGGAGGGATGGTGCCTAAGTTTTCTGCATACATCACTATATCGTATACATCCGTATTTTCTTCTGTATTCAATTGGATGGTAATCGGTTTAGCAGTTAACATTCTTTTGGAAACAATCAATTTATCGTTCATATAGATGGAAACGGTATCGCCATCGATTTGACCATTGTCGTATATATCTATTTTAACCTTGTCGCTTTCAAGATCTATTACTTTTAAAATCTGATACGTTCTGTTCGAAACCTTTTCTTTTGGCGGTGCAAACTCCTCTTTCATCTTTTTTGGCTCTTCAACAGAAATCAACTTTTCATCTGTCTTACTCTCTGTAACAGGTGGAACAGTTTTTTCTTCAATAGGAGATTTGGGTAGCTGCTTCTTTTGAATTGTTTTTTGATTCACCAACGGTTTGCTGGCAGGAGTATTTACAACAGGAGTAGTTTTTTTTGGAACGCTGGTCGGTGCTTGTTTTTTAACTGTTTCAATTGGCTTTATTTTTTCCAACAGCTTTCTTTCAAAAATAGAAGCGCCGGTACCGCAATCGTTTCCCTTTTCGGAGGAACTCCATTTGCCTTCGAGTATTTCTCTGTTTCCTTGCTTAAAATAGGTGAGTTTATGTGTTTGCAAACAATTGTGGAAGTCGGGCGGCGTGTTAGATTTGATTTTTTCTACTTCATTTATTACGAGCGACTTACTCCCTGCATCATAATTCCCTTTCAGTTTGCAAATGACAAAATATCTTTTTCCGGCAATCGGGAAGTAGGTATAAGAATACCCCGTTATTGTTGAACCATCCACATCAAATTCAAGTACATATTCTATGGAACTGGATGGGGATTCGTCGTTGGAAGTGAAGCTGCCAATCCATTGTCCACTAAGTTTTTGGGCAAAGAGATCTTGCCCAGAAAGGATGAAGACGCTGATAACTGCGGCAAATGCTAAAAACTTGGGTAGAATTCTTCTCAAATGCTACATTTTAAGAGTTCGTCTGCAAATTATTCTGAATTGAAGACGAGCTTACCCAATAGTTCGTTAAATTTGCAGTCTGAAAAAACAACCTAAAAAAGGACCCAAACAATGATCAACATTAGGTTTCCTGATGGTGCAGTAAGAAGTTATGACAAGGGTAGTACTCCCATGGCCATAGCTAAGAGTATTGCGGAAGGATTGGCTAAAAAAGTTATTGCCGCCTCTATAGATGGACACGTGAAGGATGCGTCCACACCTTTGAACAACGACTGTGATTTAAAACTTTTAACCTGGGATGATGCTGATGGTAAATCAACCTTTTGGCATTCATCCGCACACTTGTTGGCAGAAGCAGTAGAATCAACTTTTCCTGGAGTAAAGTTTTGGGTAGGCCCTGCCATTGATAAGGGTTTTTATTACGATATGGACCTTGGTGGCAAACACATATCTGAAGATGAGTTGTCTGCCTTGGAAAAAAAGATGGACGAACTATCTAAGAAAAACAGTGAGTACATCCGAAAAGAAATTACCAAGTCTGATGCCGTTGCTTATTTCAAAGAAAAAGGTGATGAGTACAAACTGGATTTATTGGAAGGGTTGACCGATGGTGAAATCACTTTCTATACCCAAGGAAATTTTACCGATCTCTGTCGCGGTCCACATATTCCTCATACAGGACTTATCAAAGCCATCAAGTTAACATCTATCGCAGGTGCATACTGGAAAGGCGACGAAAAAAATAAACAGCTCACTAGAATATACGGTGTAAGTTTTCCCAATCAAAAAGAATTGGATGAGCACTTGCAAATGCTCGAAGAGGCGAAAAAAAGAGACCATCGTAAACTGGGAAAAGAGCTAGGAATTTTCACATTTGATGACGATGTTGGTCCTGGTCTTCCTTTGTGGATGCCGAATGGAACCATTGTTATTGAAGAGTTGGAGAAGCTTGCAAAGGAAACTGAATTAGCTGCGGGCTACAAGCGTGTAGTTACTCCTCACATTGCAAAGGAGAGTATGTATCTAACAAGCGGGCACCTCCCTTATTACCAGGATAGTATGTATCCTCCCATGGAATTGGAAGGAGTTAAGTATTACCTGAAGGCCATGAACTGTCCGCATCACCATAAAATATTTTCCGCCGAAAGCAGGTCTTACAAAGACTTACCATTGAGGTTGGCAGAATACGGAACTTGTTATCGCTACGAGCAAAGCGGAGAATTATTTGGACTGATGCGAGTTCGTTGCTTGCACATGAACGACGCGCATATCTATTGTTCGAAAGAAGATTTTGCAAAAGAATTCAGAGCAGTGAACGATATGTATATCAAGTACTTCAAAATATTTGGTATTGAAAAATACGTAATGCGTTTGAGTTTACACGATCCTGCAAAATTGGGACAGAAATACATCGATGAACCAGAATTATGGAAAGAGACAGAGGAGATGGTAAGACAAGTGCTCATTGATTCTAAGATTCCATATGTAGAAGTACCCGACGAGGGAGCTTTTTACGGGCCAAAGATTGATGTGCAGATTTGGAGTGCCATTGGAAGAGAATTTACGCTTGCAACCAATCAGGTAGATTTTGCTCAGGGAAGAAGATTTGGTCTTCAATATACCAACCGTGAAAACCAAAGTGAAACTCCATTGATTATTCACAGAGCTCCTTTGGGAACGCACGAACGTTTCATCGGGTTCTTATTGGAACACTATGCTGGAAAATTCCCTTTATGGTTGGCTCCTGTTCAAGTGAAAGTGCTTCCTATCAGTGATAAGTTCAACCCGTATGCATCTGAGGTTACCCAAAAGCTTTTGAGTGCTGGCGTGAGAGCTGAGTTAGATGATCGCGGAGAAAAAATTGGTAAAAAGATCCGAGATACAGAATTGCTCAAAGTACCATATATGCTGGTGATTGGCGAAAAGGAACAAAACGAGGGGATGGTTGCGGTCAGACGCCAGGGTAAAGGTGATGCAGGTCAGTGTTCCGTTTCAGAAATATTGACTACCTTAACATCCGAAATAACTAACCGGCAATCCAATTAAACAAAAAGAAGAAAGAACAACTTCCTCCTGTTGCCGTCAGGATAGTTGTAATTGACTATGGCATTACCCTACAGACCCAATTACCAAGGTTCAGGTGGACCTCGAGGTAAATTTGCACCAAGAAAAGAAGCAGAGCATCGTATCAATCATTTCATCAGAGTTCCTCAGGTAAGATTAGTTGGCGACAATGTTCCCATGGGAGTTTATCCTACTCAGGAGGCATTGAAAATTGCTCAGCAACAGCAATTGGATTTGGTAGAGATTTCACCACAAGCAGATCCTCCAGTTTGCAAGGTCATCGATTATAATAAATTTCTCTACGACAAAAAGAGAAAGGAAAAGGAAATGAAGGCCAAGAGCAAAACGGCTGAATTAAAGGAAATCCGTTTTACTCCCGGCACAGACGATCATGATTTCGATTTCAAGGCACGTCATGCCGAAAACTTCCTAAAAGAAGGCAATAAAGTGAAGGCCTATGTGCAATTCAAAGGCCGTGCTATTCAGTTCAAAGAAAGGGGCGAATTGGTTTTGTTGAAATTCGCAGAACGACTTGCAGAAATTGGACAAGTAGAAGGATTGCCTAAGTTGGAAGGAAAAAGAATGCTGATGGTCATTGCACCAAAATCACAGAAGAAAAAAGCAACAACAGGATCTGCAGCTACTGAATAGTCAATACACCCTTGTTGTTTAAAAATTCATCCCTTTTTTCCATTTCCCACTTTGGAGGTAGATAAAAGAAAGGAAGAATATTGATAGCCAATACACCCATTCGGATCCCCATCCCCATACAATAGAGAGGTCGTAAACTTCCATCACGTTGTAGATGTATATACAGTACAATACGATGGTGAATACCTCAATCATCAAATTGATTTTAGTATTGCCTGTGCCGGTTACAGCATTTAAGCAAATTGTAGAAACCGACATAAAGATGATGGCTACGCAAACTACTCTGAATACAGGGATGGCCAGTTCAAGAAATGCTTCGTTGTGGTTGAACAATCCCAAAATTTCTCTTGCATAAATTTGCAGTGGAATAAAGATCACAAGTGTTGAGCCCAAGCTCAATGTGATGATCTTCTTTACTACCAGTGTTACTTTTTCGGGAAGTCCTTGCCCAATAATATTAGAAACCATCGTGTTGGAAGTGGCAGCAAATGCCCATATGAATATGCCAAAAAATCCAAACATCAATCGCATGATTTGGCTTACATCCAGCGCCAGGGTGCCATCGTGTGAAATCAAGATGAAAAAGAATTCCCAACTTATGATGCTGATGGCATATTGTAATATCAGTGGAGAAGATTGAACGAGAATTGTTTTACTTGCTTGCCAATTGAATCGAAAGCTTTCAAAAAGGCCAAATCTTTTTGACATACCCTTTAATCCAATTACCAAAAAAACGACCGCCATGCCCAAGAACTCTGCAATGATACTGGCATATGCTGCTCCATTGAATCCAAGGCTAGGCATTCCAAGATTTCCAAAAATCAATCCATAATCAAAAACAATATTAGCAATGGTTTCGGCCAGGGTACCGTAAACAAGTAATTTACTTTGATTGGTTCCCACCAATAACCCATTTCTCATTTGATACAAGTAGAGGAAGGGGAGTCCCCATATTCTGATCGATAAAAAGTCAATTGTAGGCTTATAGATCGCAGGATCCGTGTAGGTTCTAAAAATAACGGGTGCTACAGTATAGGTGATAATAATTCCAAGAGCGGCAATGAAAATACAGATGTAAACACTTTGCATGAATAAATCACCAATCTCTTTCAAACGGTCTTGACCCGCCCTTCTTGAAATCAGTGCCTGCAATCCATTATTGAGTCCAAATCCTATGACTGAGAAAATCAAATAATATACACCCGTAACTCCGGATGCCCCCATATAGCCCGGCCCTAACTGTGCCAAAAAGAAACTATTGATTAAGAAGTTAAACTGCGGCACCAATATAGCGAAGCTGATGGGCAACGACATTTGGAGGATCTGTTTGTAGCTAACTTCTAATTTTAAACCATCGCTCATGCTAAAATCATCTAAGGACGAGCGGCAAAAGTAAGCTATCGGGGTATACCGATTCATACTCAAAAGCATTAAATTTGTGGGATGCTGCAACACCTTATTCAACCTGCTTTTGGTTACACGGCTGAATCCTTGAGTGGAGTGGACGGTCAGCGCAATTTATGTGTTGAATATGGCAGCTATTACTTTACGATCCTTGTTTACAACCAAGATAAATCGGTCATTCAAATCGAAACCTATGTCCTTAAAGAAGGTGTAGATGCCTATACCCTGGAATACATTCTTAATACCGATACGTACAAAAATGAAATTTTTAATGAGGTAATACTAGTTGCAAACGGTCCAGATGTTTCCTTGGTACCACAAAAGTATTTCAAAGCGCATATTTCGGACAGTATCTACGAATCCATACACGGCGACCAAGATGAAGTGGATGTTACATTTGATCAAGTAGAACAATGGGAATTGGTGAATGTATTTGGTGTTGATAAAAACATTCATCATTTTTTACATGGAATGTATCCCCAAACCAAGGTGATGCACTTTGTATCCCTGGCGTTACTTGCCATTTTTAAAAACAACCTAGAAGACTTAGATGCTTTTGCAAAATTGTATTTTAGTCCCAATTACATAACCATCGTATTGATCAAGGGTGCGCAATTACAATTTGCTCAATCGCTCTACTATGAAACAACCGAGGATGCTATTTATCTTTTGTTGAATCTATTTGATAAACATCGTATTGATTTAACGGATGTTAAAACGTTGGTGAGTGGATACATCGACGAAGATTCTGCAACATGGAAAGAGCTCAGGAAATACATACTTGATATCGATTTCGAGCAAGCCCCCATACAACCATCCGTTTCAGATAAAGACAATGCAGTAAGCACTCATTTTTTCACCCCACATCTTCATGTGCTGCAATGCGTATAATCAGCGGAGAATTAGGCGGAAGGAGGTTTACACCTCCTGCAAACATGCCACATACCAGGCCCACAACTGATATTGCAAAAGAGGGGCTTTTCAATGTTATTCAAAATAATTTGGCATTGGAGGATCTGAAAACGTTGGATTTGTTTGGAGGAACTGGGAGTATCACGTACGAGTTGTATTCAAGGGGTGTAAAGGACTTGACCATTGTTGAAAAGGATCCTGAAATGTACAAGTTCATCAAGAAGACTGCATCCGATCTGAGGATTGATCATTTAAATGTTGTTTTAAGTGATGTATTTAAATTTATGTTAAGCTGCAACGAGAAATTTGATTTCATTTTTGCAGGTCCCCCTTATGCATTGGGCAATATC
>JAURIR010000070.1 GCA_030832645.1 Chitinophagales bacterium | reverse complement strand
ATCATGGAAAACCACATGCACACATGGTAATATAAATTGCGGATTGTTTCTCCTAACTGACTCAACTCCGGTACGGGAAGAAGTAAACCTCCTACCACTGCGTAGAGCAATAAAATAATTGAAAGAATTTTCCACCAGGTAAGGCGCATGAGCAATCGACTTAAAAATCAAAATTAGGTTGTTCGCTTAATCTTTCCATAAAAATGGAAATAAAATCACGGCCAGTATGATCATCAAAATGTCAAAACTTACCAAAAGCAGCGTCATTTGGAAAGGAATGCCGTTGTTGAAAATTTCGCCAAATGCTGTTTTGGAAAGTCGAACCAGCATCATCAGTTGAGGAAGAATCAACGGGAATCCGAGAATGGCCATCAACGAGGCTTGTTGCATTGCTTTGGAGGCTATAGCAGCCAGCATGGTGAAGATCAATCCCAATCCACAGCCACCTAAAATTCCAATCAGGCAAAAAGAAAAAAAGGAAATGGTTGGATTGCCCATCATGGCAGAATAGACTATCAAATTCACTGAGCTCATCACTACCATCAGAAGTAAATTGTACAAGAGCTTTGAAAGTATAAATGCAACGGGGGAGGTGATGGTGAAGTAATACAACATTCTTCCGCGGGATTCTTGCAGAAAACTTTTTGCCACTGCATTGATGCAAATAAATAACTGTGTAATCCAAAAAATTGCGTTCCATGTATCTGCATCGGGTAAATCTATTGTTAGATAAACGACAAAGATGGTGGAGGCAATGTAGAGCAGAATGCCATAGAGTGTATGTTGCTGCCTAGTCTCAAGTAGCAAGTCTTTTTTTAGTAAGGCGAATATTTGTTTTGATGTATTCAATTTGTTCAGAGATTAAAGCAGGCCCTGCATCGTGCTTCGTAGTGTTCTTTTTCTCCTATGACCACTTGATTGGTGATGTTGGTTGTTCTGTAAGAGTAACTTGCCACGCCGCCGCACTTCATGCATACCGCATGCAATTTGGTTACAAAATTTGCAATAGAGAGTAAGTGCGGCATGGGGCCAAATGGGTTGCCTGCATAGTCCATATCCAATCCAGCCACGATGACCCTCTTACCTTTGTTTGCCAATTGATCTACAATGTTTACAATTTCGTCGTCAAAAAATTGAGCTTCGTCAATTCCAATGACATTATAGTTTTTTGCTGCAAGATGAATATGTGCTGCCGTTTCAACTGCATTTGCTGTGATTGCATTTTCATCGTGCGAAACTATTTTAGAAGCATGATAGCGATTGTCTACTTGCGGTTTGAAAATGCCTACCGATTGGTTTGCAATTTTTGCACGTTTCAATCTTCTTATCAGCTCCTCGGTTTTACCCGAAAACATAGAGCCGCATACGATTTCGATCCATCCGGATTTCTGGGCAATATTGCTGGGTTCTGTAAACATGTTATGCCAATATGGTTGAATCCTGTAAAAATACCATAATTCGGGAAGTTGCTCCAAGGTTGTCTTTTACAAAGTTCGATGCTTGCTGATTTTTCTCTTCTCTCCATTGCTCGTCTTGCAAGGATCGATTGACTATTGAGAACAACTCTTGGTGTGTTTGAAAGCTATATCCACAACCGATTTTCAACATAGTGCTTGCCTCTGCAGATCTGTTGTAATGCGGACCCCAGAGAACTATTTTTCCATATACTGCTGCTTCAAGAACATTGTGTATTCCAGATGCATTGAAACCGCCTCCTACATATGCAAGTGTTGCGTAACGGTATATTTTTGAAAGCATTCCAATGGAATCAATGATCAATACTTTTGTTGAAGGATCGTTGTTGAATTCACTCAAGCATACAGCATCTTTGAATGATTTTTTTATTGATGCGATATGCGATGCATGAATTTCGTGGGGAGCGATGATGAATTTTAAATCTGGTATTTTTTCTTGCACAGCCGCCAATGCATTCTCGTCTTCTGTCCAGGTGCTTCCTGCGATCAATACCCTGCTCTCTTTGCAGAAATATTCTATGGCTGCATGCGAAAAATGATCGTTTGCAATTTGATGAACTCTATCAAATCTTGTATCTCCACCTATTGAGCAAGGAGCGGTGATATTTAGTTGAGACAGGAGTGTGAGCGATTGTTGATCCTGCACAAAAATATGCGAGAAGAGGTTGAGCATATTTTGAAAAAACTTTCCAAAAACTCCGAAATAAGATTGTGTAGGCAAAACGATCGCAGAAATAAGTATGGTTGGAATTTTCTTTTGATGGAGTGTATTCAGATAATAATTCCACAATTCATACTTGATAAAAATGGCTAGAGAGGGCTGAATGATTTCAATGAATTTTTCTGCATTTTTTTTGCCATCCATTGGTAAGTAAAATACATGATCAGCACCTTTATAATTTTTTCTGACTTCATAGCCGGAGGGTGAGAAAAAAGTGACCAGTATTTTAACCTGGGGGTATTGTTTTTTTATGGCCTCGATCAGCGTCCTTCCTTGCTCAAATTCACCCAATGAGGCACTGTGAATCCAAATCATTTTTTGACGATTGCCCTCGAGCTCTATTTGTATCTTTTTCAGGAGTCCAGCTCTTCCATCCAACCATGCCCTTGCTTTGGCATTGAAAACAGCAGCCAATCGAATGCCCAATTGATACAAAACAAGAAAAAGGTTATACGCGAACACTTGATTATGAATAGGTTGTAAAGCTAAGCTCTTATCGGCTTTTGGCCCGTTTTTTCTTAACTTTGCCGCCACAAAACAAGCACTATGGTTCCCATCCAAATGGTGGATTTGAAAAGGCAGTATGCCGCTATAAAAGCTGAGGTGGATACCGCTGTTTTGGAGATAATGAATTCCGCTTCCTTTATCAACGGGAAAGCAGTAGGAGATTTTTCAACCCATCTTGCTAATTACCTGGGGGTTCAACACGTGATACCCTGCGCAAATGGTACCGATGCACTTCAAATTGCGATGATGGCTCTGGATCTTCAGCCGGGTGATGAAGTGATTACTCCTTCATTTACTTATATCGCTACAACGGAGGTCATGGCTTTGTTGCGATTAAAGCCTGTATTTGTAGAAGTAGATCCTATAACATTTTGCATTGATCCTGAAGCTATAAAGAAAGCCATCACACCAAAAACAAAAGCTATTGTTCCAGTTCATTTGTACGGACAGGCAGCAGCGATGGAAAGTATTATGTCGATTGCAAAAGAGTACAAGCTTTTTGTAATTGAAGACAATGCCCAGGCAATTGGTGCTGAAACAGCCTTCCGCGATGGAGTTACCAGAAAAACAGGAACGATCGGTGATATTGGTTGCACTTCTTTCTTCCCTTCAAAAAATCTAGGTTGTTATGGAGACGGCGGTGCTATTTGTACCAACAACACAATGCTTGCCGACAAGATGAAGATGATTGCCAATCACGGCCAGAGTAAAAGATATTACCACGATCTGGTTGGATGTAATTCAAGGCTGGATACGATTCAGGCTGCCGTTCTTGATATCAAATTGAAATATTTGGATGAATACAATACTGCACGGTACAAGGCTGCCATGTATTACAACGAAGGGTTCAAAGGCAATCAAACAATCACAACACCAAATATTTCAGAGAACAATACACATGTTTTTCATCAATACACCTTGGTGTTGGATGGGGTAGATAGAAATAAGTTGGTAGAAGAATTGGCTGCGGAAAATATTCCAGCTATGATCTATTATCCGGTGCCGGCCCATAAACAGAAAATGTTCTCTTTCCTGCATTTGCCTGAAACCGAGCTTCCTGTTACAGATTGGTTAACCGAACGTGTTGTCTCCCTTCCAATTCACACGGAATTGGATAAAGGTCAACAGGACTATATCATTGAAAAAGTAAATTATCTTACACATAAACTAACTTCATGAAAATAGCGGTTGTTGGAACTGGTTATGTAGGACTCGTTACGGGAACATGTTTCGCCGAAACGGGTAATGACGTAACCTGTGTTGACATTGATCAGCAAAAAGTTGATAAGCTACGTGCAGGTGAAATCACCATTTATGAACCAGGGCTCGATGAAATTTTTTTACGTAACCTAAAAGAAGAGCGATTAAAATTCACTACTTCACTTGAGGAGGGAATAAAGGGAGCTAAAATTATTTTTCTTGCATTGCCAACCCCACCCGGCGAAAATGGCTCCGCTGATTTGAAGTACATTTTAGGAGTGGCAGATGATCTTGGAAAGATTATGCAAGATTATGCAGTCGTTGTTGATAAGAGCACTGTTCCTGTTGGCACAGCGGACAAAGTAAGAGAGGCTATATCAAGAAATTGCAGCGTTGATTTTGATGTTGTTTCCAATCCTGAATTTCTCCGCGAAGGAGTTGCAGTAGATGATTTCATGAAACCCGATCGTATTGTTATTGGAGTGGAAAATGAAAGGGCAAAAAAAATAATGAGTGAACTTTATGCTCCTTTTTTGCGATCAGGGAATCCAATTATATACATGGATCTACGTTCTGCTGAACTGACTAAGTATGCAGCCAATTCCTTTCTAGCTACCAAAATAACCTTCATGAACGAAATTGCCCAGCTCTGTGAAAGAATGGGTGCCGATGTTGATATGGTAAGATTGGGTATTGGAACGGACGAAAGAATTGGTAAAAAATTTTTATTTCCTGGAATTGGAATTGGCGGAAGCTGCTTTCCAAAAGATATTTACGCTTTGGTGACGAGCGCCAGCGAGTACGATTACAACTTTAAAATTCTAAATGCAGTTATGAAAGTGAATCAGGTTCAGCGACTGCATTTGGTAGCCAAAATGAAAAAATATTTTAACGAGGGTTTAGCTGGAAAGCATTTTGCTTTGTGGGGACTTTCCTTCAAGCCCAATACCGATGATATTCGAGAAGCACCGTCTCTTTATATGATCGATGCGTTATTAGAAGCGGGTGCATCAATATGTGCATTTGATCCAGAGGCAATGCCCAATGCTAAAAATTATTACGGAAGCAAAATTGCTTTTGCCGAAAGTCAGTACGAAGCATTGCATAATGCAGATGCGCTGATCATTGCAACAGAATGGAATGAGTTCAGGGCGCCTGATTTTCAAAAAATTCAAAATCGCTTGAAGAGTAAAGTAATTTTTGATGGTAGAAATCTTTTTGAAAATAGTGCAATGACCCAATTGGGTTTTCACTACGAGAGTATAGGAAGATCGCCAGTAAATTAAAAAAGCTAAAAACGTATGAAAAAAATACTCATAACAGGTGGTGCAGGATTCATTGGTTCCCATGTAGTTCGACTTTTCGTCAACAAATATGCTGACGCACAGATCGTAAACCTCGATGCTTTGACGTATGCAGGTAATCTCGAGAATCTGAAAGATGTGCAAGATGCTCCGAACTACCGTTTCGTAAAAGGAGATATTACAGACGAACAATTCATCGATCAATTGTTTGAAAAGGAATCATTTGATGCGGTTATCCACCTTGCGGCAGAAAGTCATGTGGATCGCTCTATCATGGATCCGCTTTCTTTTGTAAAAACGAATATTCTTGGCACTGCTGTGTTATTGAATGCTGCAAGAAAATACTGGAAGGATTTCTCCAATAAACTTTTTTATCACGTATCAACCGATGAAGTATACGGTTCATTGGGTGAATCAGGCTTCTTCACCGAGCAAACACCCTATGATCCTCATTCACCTTACTCTGCTTCCAAAGCATCCTCCGATCATTTAGTGAAAGCTTATTTTGATACCTATGGACTGCCTGTGGTGATCTCCAACTGTTCAAACAACTACGGATCCTATCAATTTCCCGAGAAATTGCTCCCATTGATGATCAATAATATCATTCACTCAAAACCGCTTCCTGTTTATGGGAAAGGTGATAATGTGCGCGATTGGTTATGGGTGGAAGATCATGCAAGAGCGATTGATGTAATTTTCCATCAAGGAAAATTAGGTGAAACATATAATATTGGTGGATTCAACGAATGGAAGAATATTGATATAGTTCATTTGTTGTGTACCATCATGGACAAGAAGCTCAATCGTCCAGAAGGGGAAAGTGCGAAGTTGATTACGTTCGTAAAGGATAGAGCCGGTCACGACAAACGCTATGCTATTGATGCGACCAAACTCAACAAGGACTTGGGTTGGAAACCGTCCCTTCAATTTGAAGAGGGTATGGAAAAGACCATTGATTGGTACCTGGCAAATGGTGAATGGATTGAGAACGTAACTTCAGGAGCCTACAAAGAATATTATAAAGATCAATACGTAAGCAGATAATTATGCAGATTGAAGCAACAGATTTCGCTGGTTTGTACGTCATTACTCCACGAGTGTTTAACGACGAAAGAGGCTACTTCTTTGAAAGTTACAACGACTCGGTTTTTAAGAACAAACATGGAATGGACTTTACGTGGGTACAAGACAATCAGTCGCATTCCACATATGGTGTGGTAAGAGGATTGCACATGCAGAAAGCTCCACATGCTCAAACCAAGTTGATAAGAGTTCTCCAAGGCGAGATACTCGATGTGGTGGTTGACATGCGAAAAAATGAGAAAACATTCGGGAAGGTATTTTCGATTGTTTTATCTGCAGAAAATAAAAAACAATTGTTCATTCCAAAAGGATTTGTTCACGGATTTTCAGTGTTGAGTGAAACTGCTGATGTGATGTATAAAATTGATGACTTCTATCATAAAGAATCGGAAGTAGGGATTCTTTATAATGATCCATCATTGAACATCGATTGGAAAATACCCGTAGATAAACAATTGGTCTCAGAGAAAGATTTGGTGTTGCCTTCCTTCAAGGACGCATCTTACTACGAATAAATCATCCATGAAAAGAATTCTCGTAACAGGTGCAAACGGACAATTGGGCAAGGAGTTGCGGGATATTGCCCCTTCGTACCCTGAAGTGGATTTTCTTTTTTTATCGCGCGAAGATTTACCTATTCATCATTACGAATTGGTGAGAAATACGTTTGATGGATTCAAGCCAGATTATTGTATCAACTGCGCTGCATATACAGCGGTAGATAAAGCAGAACAGGAAGCAGAGTTGGCATATATTGTTAATTCAGAATCAGTCGGCATTTTAGCAGCTGTTTCCAAAATACATGATTGCAAGTTCATTCATATTTCAACCGATTATGTTTTTGCGGGTGATTCACCTGTTCCTTACAAAGAGTCTGATGCTACCGGTCCGGTTTCCGTATACGGAAAATCTAAATTGGCCGGTGAGAAAGAGGCCATCACACAGAATCCAGATTCTATCATCATTCGAACCTCTTGGGTGTATTCTTTTTACGGGAATAATTTTGTAAAAACCATGATCCGTTTGATGAAAGAACGCAGTGAAATTTCAGTAGTGAGCGATCAAATTGGAAGTCCCACTTGGGCAGCAGATCTGGCACTCTTCATTATGCGAGTCATTGAATTTCCTGAGTGGAAGCAAGGAATTTATCATTTTTCAAATCTCGGTGAAATCAGTTGGTATGACTTTGCAGTGGAGATAAAGAAACTTATACAAAGTAATTGCATTGTTCATCCTATCCCCACATCTGCGTATCCAACCCCTGCTAAACGTCCTGCATTCAGCCTGTTGGATAAAACAAAAATCAAGTCGGTCTTTGGATATGAGCCCCCTTCATGGAAGCCAAGTCTTGAGCAATGTGTTCATCGTCTTCTAGCCTAGTAAAACGTATATTTGCACTCATAATTTCAGTTATGGCATTGATTACAGCTCGTTTAGCCGAGAAGGATTTTGGAATGGATATTCAGGATGCAGATGGTCATCTGATGCGAATGGATATTCCAGCTTCTCAGGGTGGATTAGGGTCGGGGTTTAGACCCATGCAAACAATGTTGGCAGCATTGTGTGGATGTAGTTCAGTGGATGTAGTAAGTATTTTAAAGAAGCAACGCCAGGAGTTGACAGATTTGCAAATTGAAGTGGATGGTAAACGAGAGGAAGGCAAAGAACCCTCGTTGTGGAAAGAAATTGAAGTTATTTTTCATTTAAAGGGGGATATAGAATCTGCAAAAGCAAAACGAGCCGTTGATTTATCCATTGAAAAATATTGCTCGGTTGCGGAAACACTCAGAGTGGCAGGCGCTGTAATAACCTATTCAATTTTTCTAAACGGTGAAAAGGTAGACTGATTTATATAAATTATAATTATGAGGCCAGAGACATTAGCCATAAGAACACAAACCGAAAGAACAGGAGAGAAAGAACATTCGACACCTTTGTTTCTTACCAGCAGTTTCGTGTACGATTCAGCAGAAGACATGGCAGCTGCATTTGCTGACGACACACTGGATGTAAATATCTATTCGCGTTTTTCCAATCCTAGTGTAGATGAATTTGTAAAAAAGGTTTGTCTGATGGAAGGTGCCGAAGAAGGTATTGCTACTGCAACAGGGATGGCTGCTGTTTTTTCATCGTTCATGACATTTTTGTCGGCAGGTGATCATATCCTTTCCGCGTCGGCAGTATTTGGTTCAACACATGCCATTCTAACTAAGTATTTGCCGAAATGGGGAATTGAGTACAGTTATTTCGATATGAACAAGCCCGAAACAATCGAGGGGTTGATAAAAACGAATACAAAACTTTTATACGTAGAGACTCCTTCCAATCCTGGTTTGGATATCATAGATCTAAAGTTTGTAGCAGATGTTTGCAAAAAACACAACATACTTTTTATAGTAGACAACTGTTTTGCTACCCCTGCTGTGCAGCAGCCAATTCAATTCGGAGCAGATCTTGTTTTACATTCTGCAACGAAGTTTATGGACGGACAAGGAAGGGTGTTGGGTGGAGTAGTGGTTGGTAAAAAAGAGCTTATCAACCAGATGTATCTATTTATCCGCAATACGGGTCCTTCGATGAGTCCTTTTAACGCATGGGTTCTTTCAAAGAGTTTAGAAACTTTGTATGTGCGCATGGAAAAGCATGCAGCGAATGCCTTATACATAGCAAAAGCATTGGAAGGTCATCCTGCATTGAGTTGGGTGAAATATCCTTTTTTAGAAAGTCATCCTCGATACGACGTTGCAAAGCAGCAGATGAGCAATGGCGGTGGTATCCTCACTTTTGAATTGAGAGCCGGCTTGGATGGAGGTAGAAAATTTTTAAACAGTTTGAAATGGTTGTCGATGACCAATAATTTGGGAGACAGCAGAACCATCGCTTCGCATCCTGCAAGTACAACGCATTCAAAGTTGACAGAAGAAGAAAGACAGACCGTAGGCATCACACCAGGTTTGATTCGTTTATCTGTTGGGCTGGAGCATCCAGATGACATTATTGAGGAAATTTTACAGGCGCTCAACTAGATACCTTTTATGATCATCGTGAATGGTCTTTAAAATTCATTTGTATGAAATACAGCGTATTGTTTTTTCTCTCATTATTTTTCAACACAGCCATAGATGCACAAGAGCTTTCAGGTGCATGGATGCGAAAATTGGATACTGCTGTTCAATATTTAACCATTGTCGATCGTTACATGGTGATTACAACTTTTGATTTGGAGGAGAAGAAATTCTTTCAAACAAGAGGAGGTGCCGCGCAAATCGATGCAAAAAAAATTTCTGGAGTAATTGAATTCAATACCACCAATAAGGATGAAGTGAAATTGCCATACTCTTATGATTATGTAATTAACAACAAAAAATTAATGTTTGCGATAGATGGTAATTCCAATGAGTGGACTAGGATCGACGATGGTAAAACCGGGCTGGCTGGAAACTGGCGCATAACGGGTCGTATGCAAGATGGGAAATTGGTAGCGATGAATCCGGGTGCTAGAAAAACTATTAAAATCATGTCTGGTACGAGGTTTCAATGGACGGCTATCAACACAGAAACGGGAGAGTTTTTTGGAACTGGAGGCGGTCATTATACATTTGAATCCGGAAAGTATACAGAGCATATCGAATTCTTTTCTCGTGATGCTACAAGAGTTGGCAGTTCACTGAGTTTCAATGCTAAAATAAAAGACGGTGATTGGCATCACAGCGGAAGCAGTTCAAAGGGTGATGCGATTTATGAAATCTGGAGTAGGAAATAGAAATTAGTCTTGTTACTTAGTACTAAAAAATCGACCCCGTATTAATAGAAATTAAATCGGGGTCTTTTGTATCTGATTAGTAGTACAATAAATTTAGTGTAGCATTTATTTTTTTCACATGATCTTTATCAGTTTTTTAATTAGTAGAATT
>JAURIR010000006.1 GCA_030832645.1 Chitinophagales bacterium | reverse complement strand
AGTAAATTACTAGGATAGCGTCGGCCGAAAAATCAATCGTAGGATCTTGACGAACCAATGATACTACGGTTGGAATAGAATCCAATGCAAATGCTACGTCAACTGATGCTAGAATCATCACTACCACTGCAAGAGTGGTGAAATAAATTTTGCCATGAAGATTGACAAAATACCGACCCTTCGGCTCAATCAGAGTAACACGAAAGAATCTGTTGATGAATTTGTAAATTTTTGTTTCCCCAGGATCAAACTCTGCATCGTCTTTTTTAAAGAATAAGGTGTACCCTGTATACACCAGAAAGACACCAAAAATATAGAGGATCCAATGGAAGCGATCAATGATCTCAATACCAATTGCGATGAAGATGATGCGAAAAACAATTGCTAATAAGATGCCTATCAAAAGGGCTCTTCCGGCATCGATTTCCTCTACTTTAAAAAAAGAAAAAATGAGTATGAAGACAAAAATATTATCAATACTTAACGACCACTCCATTAAATAGGCAGTGAAATACTTTGTGGCCGTTAAAGGTGTTTTCTCAAACCATAAGAAAATAGCAAATGCCACCGAAAGTCCCACCCAAAACAATGTTTGAAAAAATGCTTTCTTAACGCTAATAACTGCATTTTTCTTGCTCATCAAACCCAAATCCAACAGCAATGCCACCACTAAAACAAGGCCAAAAGTCAAATACGTGATTTGATCCACCGACATAGTATTCAATTAAAGTGGAACAAAGATAATCAAACTATAAAGTCGACTATAAAAGCGGTGAAGAATACTTTCGTTTGCGATAGAATTTAACCAAAAAAGATATCAATAATGGCAGTAATAGTGGGCCTAACAGATTTATCCATCTCCAAATGGATTTATCCTCCTTCAAAATCTCTTTATTCAACAAGCGAAGTTGAAAATTTTTAGCTCTGGAAGCGAGTAACTCCTTGCCATCGGAGAGATAAAAGAGACAATTTTTCAAAAACTCTTTATTTGCATATTGTATTCGGGTATACCTATTTGATCCCATTGCCAAAGGGCCATCTGAATCACTCACAGGATTGAGAAATATATCTCCATCTGAAATAACAATCATTTCAGTAGAGGTATTTGCTGCTTCTAAAAATTGACTACCCGTATTTTTCATCCATACAGAAGCTTGCTCGCCGGAAATCCTGTTTTTATATGCAGAAGAAAAATTACCCTCCAATAATACAGCTGTAGGAATATGTGCAGTAGTGAAATCTTTTAGATCCCCCTCAGATTTGATTGACTTCCACTCAACCAATACTGGCGTGGGCAGTTTTCGTCCGTATTCTGAAGAAGAAAGTAAAACAGCAGTTGAAACACCTTTTACCGATACAGTGTCAATGGATTGAGGAAAAGAGGTTAGCACCTTATCTAGATTTCTCGAAATGGGATGATATCCACGGTCTCTCACCAAAGGTGCATATGGCCAAGGCAACAGTTGAATTTGAGGTTTCCCTCCCATATTTCCAACAATAGAAGGAACCTGATCAGACTCAAGATCCTGCACCAAATCGCGGTTGATACGTACACCGTACTTAAATAATTGATCATCTAAGTTCAGCCCCATATCAAACGCAACAAAAGAACCATTACTTTTTTGGAGACTATCCATACTTGCAAAAAGGTAATCCAATGCCCATATCACTTTACCGCCATGCATGATGTATTGATCGATCATCAATTTTTGTTGCTCCTTGAATGATTGGTGCGGTTGATTGATGAGTATAATTTGAAAATCAGCAGGTATGAAAGAGATGCTGTCAATAGGAAGAATACTGAATCGGTATTCCTTTTTAACGACATTTTCTATGAGATCATATACACTGTAATCGAGCGGCTCATCGTTCCCAGTTAAATACCCAATCAGCGGGAATGTATCACGGGTGAGCACCTTGATGGCCTTGGTTATTTTATACTCCATTTGAGATGCCGCATTGTTCAAGGCAGTTAATCCATCCATACTGTTCTGCCCTTCAATAAAATCAATTCCGATTTGGCCAGTGGGGCTACTGAGCACAGCCCCAGGGAAAATCAACGTTTCCTGCAATTGATCCTGGTCATCCCCTTGTGCCTTGACATTGGTGGGATGAATTCCTATTTTTTGCAAAGAGTCATAAAGAACTGCTTTCAAACTATCGGAAAGACCTTCACCAGGTTTTTCAAATTTAATCGAAAAGTTACCGTTACTGATTCTATTGTATGCGGTGGCTATATTTTCGGCAGCACTTGCAAGTCGCTTGAAACCCATTGGCATCTCTCCCTCTAAATAAACAGTCAACTCCAAAGGAGTAGAAATATTTTTTACATAATCCAATGAAGAAGCAGTAAGTGTATACCGTTTATCCTCTGTTAAATCAACCCCTATATGTAAAAACGAAAAGGCACTATTTAAAAGCAACACAAGTGCAACTCCAATAATCCAATGATAATATAGTTTTTGCTTATTCAATTCTTTTTTTGGCTTATGTATAGGATCGATTGATAGATAAAGAGACTAGACATCGAAATAAAATACACCAAATCATTCCATGCAATATATCCTTTACTGATATTTTCATAGTGATACTTTACTCCCATCAAAGAAATAAAGTAACCAATATTTTCTCCGGCGATTGAAAGAGTTGTAAAAAAAGAAAATACATAGTAACTCATAAAACAAAGAAAGGCTGTCAACATAAAAGAAGCTAGTGCATTCAACGTTATACTGCTTATATAAATTCCAATGGCTACATAAACTGCCGTTAGCAGAATCAACCCTATATAAGAGCCCAATACCTCTCCTACATCCATGCCGCCTAAGGAAAGATATTCCATAGAAAAAACATATACCAAAGTCCCTGACAATGCAACAAGCACAATCAACAGTGTCGATATGAATTTCCCTACTACCAACTGGATATGGTTAACGGGTAATGTTCTCAACAATTCGAAAGTCCCCTGTCGGTATTCATCACTAAAGCTTCTCATGGTGATTGCTGGCACCAAAATCAATAAGAGCAATGGAGCAAGTTCAAAAAAGGAATCCAGGGTAGCATACCCGCCGTCTAAGAGATTGGTTTCTGGTACAAAAAAAATCATACTACCTGAAACCAATAAGAATACAGCAATGGTCAGGTATCCCATCCAACCTGCAAAAAACTGATTCCATTCTTTTCTGATAACCGTCCACATATTACTCTGCAAGATTACATGAAGTCGAGAAAATTACGTTCAAATAAAGTGATAAAACCAGATTATTTTTTTTGATGCGATCTTAATTTGCTTATTCAAACGATGGATATGGAGAGGTGGGTGGGGATGATGATTCTTGTTTGTGTGTCATTCGCTTGTAGCGGGCAAACACAGAAAAAATGGGATGGAGAAGCAGGAGACAGCTTGTGGAACACTGCAAAAAATTGGTACCCAGACGGAGTACCGCTTAGTCTCGACGAAGTATTGATTGACAATAGCAAAGTAAATAGGTCGTTTAAGATCCTGATCAATGGAACAGACTCTGTTCGCATTCAATCATTGAGTATACGTCCAGATGAAAATTTTAAGATTACCGTTGAAATTCCAACGAGTAACAAATTGCCATTGGCCTTTATAATTCAATCAAACAGTAAAAACATCATGCTAGGGAAAAATGCTTTTTTCATCAATAGCAGCGGTGCTTCAAGCGGTAATATCTTTTCATTAAATGGCAGTATATACATCATGAACGGTGGAACCTACGTCCACAGGACGCTGAGAGGAAATTCATATGTCATCTCAAAATTGGAAATTGATTCCAGTAACAAAAAAGGGATTGTGGAGTTTGATGTACCGGGAAACAGCGGATATACATTATCACTTTCGGGAAGAAAATTTGGAAGTCTTGTACTAAGTTCATCTCAATCATCTAAAAAATCATACAGTGGATCTGGCTCTAGCCCCTTGCTCATTGAGGGAGATTTAATCGTGGGTGAAAATACCTCTTTCACATCATCTCTCAACGCATCTATAATAATCAATGGAAACCTAGGTATCAAAGGAAATGTTTCGTTGAGTCCAACAATACAGGATTCCATTTCCAGAGATTGCATTCTAGGCGGAGATTCTAGTCTGATCAGTGTAAAGGGGACATTCTCCGTAGGAAATAATTTCAAGAATGTTGTTCTGGGGGCAGGTTTTATGAAAGTTGAATCAAACATTGAAATACTGAATAGTGCCATAAGAATACAACCAACTACCAGCTTAAACCTTGATACTTTTTATATCAAAACAAGTAAATCGATAACGATTGATTCCTTCTGCACGCTAACTACTGCACATCCAGAGGGAATAACAACAGATAGCAGTAAAGGATGTCTTAGAGCCTCCCGTTTAAATATAGACAGCCTTACTTCCTTTGAATTCAATGGGTTGAATGATCAAATGTGCGGGAATGCTATTCCTCCATCCATTCGTTCACTCACCGTTAACAAAATTGGAAATGTATACCTTGAACAACCGCTTCAAATTACAGATTCACTCAAACTACTGAAGGGTATATTAAAAACGGATTCATTGCATACAGTACTATTCAAAGGCAAGTTCATTTCAGGTAACGACAGTTCGTTTATCAATGGGCCCCTTGTATTTGAAGCATCAAATCTAAACCCAATGCCTTTTCCGATAGGAAAAAACCTTCGTTATGCACCAGTTGAGGTAAAAGGATTCGGTGAAAAACGTATCAAGATCGAATACTTTGATAATGCGCCCAAACTGGATTCAATAGGGATAAAGTTCCCAGTAAAAACGGTCAGCCAGAATGAGTATTGGCATATACAAAACTTGAAAAAAGATTCTGGAAATGTCCTATACGCCATTCATTTTAGCAATAGAAATAATACAAAAGATTTGAATGGAACCATCTATATAGTTCGACTGAACGATTCCTGCCAATGGGAAATGCTTCCACTCAACAGCAATAACAGCGTGCCCAATACTGTTCAAACAACTTCAACACTTACAAGCAGTTTGTACAGCTTTGGAATTGTACATCAAATTGCATTGGCAAAACAACTTTTTCAATTAAACAATATCATTCAAAACGGGAAATCACTTTTACGCTGGGAATTTGACAGCAATGAAACAACAATAGAATATATCATTGAAGCAAGTATCGAGGGGAAAAAATTTAAAAATATAGACTCCATCGGGACAATTTCCGGAAATACAAATGAATCGTATATAAAAGAACTTAAAGACGATCAAAAAGTATTTTCATTTTTTAGAATCAAAGCAATTCAAAAAAATGGCACGTACTACTATTCGAATATTGTATACATCCGATCAGTAAAATACTACACAAGTGTCTTTCCAAATCCATCTAACTACCTTATTTACTTATCAGGTGTATCCGAAGCAGTTTTATCTTTATGGACAATAGATATGAGCGGAAAAAAAATTGCCGTTCCGTATAAAAAAATCAGTGATGTATACGAAGTAGATGTATCATCTCTAAATAAAGGTATTTACAGAATGGTAATAGGGCTCAAAGGCGGTTTTCAATCACAGGCCTTCATAAAAAACTAAACAGAGAAACTCTCGCCGCAGGCACAGGTGCGGTTGGCATTGGGATTGTTAAAATAAAAACCTTTGCCGGCCAATCCATCAGAAAAATCAAGCGTCGTATTAAAAAGGTAAAGTATACTCTTTCGATCGGTAACCAGTTTCATTCCTTTGTCTTCAAAAACCTGATCACCCTGCTTTACTTCATTGTCAAAGTCCATTTTATAGGTAAGACCCGAACAGCCTCCGCTCACTACGCTTACACGCACAAAATAATCAGCCCCCCTTCCCTCTTCCGAGAGCAATTGAGTAACCCTTTCCTTGGCTTTCTCACTGATGTATATTCCTGACATTACATTCGCTTCTACCATAATCGAATAGTGAAGTACAAAGTTAGCATATACTCGTTTAACAAATGAGTAGTACTTTTATTAAACAATGCATAAAATTGACCATATAGCCATTGCAGTGAACTCGCTGGCGACCTCTATTCCACTCTTTGAAAAGCTATTGGATACTCCTTGTTATAGAGTGGAAGAAGTAGCGTCCGAAAAAGTAAAAACAGCATTTTTCCAATCAGGAGAAAGTAAAATTGAATTATTGGAGGGAATGGATCCGGAAGGAGTCATTTCAAAATTCATCCATAAAAAAGGGGAAGGAATCCACCATATTGCCTTTGCAGTTATGGACATCCATGAAAAAATTAAGGAGTTGAAGGAAAAAGGATTTGAATTCATCAACGAAACTCCCAAAAAAGGTGCCGATAATAAGTGGATTGTATTTCTACATCCGAAATGCACCAATGGTGTATTGATTGAACTGTGCCAGGAGATTAGTTAATACCCTAAAGATTTAATTTTTCAACCGCATTTTGCGCTGCAATTTGACCTGCATCTTTTTTATTAAACGCTCTTCCCTCTGCGAGTACCTCGCCGTCTATGATTGCACCAACGGTAAATAATCTTCTTCCATTTTCCATTTTTTCATCAATGGTTTCAAACTCCAGAAGTTTGCCGGATTTATTCGCCCAACTGTACAATTTATTTTTTTGATTGATTTCTATTTGCTCCAAGTCATCCATAAAAAGATGAGGAATGATTATTTTCTTGAATACCCATCGCTTGGTTGCTTTGTACCCCTTATCGATATAAATTGCTCCCACCAAGGCTTCCAGGGCATTGCCAAAAATCTGACTCGACTTTAACGAACTATCTTGTTTGTTGTAGGAAGTGATTTTTTTCAATCCCATGCGAATAGCAATATCATTCAACATTTGACGGTTTACCATCTTGCTCCTCATTTCTGTAAGAAACCCCTCTCCCTTGTAGGGGTACTTCATGAAGAGGAAATCTGCGATGATTCCACCAAGAATTGCATCTCCTAAATATTCAAGTCGCTCGTTGTTATCGGTTGCTTTTTCCTTGACGGAACGATGAGAAAGGGCAGCGATGTATAAACTAATTCTACCAGGACTGAATCCAAGCAGATTGACGAGATGAGTCAAAAATTCTTTTCGATTCCGATTACTGAAAATATAATAAAGTCTAAACAGCACCCAATGTGGTCTTTCGTTAAAGAAACAACATCAATTGTTGCTTCAGAGTTCTTTAAAGATACTTCTTTACAATGATAGATGCATTATGACCGCCAAATCCAAACGTATTATTGAGAGCAGCCCTCACGGTTCTTTTTTGAGGCTTCCAGAAAGTAAAATTGAGTTTGGGATCGAGTTGATCGTCGTCAGTAAAATGATTGATGGTTGGAGGTACACAATCGTGTACTACTGCATTGATGCAAGCTATGGTTTCAATGGCTCCTGCAGCACCCAATAAATGTCCTGTCATCGATTTTGTAGAGCTGATGTTCAGGTTGTACGCATGCTCCCCAAATACTTGCAGAATTGCCTTGGTTTCAGCAATATCTCCCAATGGTGTTGAAGTACCATGAACATTGATGTAATCAATATCACTCGGTTGGAGACCTGCTTCTTCCAATGCAACACGCATCACATTCAATGCGCCCAACCCTTCAGGATGAGGTGCTGTAATATGATAAGCGTCTGCAGTCGCTCCACCTCCTACGATCTCTGCATAAATTTTTGCACCGCGCTTTACTGCGTGCTCCAGTTCTTCCAATACAACGGCACCGCTTCCTTCGCCCATTACAAACCCATCTCGATCCTTATCAAATGGTCGAGACGCAGTGGTAGGATCATCGTTGCGCTCACTCAACGCTTTCATGGCATTGAAACCCGCAACACCCGCATCACAAATCACTGCCTCGCTTCCTCCGGCAACAATTGCATCTGCTTTTCCAAGACGGATGTAATTGAAAGCTTCCAGTATTCCATGGGTTGAAGATGCACATGCACTCACTACCGCAAAATTTGGACCCCTGAATCCATGTCGCATGGAGATATGGCCTGCAGCTATATCCAAAATCATTTTGGGGATGAAGAAAGGGTTGAAACGAGGTGTTCCATCGCCTTTTGCATAGGCCATTACTTCTTCCTGAAAAGTAAGTAGTCCACCGATACCACTTGAAAAGATAACACCAACACGATCCGGATTGACATTTTCTTTGGAAATACCAGCGTCTTTGATGGCTTCATCACTAGATACAAGGGCGAGTTGGGTGAATCGATCAACTTTGCGTGCCTCTTTTTTATCGAGGTATGCTACTGGATCGAAACCTTTGACCTCACAGGCGAACTGTGTTTTGAATTTGGAGGCATCAAAAAGAGTGATGTTATTGGCACCAGGTGTACCATTCAACAATCCCTCCCAATACGCTTCTGCGGTATTGCCGATGGGGGTGATGGCACCCATTCCGGTGACGACAACTCTTTTTAGTTCCATATGTGATAGCAAGAAAGGAAAGGGTTCCCTTACTTAGAATGCTCCTCTAGATAAGTGATCGCCTGACCAACAGTAGTGATGGTTTCAGCTTGCTCATCAGGGATTGAAATATTGAATTCCTTTTCGAATTCCATGATCAATTCCACTGTATCCAATGAATCAGCTCCAAGATCATTAGTGAAAGATGCTTCTGAGCTTACCTCGTTCTCATCTACTCCTAATTTGTCAACAATAATTTTCTTTACTCTTGTTGCAATGTCTGACATGGTTTGTTATTTTAGTTTGTGGGTGCAAAAATAAACTATTTGGAATAAAAACATAATCTGTTGAAGGTTTGTGAAAAATTATTTAGAAGATTAAACAGATGCAACTCGTTGATAATCAATTATAAACAAACCAACCACTGGATAATCCGACTTATTTGCTAAAAAAGATTTAAAAGAAATTGAATTCTACGAATACAGGAAGAAATAATTTAATTTGTAGCATGCCAATCAAGATCATCGATCACGGATCTCCAGCGTATGAACAAATGGTTCAATTGAGGATGGACATCCTCCGCAAACCACTTGGCCTTCATTTTACGGAGGAGGACCTGAAAAATGAGAAAGATGATATATTGATCGGTGCATTCGAAGACGACGACCTCGTTGCCTGCTGTATTCTCACAAAAATTTCACCCACTTTGTGTAAGCTTCGCCAGATGGCGGTGCATCAAAAAATGCAAAGAAACGGTATTGGGCACGCCATCATGCAATTTGCCGAACATGTTGCCAGAGATGCAGGATTCAAGACCATAACCATGCATGCTAGAAAAACGGCCGAGTCGTTCTATGAAAAGATAGGTTACTCCACCTACGGTGATGAATTTATTGAAGTCACCCTCCCCCATGTGGAAATGAGGAAGAACCTCATCTAGTTTCTACCAATATTATTCCGAAAAATTTCTCGTGCTTTCTCCAATTCCTCTTGCGAATGGAAAGCATCCTTGGGAACAAGAAAAAAACTTTTTGCATCAAAATACAAATGAAAAAATCCAGGGGTTTCGTAATAGCGGTTGAATTCTCTCCATGCCCACGATTTCTTTCCACTTGATGTTTCAATAAAGAAGTGCTGTTCTTCGATAGACACTTCAAACTGATCTTGAAAAGTTTTACTCTTTCTATAAATCAATGCAGGCAGCCATATCCAAAAGGCGACCATCATTGATATCCAAAGTACGGAACTCATCAAAAAGGGCAATGGAGAAATCATTTCCATGGAAAACATTACTGCAGCAAACAATGCAAAAACATTGACTAGGATGATCAAGATTTTGATCTCCCTCATAGAAATGAAATGGTACCGCAGAGCCTGCAGTACCTTTCCTTTTTGATAACTTATTTTTAGCTTCACTGATTTCTATTAACTGCAACCCATGCTATTGCCACAATTCAAGCATTTGTAACAAGTGCCGCTTCTCACTGTGATGTGTCCGCAAGTGTTACAAGCGGGTGCATCACTTTGCATACTCTTCATGTATTCTTGTGTGCTGTTATCCGCTTTTACTGCAACAGATGTTTTTTGTGGTTTGGGTGCAGGAACTGCAGAAGAAGCAATCACTCTCACATCCGACAACTCTGGCTTGCTTTCGGGTTGATCATCCCATTCATCGTTGCCAGTATTCATTACTTCGGGTCTGTCCAATACATGTACCAAATCAGTTCTATCGAGGTATTCGTATGCCAAGCAACGGAATACAAAGTCTACGATGGAAGTTGTTGATTTGATATTTGGATGATCTACCATACCGGCTGGTTCAAACTTGGTGAACACAAACTTCTCTACAAACTCTTCCAATGGTACACCGTATTGCAAACCAACAGACACTGCAATGGCAAAACAGTTCATCAAGCTGCGCAAGGTAGATCCTTCTTTTGCAAGATCGATGAAGATCTCACCCAATGTATTATCATCGAATTCACCCGTACGCAAGAAAATAGTTTGGCCGTTGATTCTCGCTTTCTGTGTAAAGCCTCTTCTCTTTGCAGGAAGTGATTTACGTTCAACGATTCTGGATAACTGACGCTTCAACTTGGTATCAGGAGAAGCTTGCATTCTCTTTTGTAATTCATCCAGCAATTCATCTACAGTAAGTTTTCCTACATCAATGAATTGGCTGTCGGTTGATTCGTTTGCTGTTTCTTCGTCGGCTTTGCTATCGCTCTTATTACTGAGCGGCTGACTGAGCTTGGATCCATCACGGTACAATGCACATGCTTTCAATCCAAGTTCCCAACTCAAATGATAACAATCTGCGATTTCATTGATATTGGCTTCGTTCGGAAGGTTGATTGTTTTAGAAATCGCTCCACTTATGAATGGCTGTGTAGCCGCCATCATACGGATGTGTCCATGCGGATGGATGTAACGCTCTCCTTTCTTACCGCACTTGTTGGCACAATCAAATACCGGATAGTGCTCCTCTTTCAAATGTGGTGCGCCTTCGATGGTCATTGTTCCACATACATAATCATTCGCTGCATCAATTTCAGCACCTGTGAATCCAAGAGCCTTCAATAAGCTCCAATCGAAATTGAAATATTGTTCGGGCTTGAAACCTAAACGCTGCAAACACTCTTCACCAAGTGTATATACATTGAAAACGAAACCAACTTCAAAAGCAGAAATTACTGCTTCATCTAATTTCTTGATTTCATCGGCAATGAAACCTTTCTCGCTCAATGTTTGATGGTTGATGAATGGAGCACCTGCAAAACTTGCAGCACCTACTGCGTATTTAATAATAGCATCTTGCTCAGCTTCGCTATATTTTAAATTCGCCAATGCCTGAGGTACTGACTGGTTGATGATTTTAAAGTATCCACCACCAGAAAGTTTTTTGAATTTTACCAATGCAAAATCAGGCTCTACACCGGTTGTATCGCAATCCATTACCAACCCAATGGTTCCTGTTGGTGCAATTACAGTAGTCTGTGCATTGCGGTATCCATATTTCTCTCCGTACTCCACCGCATCGTCCCAAGCTTTGCAAGCTGCTTTCAGCAAGTAATCAGGACAATCCTTTGCGTTGATTCCTTGAGGAGTGATGCTCAATCCCACATATGCATCTTCTGCATCGTATGCAGCAGCACGGTGGTTTCTCATTACACGCATCATGTCTTCCTTGTTCTCATCGTAACGAGGGAAGGCTCCCAAGATACCTGCAATCTCTGCAGATGTTTTATAAGAAATACCGGTCATGATAGCAGTGATCGCTCCTGCAATTCCTCTTGCCTCTTCGCTGTCGTAAGGAATGCCACTTACCATCAACATACTTCCGAGGTTCGCATAGCCCAAACCTAGTGTACGATAGTCGTAACTAAGTTGTGCAACTTCCTTACTTGGAAACTGCGCCATCAAAACTGAAATTTCCAATACAGTTGTCCAAAGACGAACGGTGTATTCGAAACCTTTTACATCAAAGCTGTTATCGCTTTCGTTGAAGAACTTCCTAAGATTGGCAGAAGCAAGGTTACATGCTGTGTTATCTAGGAACATGTACTCACTGCAAGGATTGGAGGCTCTGATTCTTCCTCCTTTCGGACAAGTATGCCACTCATTAATGGTGGTATCGTATTGTGTTCCTGGATCAGCACAACGCCATGCAGCATAAGCAATTTTATCCCACAATGCTTTGGCTGAAATCTTCTTCATCACTCTACCATCCATTCTTCCAGTCAATTCCCAATCTTCACCTTTTGCTAATTTTTCAAAAAATTCATTTGGAATTCTTACAGAGTTGTTGGAGTTCTGTCCACTAACTGTGCGATATGCTTCGCCTTCGTAATCGCTGGAATATCCAGCAGCAATCAATGCTGCCACTTTCTTCTCTTCTTCTACTTTCCAATCGATGAAGGTTTCAATTTCAGGATGATCCAAATCCAAGCAAACCATTTTGGCAGCACGACGAGTGGTTCCACCGCTCTTGATTGCTCCGGCTGCACGGTCGCCAATTTTTAAGAAGCTCATCAATCCAGAGGATGTACCCCCACCGCTGAGCTTTTCACCTTCTCCACGTAAATTGGAGAAGTTGGTTCCAACACCAGAACCGTATTTGAAAATTCTTGCTTCACGTACCCACAAATCCATGATGCCACCTTCGTTCACCAAATCATCGTCTACACTCAATATGAAACATGCATGTGGTTGTGGACGCTCGTATGCAGAAGTTGACTTCTTTAACTGTCCATCGTTTTGATCAACATAATAATGCCCTTGTGGTTTTCCTTTGATACCGTAGCTTTCGTGCAAACCGGTATTGAACCACTGAGGTGAATTAGGAACGCATGCCTGATTCAAAATACAATACACCAACTCTTCGTAGAAAATTTGGGCATCCTGTGAAGAAGCAAAATATCCATAACGCTCTCCCCACACCCTCCAGCAATTGGCCATACGGTGTGCCACCTGCTTTGCAGAAGTTTCTCTTCCCAATGAACCATCGGGTTGTGGAACACCTGCTTTCCTAAAATATTTTTGAGCGAGGATATCAGTGGCAATCTGACTCCATTGCTTTGGAACTTCCACATTGGTCATTTCAAATACTACCTCACCAGTTGGATTTCTGATGACGGATGTTCTGTAATCGTACTCGAACATTTCAACAACATTCACATTGTCATTGGTGAATTGTCTTTGGAATTTTAGTCCTGGATTCTTAGTGCTGGTTTTGTTGGGCATATTGCGTCGTATGTAATGTTTTTATGAACTGTTTTTTTGTTTTTGGACAGTCAACGAAAATATCCCCGCTCACTGTCTTTTCAAACCCTTAAATATCAACACCCTGTTGATAACTACAACAATCCGCAAGGGGATTGAATTTGCTATTTTTTGCACTTTTTTGGTAAAAAAAATTTTGGTCAAATAGAGAAAAATAAATAGGATGTTAAATGACCCAGAAACATCGCGTGAAATGACCTGAATTACTTAATTTGATGAAAGGCCCGATTTTTCATGATTTCTAGCAAAGTTTTTCGCACATTTGCACTAGAAGACCCCACACATGCTCACGTCAACCTATGGTAAAATAGTCCAATTAAAAAGTGAAAACAAGAAAGCATTTACTGTTCTTGTAGACCCTGATAAAACTTCTTTGAAGAAAGCAGATGAATTGATTGCATTGTGTACTTCATCGAAAGTTGATTTCATTTTTGTTGGTGGTAGTTTGGTAGTGAGTGATCACTTAGACGAGCTTGTTCAACACATCAAAGCTTCCTGCGATATACCTGTATTGCTCTTTCCGGGTAGCCCCTCGCAAATCACGCCCTATGCTGATGCGCTTCTCTATTTGTCGTTGATTTCCGGCAGAAATCCTGAGTTGCTTATTGGCCAACATGTCATCTCTGCTCCAGCCGTTAAAAAGAGTGGACTGGAAGTGATCCCAACCGGTTATATGTTGATAGACGGTGGTGCACCCACAACAGTTTCCTACATTAGCAATGCCAACCCCATTCCGAGTGATAAAAACGAGATAGCACTTTGCACTGCTTTGGCAGGGGAAATGCTCGGACTTAAATTATTGTACATGGATGCGGGAAGTGGTGCAAAACACCCCATCAAAGAATCAATGATTCAAGCAGTTTCCTCACACACCCAAATTCCTTTGATTGTTGGAGGAGGAATACTTCATCCCGAAAAAGCCTATACCAATTGTAAAGCTGGTGCTGATATGATTGTAGTCGGAAATGCTATTGAGAAAGATCCAGGGCTCATCAACGATATATGTCAGGCCGTTCATGCAGGATCCATAGTTCCCAACCCGCGCTGATCCTCGAAAGGATTCAAACATATTTAGGCCATTTTTAGAAAAAAATATGTTTATTTGCAGTTCACAATTTTTATTAATTTCTTAGACACAGAGAAATGAAAAAAAACCTAACCCCTTCAACAATAGCAGAAACGGCTCCTGCCGCTTCCACGCGTTGGGTTTTTACTGTACCAAGCGCTACAGTTTTTTTACGCCGACCGATTCCATTTTTGGTACGACGTTGATAGTTACTACACCCTCACAGCGATTGATTCGATAACCTGGTTCCTCTTGATTTCAAAGGGATCCGGATACCATTCATTTCAATTCATCATGTAAAAATGGAAGAACAAAAACACTATAATATATACGTAGCCAGTGAAGCAGATTTCAAGTTTGCCGACGAAATCTGTACAGAAATGGAGGAATCCGCAAAAGCCCGTGGTACGGGTATTGCCAAAAGGAGCCCCGACTATGTACGCAAGAAAATGAGCGAGGGCAAAGCCGTAGTGGCAACTTCAGAAAAAGGCGAATGGGCAGGATTTTGCTACATTGAAACCTGGAGCCACGGAGCGTATGTTGCCAACTCCGGACTCATCGTAAAACCAAGTTTGAGAAAAGGTGGATTGGCTAAGCTGATCAAAAAGAAAATTTTTGAACTGAGCAGAACCACCTATCCTGATGCAAAGATTTTTGGTTTAACTACAGGGCTGGCAGTAATGAAAATCAATTCTGAACTGGGTTACGAGCCAGTTACTTATTCAGAACTTACTCAAGACGAAGACTTCTGGGCAGGATGCAAAAGCTGTGTGAACTATGATATACTGATGAGCAAGGAAAGAAAAAACTGTATGTGCACAGCCATGTTATACGATCCGAAAGATCATTATACTCCAGAAGAAACAACACAATATTTCGAAGAAAATAAAAAAGGATTTGAAAGACTTTTCAACTTTAAACGATTGAATTTTCTCAAGTCATTTACCAAAAAAGATAACAACGGAAAATCCATTGTGGGAGTGTTGCTGTCTTTAATCAACATCTAAAACTCAGAACATGCCAAAGAAAATTGTATTGGGATTCAGTGGTGGATTGGATACAACGTTTTGTGTAAAATATCTTTCTGAAGAAAAAGGATACGAAGTACACAGCATCATCGTAAATACAGGTGGTTTCAGCGAAGAGGAGTTAAAGAAAATCGAGGAGCATGCAAAGAAATTAGGTGTCACTTCTCATACTTCTGTGAATGCTGTTTCATCCTATTATGATCGTATCATTAAATACCTGATTTACGGAAACGTTTTAAAAAACAATACCTATCCATTGAGCGTAAGTGCTGAGAGATTGAGCCAGGCGATCCATATTGCAGAACATGTTCAACAACTTGGTGCAGATGCAGTTGCCCATGGAAGCACTGGAGCAGGAAACGATCAAGTTCGTTTCGACATGGTCTTCCATATCATGATCCCAGGTGTTGAGATCATCACTCCCATTCGCGATTTGCAACTCAGTAGAGAAGAAGAAATTCAATACCTCCAATCAAAAGGAGTTCAAATGAATGCAGAAAAGGCGATGTACTCTATTAACAAAGGACTCTGGGGAACCAGCGTGGGCGGAAAGGAAACACTTTCATCTAAAGGAATGCTCCCTGAATCGGCTTGGCCTACACAGGTAACCAAACAGGATCCAGAAGAAGTAGTCCTTCGTTTTGAGAAAGGTGAGTTGAAAGGAATCAATGAGAAAGTTTTTGATCATCCATCCAAGGCGATTCAATACTTACAAACATTGGCGGGTCCATTTGGAATTGGAAGAGATGTGCATGTAGGCGATACAATTATCGGTATCAAAGGAAGAGTTGGCTTTGAAGCAGCAGCACCTATGGTAATCTTAAAATCACATCACGCACTGGAGAAACACGTGCTCACAAAATGGCAGCTGCAATGGAAAGATACCCTCTCTCAGTTTTACGGGAATTGGTTGCACGAAGGACAAATACTCGACCCTGTGATGAGAGACATTGAAGCCTATCTTGAACACTCACAAGAAAACGTAACAGGAAATGTATATGTTCAGCTTCAACCCTATAGGTTCCAAATCATCGGCATCGAATCACCGTTTGATTTGATGAACAGTAAATTTGGAAAGTACGGTGAAATGAATACAGGCTTTACTGGTGATGATGTAAGAGGCTTCAGCAAGATCTTCGGAAACCAAACCAGTATCTGGAATGCTGTTCAAAAGCAAAATAAAAAAGATTCACTATGAAAGCAACCATCAAAGTAGGAATCATTGGTGGAGCAGGATACACAGGAGGTGAACTGATCCGTCTATTGTTACATCATCCCCGTGTTGAAATCTCTTTTGTTCATAGCAAGAGTAATGCAGGAAATCCAGTCCATCAAGTGCACGAAGACCTTCTCGGATCTACCACATTACAATTTACAGATAGCATTGACCAAAACATAGATGTATTGTTTCTCTGTCTTGGTCATGGCGAATCATCCAAGTTTTTACAAGAAAATACAATTTCAGAACAGATCAATATTATAGATCTGGCGAACGATTTTCGCCTGGAGTCCAATGCAAACTTTCAAAATAGAAAATTTGTGTACGGTCTGCCTGAATTGAATTTTCAACAAATCGCATCTGCAAAGAATATTGCCAATCCTGGTTGCTTTGCAACAGCCATTCAATTGGGATTGCTTCCGCTGGCCTCAAAAGGGTTGGTGAACGATGTGTATACAACCGCTATTACTGGATCAACTGGAGCAGGTCAATCCCTTAGTGCCACCAGCCATTTTTCATGGAGGGCAAACAATATTCAAGCCTACAAAACGCTGACACATCAACATCTTGGCGAAATTCATCAGTCGCTGCATCAACTGAGTTCAGCAAAAGCCTCTGTTCACTTTGTTCCATGGAGAGGAGATTTCACCAGAGGAATTTTTGCTTCTTCCACACTCAGTTCCACACATTCCATTGAACAAGCAATTGCATTGTACAAAGAATATTATAGTGAGCACCCATTTACTGTGGTTTCGGAAAAACAAATTGCCTTGAAACAAGTTATCAATACTAACAAAGCTGTGATTTTTTTAGAGCAGGCCAATGATAAATTGGTCGTTCATACTGCACTGGATAATTTGTTGAAAGGCGCAAGCGGACAAGCTGTTCAAAATATGAATATCATGTTTGGTCTTGAGCAAACCGAAGGACTCCAACTTAAAGCAAGTGCTTTTTAAATATTAAAGTGATGAAACTATTTGACGTATACCCTATCAACGACATCAACATCACGCATGCCAAAGGATCGAGGGTTTGGGATGATCGTCAAAATGAATACCTCGACCTGTATGGTGGGCATGCGGTGATCAGCATCGGACATACACATCCGCATTGGGTTCATCGTATAGAGGAACAAATAAAAAAAATTGCATTTTATTCCAACTCGATAAAAATTCCAATTCAAGAAGAATTGGCGCATACATTGGGTGAAGTATCCGGAAAAAAAGAATACCAATTATTCCTTTGTAATTCAGGAGCAGAAGCCAATGAGAATGCATTGAAACTGGCATCTTTTCATACGGGAAGAAAAAAAATCATCGCCTTCAAAAAATCATTTCACGGCAGAACTTCTCTTGCGGTTGCTGCAACAGACAACCCTGCTATCCTTGCTCCGGTTAACGAAACAGAAAATATTATTTTCTTACCATTCAACGATGTAGCAGCACTGGAAGAAACATTCAACACCCAAGGGCATGAAATTGCTGCAGTAATCATCGAAGGTATTCAAGGGGTTGGCGGCATCAACGTTGCAGATAATAGCTTCTTATTATCTATAAGAAAAAACTGCAACCAATACGGTGCAATATACATTGCAGACAGTGTTCAATGCGGCTATGGCAGATCAGGAAAATTTTTCAGTCACGATGATGCGGGTGTAGAGGCCGATATCTACTCAATGGCAAAAGGTATGGGCAATGGATTTCCCATCGGCGGCATCATCATCTCTCCTGCCTTGAAATCAAAACACGGCATGTTGGGAACCACTTTCGGTGGTAACCACTTGGCTTGCGCAGCTGCACTGGCAGTTTTGGAAGTGATGAAAAAAGAAGATTTGATGAGCAATGCAGAAAAAGTAGGCGAGTTTCTACTCTCTTCCCTGAAATCGATTCCATCCATATCGGGTGTAAGAGGAAAAGGACTGATGATCGGATTCGACGTCCCAGATCATTTGAAAAATCTTAAAAAAGATCTTCTTTTCAAACATAAAATATTTACCGGGGAAGCAAAACCCAATGTGATCAGATTACTGCCTTCGCTGGCACTTACAATGGAGGATGCAGCCTATTTCATAGAGAAACTTTCACTGGCTATCAATAATTACCAAGACTAATTGCATCATGAAACAATTTCTATCTGCAAACGACGTACATTCTATTCCCGGGCTCATCGAGATGGCTTTGGAGTATAAAGCAACGCCATGGAAAGACGAACAATTGGGCAAACACAAGAAAATTGGATGCCTGTTCATGAATCCAAGTATGCGTACACGATTGAGTACACAAGTTGCTGCACAACAATTGGGAATGGAAGCAGTTGTGTTCAATGTTGGAGCAGAAGGATGGGCATTGGAATTTGAAGACGGTGCAATCATGAACGGAACTACCGTAGAGCATGTGAAGGATGCTGCACCCATCTTGGGAAATTATTTCGACATACTTGCAGTGAGGACCTTTCCAGGACTAAAAGACCGTACTGCAGATTACAGCGAGCACATCATTCATCAATTTATAAAATATGCCGGCATTCCAGTGATCAGCTTGGAAAGCGCAACACTTCATCCCCTACAAAGTTTCGCCGATTTGATTACGATTCATGAAACCATCAAAACAATCAGCTTGAATAAAAAACCCCGGATCGTTTTGAGCTGGGCACCTCACGTAAAACCTTTGCCACAATGTGTAGCCAATAGCTTTGCGCAATGGACTAATGCATGGGGAGAGGCTGATTTTGTTATCACCCATCCGAAAGGCTATGAACTCGACGAACAGTTTACAAAGGGTGCTACTATTGTATACGACCAAGATGCAGCTTTGCAAGACGCTGATTTCATCTACGTAAAGAATTGGAGTGCAGTTCAGCAATACGGCACAATGCCTGCCTATGAGGGAGAATGGATGCTCAGTAATAAAAAATTAGAAAAAACCAATCGGGCAAAAGTGATGCATTGCCTTCCTGTTCGACGAAATGTTGAACTTCCTGATGAAATACTGGATGGACCAAATAGTATTATCACCCAACAAGCATCCAACAGAGTATGGGCAGCACAAGCAGTAATCGCGTCCATGCTCAAACAGCATAAATAAAAATCATGGAACCACTTTATATCATAAAAGTCGGTGGCAGTATCATAGACGATGCATCGAATCTGAAAACTTTCCTTGCAGCCTTTGCACGCATTCAAGGAAAAAAAATCCTTGTTCACGGAGGAGGAAAAATAGCCACCAAACTGGCTGCAGATCTTTCCATTCCACAACAAATGGTTGATGGAAGAAGAATCACCGATCAGGAAACACTAAAAGTTGTTACAATGGTCTACGCAGGTTGGATCAATAAACAACTTGTAGCACAATTGAACGCATTGGCTTCCCCCTCTATAGGTATATGCGGAGCAGATGCTTCAATAATCATTGCACACAAAAGAAAACATCCTAACATCGATTTTGGCTTTGTGGGAGATGTGGATCAAGTACAAACAGATTTACTGCTTTCTCTTTTGCAGAACAATCTCAATATAATTATCGCGCCCATTACACAAGATGAATCAGGACAACTGTTGAACACCAATGCAGATACGATTGCACAGGAAATTGCGAAGGCCATGTCAAAGCACGCTGCCACTACCCTGGTATATTCTTTTGAGAAAAAAGGTGTGCTTAAAGATGTAAACGACGAGCATTCAGTCATTCCAACTATTGATCAAGCTCTTTACCAGCAGTTGAAGGAGCAGCATTCCATTTTTGCAGGAATGATCCCAAAACTGGATAATGCATTTGCAGCTATTTCATCGGGCGTATCAAAGGTAATCATTGGAGATGCCATGGAATTGAGCGAATTGATCAATGGAAAAAGCGGAACAACCATCAGTTGATAAATACAATAGGATGTCTACACTTCACACTATTCAACAAGATGCAATAAGGCTGCTGAAAGAAATGATCGCCACTCCTTCGTTCAGTAAAGAAGAGAAGGAAGTAGCGGATCTTATTGAAATATTTCTGCAGGGAAAATCTATTTCTACCAATAGATTAATGAACAATGTGTATGCATTCAACAATTACTTCGATTCATCCAAACCAAGCATCCTCTTAAACTCTCATCACGATACTGTAAAACCAGTAAAAGGATTTACGAACGATCCGTTTACTCCCATCGAAGAAAACGGAAAGATCATTGGATTGGGCAGTAACGATGCAGGTGGACCATTGGTTTCGCTGATTGCCGCCTTCATTCATTTCTATTCGAATGAATCATTGCCCTTTAATTTGATACTCGCCGCAACGGCTGAGGAGGAAATATCGGGTAAGAATGGAGTGGAATTGCTCTTGAACGACAGCAATTTCCAATCGCAGCTAAAAGGAAGCAGCATCGTGGGTGCATTGGTTGGAGAACCTACCAGAATGCAGATGGCTGTTGCAGAAAGAGGACTCTTGGTTGTAGATGCACTTGCCAAAGGCATTGCGGGGCATGCCGCAAGAGAAGAGGGTGTCAATGCCATTGCCATTGCATTGCAGGATATTCAGACAATCAACCAGCTGGAATTTGATAAGATTTCTGAACTCACAGGAAAGACAACCGCCAAGGTAACAGTGATTGAAACAGAGAACAAGGCACACAATGTTATACCCTCCAGCTGCAAATTTGTCGTTGATATTCGAGTAAATGAATTGTATAGTTTCGAAGAGATTCTTCACCTCTTAAAACAACAACTGAAAAGCGAAGTAACCCCTAGAAGTTTTCGTTTGAAATCAACCCTCATTCCACTTGACCACCCCATTGTAAAAGCAGGAAAGAAACTAGGATTACCTCATTACGGATCACCTACTACAAGCGATAAAGCATTGATGAATTTCCCTGCGTTGAAGATCGGTCCGGGTGATTCTGCAAGAAGTCACACCGCAGATGAGTATATTTATACAACAGAAATTGAACAGGGTATTGAAACCCTTGTTCATCTGTTGGAGGAAACTGCATCAATCTATAGAGCTGTTTAATATCTTATTATGAAACTCTGGAAAAAAGATACAACGTCCACTTCTACAATCATCGAAGATTTCACGGTTGGCAACGATAGGAATTTTGATATACTGTTAGCAAGATTCGATGTGGAGGGATCCATCGCACATGTTACCATGTTAGCAGAACAAGGATTGATGAGTAACAAGGATGCAGACAACGCCATCCGTGGATTAAAGAAAATACAAGAAGCCATTTTGAAAGGTGAATTTCATATTGACAATACAATGGAAGATGTGCATTCACAAATCGAATGGATGCTTACCAATGAAATCGGAGACGCTGGCAAGATGATTCATACCGGCAGAAGCAGAAACGATCAGGTTGCAGTTGATATCAAATTATACCTACGCTCTGCCATTCTGGAAATCAAAGAAGATGTCTTGAAATTATTTGATCTCTTGATTCAAAAAAGTAACCAGCACAAAGACGACTTGATTCCTGGCTATACTCATCTTCAAATTGCTATGCCTTCGTCTGTTGGACTCTGGCTAGGTGCATACGCAGAGAGTCTAGTAGACGACATGGAATACCTGTCTGCTGCCTTTCATGTTGCAAATAAGAATCCACTTGGCAGCGGTGCTGGATACGGCTCCTCCTTTCCACTCAATAGAAAAAGAACTACAGAGCTCCTTAAATTTCAAACACTTAATTATAACTCTGTATATGCACAGATGAGCAGGGGAAAGACAGAAAAACTTGTTGCATTCGCATTGTCATCTATTGCAGCCAGCTTGAGCAGATTGTCGATGGACAGTTGTTTGTATGTAAGTCAGAATTTTGGATTCATCTCTTTTCCGGAAGAACTCACCACAGGAAGCAGCATCATGCCGCACAAAAAAAATCCTGACGTATTTGAATTGATTCGTGGCAAATGCAACCGAATTCAATCCATACCCAACGAACTAACTTTATTGACCAATAATTTACCCTCTGGATACCACAGAGAGATGCAATTGACAAAAGAAATCATCTTCCCGGCTATCGAAGAATTGCGTAGCTGCCTTCAATTAATGCAGGTAATGCTGAGTGCGCTATCGGTCAATAAACATATTTTACAAGACAAAAAATACACTTATCTATTCAGTGTTGAAAAAGTAAATGAGCTCGTAAACAAGGGAGTTCCCTTCAGAGATGCCTATGCACAGGTAGGAAATATGATCAATGAAGGTAGCTTCTATTTTGATGCATCACAGCCCCTCCATCATACCCACGAGGGCAGTATCGGAAATTTATGCAACGATGAAATTGAAAAAGAGATGAAGAAAATTGCATCCACTATTTCCATGTAAGAGTCTGAATCAGGTGCTTTACATCCGCCTCTAAAAAATCGCTTACCACTCGGATAGAATCTTCGTTGGGTGTAGCATCAAAATAAAGTGCGCCCCGCAAAAAATGTTTGACCGAATCGGTCACAAAAAATTGTTTGGAAGTTGCGGCATTCCCCGCCACATAAAAATACATGCCAGCATATCCGGGTTTGTTCCTGAAAAATGAATCTACAATCCCAGATGCCTTGATGGTATGCTTATAGGTCATATTGAAAGCCTCGTCGCGCAATTGATCAAAACTATTTTTAGAGAGAGAATCCTTATAACCCTGTTGGGTTTTGATTTTATACACTGAATATCCGTTGACGGATTTGTAACTGAGATAAATCTTTCCGTTGAATTGGTTGAATTCAATATTCAACCAATAAGGTTGCTGTCCGGAAGAATCTACTTGCTTTGAAATAGTAGCATAGGAAGGATATTCAAAACTGTAGGGAAATCCTGGCTCATTAAAAGTTTGATAAGAATGTTGCGGGAAGTCTATCTTGAAATATCCTTTGGGTTTAGGAGTAAAAGGACTGTTACAGGAGAGCAACAGAACAAGAAAAATAATTGAAAAGAAAATAGTTTTTGTAGACATCTGTCAGTTTTGCTGAATAGATATGGTGATTTTTACTTTTTGTATCCTATTCATGGATACTTCCAAAACGGTAAAGGTAAAGTCTTGCGCCACTAATGCCTGATTGGCTTTTGGTATTTCACCTGCCAATTCTAAAACCAATCCTGCAATGGTTTCGCTTTCGCCTCTGATCGGATCAAATACCCTATTGGGAAGATTCATGATCTTACAGGCTTCATTGATCATGATCTTTCCTTCAAAAATATAATTGAATTCATCGATGCGCACATTTACGGATTCTTCCTCGTCGTATTCGTCGCGGATTTCTCCCACAATTTCTTCAAGAATATCCTCCAAGGTTATGATTCCATCTGTTCCTCCAAATTCATCCACTACGATAGCAAAGTGTGTTCTTTTTGATTGAAACGCTCTCAACAAATCTTCCACCAACATTTGTTCGTGAATAAAGAACGCAGGACGAATCAGTGTCTTCCAGTCAAATTCATTTCCTTTTTCAAGGTGCGGCAGCAAGTCTTTAGAATGTAGCATGCCAAGAATTGTATCAAGACTCTCTTTGTATACAGGAAATCGTGAGTATTGTTGTTCTTCCACTTTTTGTTTTAATTCTTGGAAGCTTGTCTTTTCTTCAATGCCCTGCACATCTAATCTACTTTTCATGGCCCTCCTCACAGTAACATTGCCAAACTGTGCAATACCTTTTAAAATATTTTTTTCTTCTTCGGAAGCTCCTTCCTCTGCACTGAGTGTGATCGCTTGATCAATTTGTTCGAGCCGTGCATGCACATCGTTGTTCTTGCCCAATGCTTTTTCTACTTTTTCTGAAATACCTGCCATCGATTTACCGATACCGCGAAAGATCAAAAAATTAATCCATACAAAATAGGAAGAATAAAAAGCAAAGCGAATATTGTTATTGGAGGCCCATACTTTGGGCAAGAGTTCTCCGAATAAAATCAGTACTACCATTGCCACTACCATCCTGAATACAAAGAGAAAAATTCCTGCCAATTCCGGAAAAGATTTCTCAGTGATGAGGTAATTACACAACAAGATGATAAGTAATCGAAAAACCATATTCCCTACCAACATGGAGGAAAGCAGTAAACGTGGCTCTCTCAAGAGTTGAACAATTCGCTCTGTTGCAGGATATTGCTTGGACCGAAGATTGCCTAGGTCTTTATACCCCAAAGAAAAAAATGCAATCTCCGCACCAGAGTTCATGAACAGCATCAAAACAGAAGCCAGCAACAAAATGGTCAGAAGAATCATTGCTTCAAAAATACATAAAATGAAAGGGATGTACAGGGAATGCTACCAACCCAGGTATCTCGTAATCAAACGAGGAAAGGGAAGTTGCCGAATGGCAGTTTTACTCTTCCATTGATAGCCTTCAAGATCGATTTGTTGATCGATGTTAACACGAAGGATCCTGCAATGAATTTTTTGATGAGAGAGTTGATGCACGATTTCTTCGGAGAGTCCAAGCATCTCCTTTTTTAATTTTGTTGTTTTTATGCCCCAATGCGAAAGCGTGTGCAGGTATTTCTCATCCAGGGGCTCGTCGTGCTCAAGTAAGATGAATTCAAACAACCCTTGCCAAATATCCTTGCCTGCCCGCTCCCTCACCAGTTGCTTACCCTTTGATTCCAGTTGCAAGTAATACATGTACCGATTTCTGATCTTGGTTTTTTTCGACTTGCGCGGAAGAACTGCTTGAAAACTTTGCTGATTGGCGATACATTTTTTTTGAAAAGGGCATCCTTTGCACAAAGGTTGCTGTGGCTTGCATACAACCGCACCAAAATCCATGATTGCCTGGTTGTAAATGGCGGAATTCTTCTCATCCAGCAACTCTTGTGCCAGCGACTCAAGCATCTTTTTCCCTTTGGGCTGGTCGATGGGCTCATGGATACCAAATATTCTGGCCAGTACCCTGAAAACATTTCCATCCACCACCGCCAACGGCAAGCCAAATGCGAATGAACCGATGGCTGCGGCTGTATAAGGGCCAACCCCTTTGAGAGACAAAAGTCCCTCCCTGGTATTCGGAAATCGTCCTCCCAGCTCAAAACTGACTTTTTGGGCAGTTGCAATTAAATTTCGGCATCTCGAGTAATATCCCAGTCCTTCCCACAACTTAAATACCTGATTATCAGGTGATTTTGCAAGAATATCCACCGTGGGAAACCTTTCCAGGAATCTGCTATAATACCCCATCCCCTGCTCAACCCTGGTTTGCTGGAGCATAACCTCGCTGAGCCATATTTTATAGGGATCCTTGACCCCTTTCCACGGCATTTTTCTGTCGTTTTTCTTCAAATTCCACTGAAAAAGCGACCTTCTAAACCACGTTTTCACCTGTTTTTCAACCACTTATGTAGGTATTTTTTTGGTGATTAGAAAAAAATAACCCAACTTTAAGATAGAGGCAAGCAGCATATGCTTTATCAATTGATAATGAGTGAGTTTTGGAACGCTTGTCAAAATTAAATTTTAAAAAGCCAAAACTTAAAATACGTTATGAGAAAAGCAGACTTGATCAATAAAATATCTGAGAAAACCAATATTCCCAAAGTAGATGTATTGGTTACACTTGAGACAATGTTTAAGGAAGTGAAGTCTTCTCTTGCAAAAGGTGAAAACATTTACGTGAGAGGATTTGGTTCGTTCATTACCAAGAAGCGCGCTGCCAAAATCGGTAGAAATATCAAACGCAACACTGCCGTTCAGATTCCAGAACATTTCATTCCCGCATTCAAACCGGCAAAGGAGTTCATGCAGGATGTTAAAAAACTCGGAATTGACACCGTTATCAAAGATGAAGGTGCAGATGAAATGAACTAGCGCCTACCTTTGCCCCACTAAATATTGATGCATGCTTAAAAAACAGCAGTGGTACGTAGTTACCGCAGGAGCCGTTTTACTATTCGGATTGTTCGTTTTTGGAAAATTTACTCCCCCCCACACGCATAAAGAGCAGCCGGCTGCCAATAGCCAACCTGCTGCCCCTTCGAAATTTGATTTTGAACAGTACCTGTCTGAACTGAAAAAAGACCTGACACCTACCCAATCTGCCTACCTCACCTCCTTGCAGGATGCCATTACCCGTGGCGACCTGGTAACCCAAAAACAGCAGAACTTCCAGGCCCTCTCTAATTTCTGGAGAGACAGCGCTCATGCCTTCGCTCCTTATATCTACTACCTGGGAGAGAAAGCTAAATTGGAGAATTCTGAAAAAAGCCTGAACTTTGCCGCCCATTCAATGTTGGAGGAACTCAGAGGGATCTCAGACCCTGGACTCAAATCTTGGATGGCGAACCAGTCCAACGAGCTCTTTAAAAGATCGCTTCAGCTAAACCCCAACAACGATTCAACTATTGTTGGCCAGGGTAGCACATTCTTCTTCGGTGCCGAAGGTGCCCCAATGGAAGGAATTTTGAACATCCGAAAGGTGGTCGAGAAAAACCCCTCCAATGTATTCGCACAGTTTATGCTCGGATATGGAGGATTGATATCAGGACAAAACGACAAGGCGATCGAACGATTTAAAAAAGTTGTTTCGCTAGACCCCGAAAATACAGAGGCAATTTTTCTGCTTGCAGAGGTATACGAAAGGGACGGAAAGAAAAAAGAGGCGGTTGAATGGTACGAGAGAGGATTATCGAAAGTGAAAAACCCCGATCTCGTAAAAGCACTGGAAGAAAAAATAAACTCATTAAAATAATTAATAACAATTAAACTAATTAAACATGCCTTGCGGTAAAAAAAGAAAACGTCATAAAATCGCAACCCACAAACGTAAAAAGAGGTTGAGAAAAAACCGTCATAAGAAAGGTAAGAAGTAGTCCCTCCTTATTTCTAATTATCCATTCGTCAGGCTCTGTATGCAGTAAACATCGTTTACAGCATATACTGCATTGCTTATTTAATTTGTTTCTTCACACGTGAATAAGGAACTCGTCATAAACGCATCCGCCCAAGGCGTACAAATTGCCTTGTTGGAAGACAAAAAGCTGGTCGAGCTGCACAACGAAAAAATCGACGCCAGTTTTGCTGTAGGCGACCTCTATTTGGGTAAGGTGAAGAAATTAATCCCGGGTTTGAACGCAGCATTTGTAGACGTCGGATTCGAAAAAGATGCATTCCTTCATTATACCGATTTGAGCCCCTATGCCAAATCACTTTTGAAATTCACTCAAATTTCCATCAATACCCCTGTTCAAAGTCAGCAGGATTTTTCCACGTTCAACGTGGAGCCTGAAATTGTAAAAACAGGAAAAATCAACGAAGTACTGGGGCAAAAACCCAATGTGCTGGTTCAGATTTTGAAGGAACCCATTGCGGCAAAGGGACCAAGATTGAGCTGTGAAATCTCACTACCGGGAAGATTTGTGGTGATCACCCCTTTCAACGATATCATTGCCATTTCCAGAAAAATCCATTCTGGAGAAGAAAGAAAAAGACTGCAAAAAATTATTGAAGCCATCAAGCCAAAAAATTTTGGTGTCATCGTGAGAACTGCTGCCGAAGGAAAAAACACAGCAGAATTGCACGAAGACCTCAATATGTTGTTTGATAAGTGGAAGGCAATACAACATAATCTGAGTGCAGCGGTAGCCCCTCAAAAAATATTGAGTGAGCAAACCAAAACGACAAGCATATTACGCGATTTATTGAATGCTGATTTCAATAAAATAGTCGTCAACGACAAACAATTGTTCGCCGAAATAAAATCCTATTTACAAAAAATTGCTCCAGACAAAGTGAACATCCTTTCGCTGTACAGTGGAAGTGGAACCGTCTTTGATCATACCGGTATTACAAAGCAAGTAAAAGGTACGTTTGGCAAAACAGTCAACCTGCCCAGCGGTGCTTATCTGATCATTGAGCATACCGAAGCCTTGCACGTAATCGATGTAAACAGCGGATATAAAAGTGTAAGTAACAACCAAGAAGAAAATGCCTTGCAAACTAATTTGGAGGCCGCAGAAGAAATAGCCCGCCAGATGAGATTGAGAGATCTCGGAGGCATCATTGTAGTAGACTTCATCGACATGAAACTTCCTGAAAACAAGAAGAAACTTCATGAAGCGATGGAACAGTTCATGAAACAAGACCGGGCTAAACATGCGGTGTTGGCAATTTCAAAATTTGGACTCATGCAGTTGACACGTCAGCGCATGAAACCTGAAATGAACATCAACACACAGGAACAATGTCCTTCCTGCCAAGGTACTGGCAAAATATCTTCTACCCTTGTGTTGGAGGATGAAATCGAAAAGAACATCAGTTATCTCCATGAGCAGAAACACAAAACGCTCAAAGTGATGGTGCATCCAATTTTGTATGCGTACCTCACCAAAGGATTCATTTCCATCAAGCGCAAATGGTCTTGGCGTTACAAAATCAAGCTTCAAATTTCCGAAGACACTACCTATCATCTTACAGAATTCCACTTCTTCGATCAGGAAGGAGAAGAAATTCGTCTCTGAATGAATTAACTTTAACGAGAAGTTGATATTCATGAAACTCCTCGCACTCAAAGTCTACTTTTTTCTTGCTACCACCTGCCCTATAAGCCAGCAATACACAGCCTATATCCAGCAGTTTACACTGTCTGCCAAGCAAAAAAACATCGAGGTAGTACTGGTATTCCCCGCGAACAACTCCTCTAAAAAAGAAGTCCGCGACTTTCTTCAGCACTACCAACTCACAACAGCGGTGCGGTTGGATAAACAGTATAAGCTTTCCAAACAACTCAATGCCACTGTTACTCCTGAAGTTTTTTTACTGACCGAGAAGGACGAGGTTCTTTACCATGGAGCAATAGACAACTGGTATTATAGCTTAGGGCAAAACAGGATGCAGATTACAGAACATTATTTAGACGATGCGGTTACTCAAGCGCTTAATAGACAATCAATTCTACGTCCGTTTGTACAACCTGTTGGTTGCTTTATCGAAACAGGAAAGCCCACTCCTTAAAGGATGACATTTTCATCCCCCTCCTGGTACTTAACAAAATAGAGAACAAGGTTCATCATTTCATCTTTGGTTCCCCATCCGAGGCCAATATCTTTTGCAGGTTGATAGGGATTGCGGGGATTTTTTGAGGTATTGTCGTACTCTCCTTCTGCATAGATGATGGTGCCTTTTGGAAGTTTTACATAACGTGGGTAGGTATAAGACATTTGCCAATTGAAATCCCACGCAGGAATATGAATCAATTTAACCAACTCACCATCCGGTGTGATGGCAAAGGCCCTGAAACTTTTACCCAAGAGGTGCATATGGGGCATGATGGAAATCAACGAAATATCTTCCTCCAATGGATCGTATTTCATGTAGAACTTCGCTGTTCTTTCCGCTTTGATAAAGAAAGGCGGATTGGAAATAGCTTCTTCTGTGATGGTGATGGTTTTGATTTCTCGTTGTTGTGGAGTTTTCAAGAAACCAATTTCAACCATCGATGAATCTTTCTCCTGAACCGGAGACGGAGCATAATGAATATTCAAGAGCAGGTCGGTATGAGGATAGAATGTCTTTGCTGTTTGTGCAGGAAATTGAATGCGGTTGTTTCCGGGAACCCATCCAAATAAAAATGGATCAGAGAGTGGTTTTGATTGAAATGCATAGGTAGCGGTATCGTCGGCAGACATGCCATCTATACCCGACAACGACAACGTAGTATCTGTCATGACCCTGCTATGATGCACCAGTTTTTTATTGCCTGGAATAAAACGAATACTCGTTACATACAGGGGTTCTTTGTTATCAAAGGAAATATGAAAATACCTGAATTGCTCTTTACTGTTTCCGGGAATTAAGTAAGCATTTTTCATGGAGAATCGCTTCAGTTCGACTTCATTAGATGTGGAAGTAATCAATGAAGGGTTTTCCGGTTGTACTGCTTTTTCATTTTTCTTGATCTTTCCTTTTTCTCTACCGTCTTCCACCCAACGCTTGATCAATGCAATTTCATTTTCAGAAAGCAGGTTTTCATTTTTAAAATGACTGAAGGAGCTGTCGGCTCTCCATGGGGGCATGTATTTCGTGGAGGTTACATGTTCAATAAACCCTGCGCGTGGAGCTGCATCTTCGTAGGTTAAAAGAGAAAAGGGACCAATATCATTCGGACGGTGACAACTGATACAATGCTGTTGAAGTATAGGTCGAATATGTTCAGCATATGTTATTTTCTGTTGCGCAACGGATGAAAGCGCGAGCAGACTCATCAAAAACAGAACGATATTTCTTTGTAGGAAATGCATGAGGTATGTACTAAAACAAAATTGGGAATAAACAGTGTTTATTCCCAATATATGTTAAATGCAATTGAACATTTATTTTGGAGACCAGGTAACAGATGCGTTAGCAGCAATATCGGGTTGGCTTACATATACCTCACCGTTTACTACTGAAACTGACCACCATTTGTAAACAAGTCCTTCTGAACTTGTAAACGCCCAGCTCATTACAAACTTATCTTTTGTAGTGAAACGCTTACCGTCTGGACGAGCGGCACCGAACACATCAACAGAACCTTTTCCGTAGTCAAACTTGTTAGACTTGAACAAGTTGTATACTTGAGCGGCTGTGATAGAGAAGGCAACTGGTTCGTTATTTCCCTTGCAATCTTGTACTGCAAAAGACTTAGTACCATGGTTGGCAGTAGCCGGGTTACCGTTCTTATCTGTATAGGCCTCTGTAAAGGTTATAAAGATCTCTTGCTTGGTCATTGTTAGCTTACGGTTCACATCGATCCATTTCAACTGCATGTTTACAGTGGATCCTGCGTCGTTTCCAGCTAAAAACGAACCTGAAAGTAATTTACCTTGACCCCAAACACCTGGTTCAGGAGTGGCAACTGGGTTCAACTCTTCTTTGCGACAAGATGTAAATACTGTCGTCAACATCAAGAGAACCGCGATATATTTCATCATTCTTTTCATGTTTTAACTTTTTGAAGATTAGAATTTGAATTTTACTACATCCCAGAACACAGGCTCAGTGAAGTAAACTGGAAGTGGAGATGGAGCATTAGGATTCAAAGCACCTTCAGTTGCTGGAACTGGCCAACGAAGTGCAAATTGACTGTACAACGTGATCGGTGGTTTCAAGCCAGTAGGATATCCGGTTCTACGCATAGCATTGTATGCTTCAAAACCATTACCCCAACCTGCGATCCAAGCCTGATACAATACAGCATTGATTTTAGCTTCGGCAGTTGGAGCAGCGTCGTAATCAGCCAAGAATGCATTCACATAGGCTGTAACATCGGCAGCTGCAGGAGCTTTTGCATTTGCATCTTTTGATGCACCGAAAGCAGCTACATAGGCGATGTGCTCTCTTACAGCAGCTTCCGCTGTTGCGCGAGGATCACCAAAGCTATATGCCAATTCTGCTTCTGCTTGCCAGAATTTAACCATCCAGCTAGTCATGAAAGGAGAAATACCGTCGCCGCGTCCTTTGTTGCCGCCACCTGAGCGCAACAATACAGGAGCTCCGTTTCTATCGTCGTACAAACCAGCTGCAGGATAAACACCTGGTGCAGTTCTGTAGTCTTGGTCTTGAGGAACACCGGCTTGGTCACCACGGTATCTACCGAAGAAACCAGCAAGGAATTGGGTATCCGCCTTTGTACGAGAAAGTACACCGGCAGCAACACCTTGTTCCCATGCAGAGTTCTCGTATACCAAGTAAGCACCTTGAACAGGTGTAGCACCTTTATCTGTTGGATTGTTTGGATTCAACAAATAGCTTGTTTGGCGCTTGTAATAGAATGGGAAGCGTGGATCTTTTTTCAAGAACATCTTCCACATCATATCAACTTCAACATACGTGAAATCCATTTGAGATAGATAACCAGCAGTATACCAAGGGTGACGCAATTCAGGAGAAATTTGACTACCGTACTTCCATGTAAAATCATTGGCAGTACCAGTAACCAATCCGCCTGTTGCAGTCAATGCAGCTTGGATATCCGCTTTAGAGTTTGGATTAACTCTTCTCTCAGTGATTTTCATCTTCAAACGAAGTGTATTCACAAATCTGATCCAGTTTGCCTTGCTACCGCTGTAGAAGATATCTGGACTGATAGAGATAGAAGAAGCGGCATTTAAGTTTGCAGTAGCGTCATCCAACAATTTGTAACAAGCAGCGTAAATATCTTTACCTGCATCAAATTTTGGATTGATATTCTGCTCAGCTAGGTTACCACCAAATGCCTCGGTATAAGGACAAGTACCGAACAAATCAACCATGGTAACAAAACCATAGGCCTTCATTGCTTGTGCAACACCCAAATATGGTTTGTTGCCGGCTTCAGTTGCAGCTTTGATGATTTCATCTACGTCTTTGCCCCATCCAGTGTAAAAACTAGACCAGCTTCCGTAGAAACCGTTGGCACCGTAGCCGTAAGAATCACTGGCAGAGATTTGTCCAACAGCACCCATTTGGGTTTGTACTAGGCCGTTGAGCCAGTTCGCCATTCTGCGTTCAGCTTCTGGTAAAAGTAATTTTACCGAACCCTTCGTAGGATTGTTTGGATCCACGTTGATGTCGAGATCAAAGAGGTTGGAATCTTTCGTACATGATGCGAAAGAGATTACAACCGCCAATGATACACCAGCGATCCACTTATTTATATTTTTCATTTTATTTTTCATCTTTTGATCGTTTTAAGTGGTTCACGAATTAGAAAGTGAATCTAAGGTTTACACCATAACGACGTGTACTTGGTGCAGCACCCAAATCTATACCTTGAATGTTTGAAGTAGATACGTCACTAAGTACTTCTGGATCAAGATTCAAACCAGGGAGCATGTTTGGACAATAGAACCAAAGGTTTCTTCCGCTGAAGCTTACATTGATGCTACCAAATGGAGTCTTTGTCAACAACTTCTTAGGAATGTTATACCCCAAGTTCACCTCTCTCAATCTGAACGTTGTACGATCGTACAAGTTGGTATCGTCTGGACCATAAGCACCGAAACCATCAGAGAAATAGTAGTCGAATGCAGAGATACTGGTTGTATTCTTGATGGTCTTGCCATTTGCATCTTTCAATGCAACCTTGTTATCAGGATCACCGTATACACCTGGAATTACGTACAAACCTTCACGATCTACAGAATTTGCAAGCTGTCCGCGCAACAATAGAGATGCAGCTGTGATAGAGTACATGTCTCCACCTTGCCACCAGTCTAACAATGCTGAGAAGCTAACGTTCTTATAAGTCAATGTATTGGTTACACCTAATTTGAAGTCCAAGTTTGGATTACCGAAAACATCATCTACATCTTTGTAAATGTGCTTACCGCCGTTTCCACCCTGACCAGGCCAAATCAAACGATTACCTTGCTCGTCTCTTGCAGAAGCCAAACCATACAACATACCGAATGGTTGACCCACACGCTGAACGTTTGCTACGGGAGCACCGTTACCAGTGATGATATCAGCACCTTGGTCGTCTGTAGAAAGTACTTCAGAACGAATCATGTTAAATGCAGAGAAGATAGACCAAGTGAACCCACTCTTTGTTTTCACTGGAACAATTTCAACACCAGCCTCATAACCTACGTTTCTGATGCTACCCGCGTTGATTGCCAAGGTAGAAAAACCAGAAGTTACAGGAATACGCTTGGTAACGAAGTTGTCTTTTGAAGTCTTTCTATAATAAGTGAGATCAAATTTCAATCTTCCGTTGAAGAAGTTCAATTCAGAACCTACTTCAAACTCCTTTACACCTTCTGGCTTCAACGCACTGTTCTTCAACGCATCACTCAAAGAAGAAGAGTAAACAGTTGAACCTGCAGGAGTCAAATAAGAAGGAGAAGTAACGTTGTATGTTGTCAACAACTGATAAGGAGGTACATCGCGCTTGGTTTCGGCAAAGTTTACACGCAATTTACCATAAGAGAGCACATCGCTCTTCAAGTTCAACGCGTCTGTAAACACAAAGCTCAAACCGGCACTTGGATAGAAATAACTTCTGTTATCAACTGGTAGCGTTGAAGTCCAGTCGTTACGACCAGTCAATTCCAAGAACAAGTAGTTGTTGTAAGAGAAGTTCAAACGACCGAAAGCACCCAAGATGCGCTGATTTCTGTCGTAGTCTGAATAAACAGCCTGTTGAGAAGTATTGGTCAATTTGTAAATGTCTGGTACAATGAAACCAACACCGTATTGGTAGTTATTATAGTACTTTCTTTCGTTTGCTTCCACACCCGCGATTCCATTGAAATCGAGGTTATCCATCAATTTGATAGATTTAGTGGTCAACAACAATTGAAAGTTCTTTTCAGTATTTCTTGTAGTAGACTCCCATACGTTACCGATACCACCGCCAGAGTTACCACCAGGACGTGTGATTTGCTTTTGGAAATCAGTGTAGCTGTTCAAACCACCTTTGAAGCTCAATTCCAACGATTTAGTAAGATCGTAAGCGGCACTGAAGTTACCGAACACACGATTTACATTGGAATTAAACAAGTTGTATTTGGCAGTCCACAATGGATTGTCTGTAGCACGATAGAATATGTTACCGCCAGTATTAGGATCCTCGAAAGGCATGCTACCAAGCGGGAAGCTTCTTGGGAAATAGAATAGACGATCAAAAATTGATCCGCCTGTTCCTCCACCGTAGTCGTTGAAGGCACTAGCACCCGACTTAGGATTCTGTTGTGATGTATTTACATAGTTAATGCTTCCAGATACTCTGAAACCATTTGCCAATTGTGAATTACCACCTACGCTTACAGATGTTCTTCCTGTATTTGAATTAGGAAGAATACCGGTGTTGTACATGCGGCTGGCTGTAACGTTGATATTGTTTTTACCATCACCACCGTTTACGTTCACACTGTTCTCCACCATGTTACCGGTTCTGAAGAACGCATTCAACAAATCGTATGCTTTGTAATCGATCTCGTCTGGCACATCAGGGAACAAGCCTGGATAACGGATTTTCAACTGAGTTGGTACTTTCAAAATTTCAGGATATTTCAAAAGTCCGCCAGAAGCTTCGTTCACTTTTCTTGCCTGGTCAGCGAAAGGAGCACCCCAGTTACCAATGAAGGCACCGTTGTAGTTCTGGTTAGAACCCTGTCCGTATGCATTCTGATAATCAGGTAGAGAAGAAATCTGCTCAGCGTTGTAAGATGCAGAGTAGCTTACTTCCAATCCTTTTCTAGATTTAGCACCGCTCTTAGTAGTAATCAATACAACACCGTTTGCAGCACGCTGTCCGTAAAGTGCAGATGCAGAGATACCTTTCAACACGGTCATTGACTCGATCGTATTTGGATCGATGTCATATAAACGGTTAGAGAAGGTAGTTCCCTGATCGAAACCAACAGAGTTGTTTACACTGTTATCGAAAGGAATTCCATCTACTACAATCAACGGCTGGTTCACAGCAGAGAAAGAGGTATTACCTCTTAAGTTGATCTTTGTAGATTGACCAGGTGCACCACCACCGCCGGTGATATCAACCCCTGGTACCTTACCAGAAAGGGCACGCAATACGTCTGGTTCAGCTTTTTGTTGTAACTGCTCAGCTTTTACTTCTGATACAGCGTACACAAGCTGCTTCTTCTCTTTTCTAATACCAAGAGAAGTTACTACCACTTCCTGCAAACCTGCGGAAGAGGCAGAGAGTTGTAGATTGGAGAGATTGGATCCAGCACGAACTGTCAATTTCTCAAATCCAACTGAAGTGATCTCCAACGTTTTGTTGAGATCGCTTACGGAAAGAGAGAAAGTTCCATCGGCTGCAGTAGAGGTACCTGAGGTACTTCCAACTACTTTAACGGAAGCGCCTGCAACAGGAGCACCGTCTGCACCGGAAACTTTTCCTTTCACAACATTTTGTGCAAAAGAGGACATTGCGAAGAATGCCATCGCACAAAAACCAAGTAGGAGTTTTTTTCTCATGCAATTAATTTTTGTTGTAATTCTAATTTGTCTTGTCGCGAATATAACAAATAATTCACTTTTGGGCAATGACGCCTCCTAAAAATTCTTGTTTAACTAATTAATTCATTGCGAGTTATAAAGATGAACATGTCATTTTTGTATTAATTCTTGCTTGTTACATTCATCTATTATATATTATAAAAGTTATTAATATATTAACTGCATAAAATCATTTTTTTCCTGGAGGGGAAAACTAGGCTGAAAGGATGTAAAATTTCAAGTTGTTGATTTACAGCTTTTTACAAGATGAAAAATCCGTTTTTTGGAGTCAAAATCACCTAAAATAAGGGTGAAAAGTTTTCAACAACCCCAAAAAATTATTTTGTACTGTGGCGGCAATTTGTAATTTAGTGCAAGAATTTAATGGGTTAGTAAGTACTAAAGGGTCGGCGTCTGCTGGCCCTTTGGTTTTTTAACCGTTAACAGTTAACGGTTAACAGTTCTCAGTTAAAAAAAACCCTCTTTCACTGTTATTTACAACAATAAAAAAAATACTGCGCGTTAACTTCACTTCATGAGCAAAATCAAAAAAGCGTTTTTTTGTAAAAGTTGCGGATACGAATCTGCTAAGTGGGTTGGTAAATGTCCTGCATGCAATGAATGGAACACCTTCACCGAAGAAATCATTCACAAAGAAAAATCAGCCAAAGAAAATTGGAAATCCATTCCAGCAGGTCAATCAAAATCGGTTGTGCTAAATGAAATTGCAAGCGAAGAAAAACAACGCATCATCACAAAAGACGATGAACTCAATAGAGTATTGGGAGGTGGAATTGTTCCTGGAAGTTTAGTTCTCGTAGCAGGTGAACCGGGCATTGGTAAATCAACGCTGTTTCTTCAAGATGCATTGATGATGAACGAACTTCGTGTACTTTATATCAGCGGAGAAGAAAGCGAACAACAAATTAAAATGCGTGCAAACAGAATCAATATTGCACACGATGATTTTTTCTTATTAACCGAAACATCCACCCAGAGCGTGTTTCAAGAGATTAAAAAAATTCAACCGCAACTCGTTATCATCGACTCCATTCAAACATTGCAATCATCGTATATCGATTCGTCGCCCGGAACGATTTCGCAAATCAGAGAATGCACGTCAGAATTTCAACGCTTTGCAAAAGAAACTCAAACACCTGTTTTTCTGATCGGACATATTACAAAAGATGGCAGCATCGCTGGTCCAAAATTATTGGAACACATGGTAGATACTGTATTGCAATTTGAAGGCGATCAACATTATGCTTATAGAATTTTACGAACAACGAAAAACAGATTTGGTTCTACAGCTGAATTGGGTATTTATGAAATGACCGGAACAGGAATGAAACCTGTTACCAATCCTTCTGATATTTTAATCAACCAAAAAGAAGAACAATTAAGTGGTATTGCTATCGGTGCAACCATGGAAGGATTGAGACCTTTGTTGATAGAAGTGCAAGCATTGGTTACTCCATCTGTTTATGGAACACCTCAACGAACAGCAAGCGGATTTGATCTAAGAAGATTGCAATTGCTACTGGCAGTATTAGAAAAAAGAGGTGGATTTCACTTCGGCACCAAAGATGTATTTGTAAACATTGCAGGTGGATTGAAAATCGAAGACCCTGCCATCGATTTGGCCATGGTCTTTGCCCTTCTCAGCTCCTACGAAGACGTGCCCCTCTCCCAAAAGATCTGCTTTGCAGGGGAAGTAGGACTCAGCGGAGAGATCAGAGCCGTGAACCGCGTGGATCAGCGAATCTCGGAAGCCGAAAAACTCGGGTTTGAGAATATCATCATCAGTAAATACAACAGAACAGCCGAAAAACACAAGGGCATCAAGGTACAATCTGTTGCGCTGATCGAAGAAGTATACAGAACTATTTTCAAGTAATCGAATGTCGTTTGCTTCTTCATGCATGGATGCTCTTTCGCATCTTTTCTTTCCACATGTATGTGCGGGTTGTTCTTCTGATCATGTTGATTCAGTGCAAATGGTATGTACCAACTGCTTGTCTTCGCTACCCTACACCGGATTCCAACACATCAATAACAATGCAATCGAAAAAATTTTTTGGGGAAGAACACCTATTCAAAAAGCATTCAGCATTTTCTATTATATACCAGACAGTCCGTTGCAACGCATTGTTCATCAAATCAAATACAACAATGCCTCATCACTTGGTATCTATATGGGTTCGCTGATGGGAGAAGCAATGAAAGATTTTTTTTTGCATCATCCCATTGAACTCATCCTGCCTATGCCATTGCATCCTAAAAAAGAATATGCAAGAGGTTATAATCAAGCAAGTTTGCTTTGTACAGGTATCGCTGCTGTCGTTACCAATCAATTCCGCGACGATGTATTGTATCGACTAGAGAATACAGCTACACAAACAAAAAAATCAAGAATAGAAAGATGGGAAAATGTTGCAGAGGTTTTTCAAATCAAAGACTCTTCGCTAGTTCACAGCAAACATATTTTGTTAGTGGATGATGTAATTACTACTGGCGCTTCCGCAGAGGCCTGTGCAAACCTCCTCTTAAAAAACAAGGCTGCATCTGTTTCCATTTGCAGCCTTGCATATACTATTTGAATATTCTACTATTTCAAATGCTTGGTGATTTCTTCGTCGAGAGGATTTACTTTACTCGGATATACATTGATGAGCTGACCTTTTTCATCCAGTAAGAACTTGGTGAAATTCCACTTGATTTCTGCATCCATTACTCCATTCTCCGCTTTTGATGTCAGCCATTTGAACAATGGATGAGTATCGTCTCCCTTTACAGAAACTTTTTCTGCCATGGTAAATGTAACTCCGTAATTTTTTTGACAGAATGCATTGATCTCTGCATTGGTACCAGGCTCCTGTGCACCAAAATTATTGGCAGGGAATCCAACGATCACCAACTTAGTTTTATATTGCTCGTATAGCTTTTCGAGGTCTGCATACTGAGGAGTATATCCACACTTGGAAGCGGTATTCACTACCAAAATTTTCTTTCCTTTGAACTTTGAAAAATCAATGGTTCCACCATCGATAGAAGGAACCTTGAACTTGTGAATAGATCCTGCGCCCATAAATAATGCGATAAGAGGAATGATGAATAATCTCATGATGTTCAATTTGTACTACTAAATTAACACTGCTCAATCATATTTGTTCATTTACCTTTACAACATGCTTTTTTCAGCAATCCCCGGGCAAAAAGAAGTGAAAGAAAAACTGGTTCAAATGGTGGCTAACAACCGCTTGAGCCATGCCCTGCTGTTTTTAGGCAAAGAGGGAAGTGGGGCGCTTCAGCTCGCCAATGCACTTGCCCAATACATTGTATGTGAAAATAAAAAAGAAGATGCCTGTGGTACCTGTGCATCGTGTAAAAAAGCTGCTGGATTGGTTCACCCCGACATTCATTTTTCTTTCCCTACCATTACAAGAACAGGAATTGAGAAGCCGGTTTGTAATGACTTCATAGAAGATTGGAGAACCTTCAACGCTGAAATGCCTTACGGGAATGCATTCGACTGGCTTCAATCGTTGGATGCAGAAAACAAACAGGGAAATATTACTGCACACGAATGCGAAGACATTATCAGGAAACTCAGCCTAAAAAGTTTTGAAAGCGGATATAAAATTTTAATTCAATGGATGCCCGAATATTTGGGCACTTCAGGAAATAAGTTATTAAAAGTGATCGAGGAGCCTGCTCCCAACACCTTGTTCATTCTGGTGGCGGAAGACGAATCTAAAATTCTTCCAACTATATTATCGAGAACACAATTGGTAAAAATCAATCGATTGTCTTCCAGCGAAATTCAATCCTGGTTGATTGAACACCGACAAGTTCCCAAAGAAAAAGCAGCAGTAATAGCTCCTCTGGCACAGGGAAACCTACGGGATGCGCTACACCTACTGCAACAAGCAGACGAAAATTGGCAGGAACTTTTGAGAGAATGGCTCAATGCAATCTTAAAAAACGGTCCACCTGCACAAGTGAAATGGGTTGAGGAAGTCAGTAAACTGGGTAGAGAAAAACAAAAACAATTCATCGGATTTTTCATCCATTTACTGTCTATTTCAGTTTACATGGCCAATAACGAAACTCCCAAAGATGTTGCAGCAGATGAAATTGATTTTGCATCTCGTTTGATCAAATTAGCAGACACTCCACAGATTCAAGCAATGGTGGATGAGCTCAATAAATCGATCTATTACATAGAACGCAATGCCAACCCAAAGATGCTTTTCATGGCCCTGAGCATCAAATTTTACCATATTATTAAGGATAAATCGGTAATTTTGGTAAACTAGTGAAAAAGAATTGTGCGGGATTTGGTTTGCCATAAGATGCCCTTTGCACCTAACATATATACGTGTGGATTGAAAAGTGAGATGTCAAACGAGTAACTTCCTCAAACCTCCCCCTCTTTTATTACTGGACTTAAAAATGGAATTCAATTCCAGGTAAAATTTTATTTATGGGATGCGGCTCATGTGGAACAAAAGACGGTAAACCAAGCGGTTGCAACAGCAACGGCGGGTGCAGCAGCGGTGGTTGCAATAGGTTAAATGTGCACGATTGGCTGGCCAATCTCCCTTTTTCCGACCCAGCAGTTTCCTGCAGAATCGTAGAAATCAGTTTCAACAACGGTAGCAGAAAAGATTATTTCAAAAACACCACACTTCATCACTTCAATAAAGGCGAAATAGTAAGTGTTGAAGGTGTAAGCGGATTCGATGTGGGTACGGTCAATCTAAGTGGCGAATTGGTTCGCATGCAGCTGAAGAAAAAAAGAATTCCCGAAGACAGTGCAGAGATCAAAAAAATTCTTCGCAGATCTACAGAAGTTGATATCCAGAAATGGCAAGAAAGTAAGTCAAGAGAAAAAGAAGTCCTGGCCCGATCCAGAGCAATTGCCAAACAATTGAAACTGGTGATGAAAATATGCGAAGTAGAAATTCAAGCAGACGGTCGAAAAGCAACATTTTTTTATACTGCAGAAGACCGAGTTGATTTCAGAGAACTCATCAAATTATATGCCAGTGATTTCAAGGTGAAAGTGGAAATGAAACAAATTGGTGCCAGACAAGAAGCCGCAAAAGTAGGCGGAATAGGAAGTTGCGGCAGAGAATTGTGCTGCAGCAGTTGGTTGAACGAATTCAAAAGCGTTACCACCGCCATGGCTCGTTATCAAAACCTGAGCATCAATCAAACCAAATTAAGTGGGCAGTGTGGAAGATTGAAGTGCTGCTTGAACTATGAATTGGATACCTATTTAGATGCATTGCAACATTTTCCTGATCATGCCGATGTGTTGCACACTGCAAAAGGCAATGCACAACTGATCAAGAAAGATATTTTTAAAAATCTGATGTGGTATACATTGCCGGATAGCAACAAGCAATACCCATTGTCGATTGAAACAGTGAAAAAAATCAAAGCCCTCAATAGCAAAGGCATTCAACCCGAGGAACTGGAAACAGAAGAAGTTGCATCCGTATCAAAAACAAAAGAACCCGAACCGCAGTTTGTTGACGTAGTTGGACAAATCAGCTTGAGGTCGTTGGAAAGAAATGCACAGAGAAGAAAAGGAGCAAGAGGACAACAGCAAGGGTCAAGAGACGGAGGACAAGGGATGAGAAGGCAACAGCCACAGGCAAGACCACAAAAAGCAACAAGAGACGAAGCACAAGGAACAAGACCACAGCTTAATAAACCTAGCGATAAAAGAGATAACAGAGGACCCAGACCGCAGGGGAAGCAAATAAAATTGAATCGAAACGATCAAGGAACCCCCCGTGACCCGGCATAATCGTTCCACTGTCTTTTACACCCGCATTGCGTTTCAATTTACTTTCGTACAAATCACCGAATGTGCCTGCAATGGCGGTGAGCAATGAAATACAGAAAACTTCTATAGAAGCATTCCATGCAAGTGCTGCGATTAAATTGATCAATCCAACACTTAAAACAATTCCGCCAATAGTTCCCTCCCAGGTTTTCTTGGGCGACCATTTTGAGAGTGGAGTTTTACCAATCAAAGAGCCCATGATATACGCCATGGTATCATTGATCCAAATACCAAAAACAATCAACAACGTAATTACCTGACCACTGAAGGTAGAAAGCATTTTTGCAATGACACTGGTACTATGATCGCTGTTCCATAACCATCCGCTTCGTATATTCATTAACAACGCTAAAGAAACAGAAATATATAGCAACCCTTTTGCATGAACTATTACAGCTGTTTGACGAAATTTTCTCTCCACCAGCAGATGCAACAATAGTACAACCAATGTTATTCTTACTATCCATTCACCTGCCATTGAAAATGTAAGTCCTCCAATGTGCACCACATCTGAAGTTGCCATCAGCATGAGCCCCCATCCCATCAAAGGGAAATGAATATTCTTCCACCAAGGTTGAAGCTGGAAAAGTGGAATGGTTTTTTCTGATAGTGCTAAATATTCCTTCCATGCTCCTGCATGAACGATGGAAAATAAAATAAAAAAACTCCATTCATTCCAAAGCAATCCCACCAACATTACTGCTGCATATACGATGGCAGTTTTTGCTCTGGTTGCAAATACGTTCTTATCGAATGCCATCGAGTGATTTTTTAAAATACCGAAAAAGTATCACCAATGCAGTCAACGATATGAGTGCCCACCACAAAGGATATTTGTCTTCGGTACCTTCTGAAAGTGGCAAACCCTTCATTCTCAGATAATAGATTTGAATAACACCCAATGCATTGTTCAGAAAATGCGGAATGATGGCCATCCAAATGTTTTGGGTATACGCATATAAAAGTCCCAATACTATTGACAGTGCTATTCTTGATAAAAATCCATAAAACGAAAAATGAATTGCACTGAACAGCAAGGAAGTAACCAAAATGCTGGTCCACATCTTACCGGTGGCCCTGAACATCATATTTTGAAATCCTCCACGGAAAAATACTTCCTCAAAGAGTGCGGGAGCCAAGGCCATCACCAACAGCGACACTACTAAATCATTGATGCCTGTCATTTTAGACATCAAGTCAACCTGGCTGCTATAGGCATCTTCCATCGACTTGAAATAAATTTTCAATGACTCAGAGAGCGGAATCATTTCATTCAATGTAGCCAATGAACCGGATAACACAATGGTAACGCCCATCAACAAGCATCCCCATAGAATTGTTTTCAATTCTAAACCTGCAGTAAACCCGATATAGGTAAAGGGTTTTTTACTCACCATCCTCACAGCTAACAAGGAAGAGAAAAAAAAGATACAAGCTGCCAGTACTGTTTGTGTTAAGCGTATAAAGTTGATATACGAACTATTGGATAGTGCAAGTTGCATGTCTGTCAATCCCTTTCCTCCCATTGCTCTCCAAACCAAAAGAGAAAGCGTGCTGCCAAGGGCCAAACCAACCCCCATAAAAGCAATCAACAGAAACAATCCAGCTTTTTCGTTGATCCCCAACTTGTTTTGCTCATTCATCATACTGTATCTTATTTAACGAAACAAGAGTCGCCAAGTTTGTAACTTTGCGCAGTTCTGATGATAAAGATAGGCAACATAACATTACCCGATTTTCCGCTCTTGCTAGCACCCATGGAAGATGTGAGCGATCCTCCTTTTCGTGCCGTTTGCAAAAAGAACGGAGCCGATCTTATGTTCACAGAGTTTATCAGCAGCGAAGGATTGATTCGCGATGCCATCAAAAGCAGACAGAAACTAGACATTTTTGAAGAGGAGCGTCCTGTTGGCATCCAGATTTTTGGAGGCGATGAAGAAGCGATGTCGATCAGTGCGGAGATCGTAAATACCGTTCATCCGGATTTACTCGACATCAATTTTGGATGCCCTGTGAAGAAAGTAGTATGCAAAGGAGCAGGTGCTGCCGTATTGAAAGACATTGATTTGATGGTTCGATTGACAAAGGCAGTGATCAAATCTTCGGCAGTTCCAGTTACGGTGAAAACAAGACTGGGATGGGATTTCGATAGCATCAATATTTTGGAAGTAGCAGAAAGATTACAGGATATAGGTGTACAGGCACTTTCCATTCACGGCAGAACAAGAAGCCAATTGTATAAGGGAGATGCCGATTGGAGTTGGATTGCAAAAGTGAAAGAACACCCCAGGATTACCATTCCAATTTTTGGTAATGGCGATGTAGACTCTCCCGAAAAAGCATTGGAGTATAAAAATAAATACGGCGTGGATGGTATCATGATTGGCAGAGCAGCCATTGGTTACCCGTGGTTCTTCAGGGAAGTAAAACATTATTTTTCTACGGGAGAAAAGTTGGCTCCTCCAACATTGGAAGAAAGAATAGAGGTAATCATGCACCACCTTCGTACCTCCATGGCATGGAAAGGAGCTAAATTGGGCATTCTTGAGATGCGGAGGCACTATGGAAATTATTTAAAAGGAATCCCCAATATCAAACCAATCAGAAACAAACTGGTAACTGCGAACAGTGTGGAAGAAATTGAAGAAACCTTGAAAGGAGTTTCGAGCTTTGAGTTAACGGTTAACAGTTAACTGTCAACCAACATCAATCACTAGGTAAACTAAAAAAGAAAATGAGCCCACAGGAAAAATTCAACGCACTAACAGACACCATGCCACAACCGTCTGGATCAAAAGGAATTTATAAGTCGTGTATTGCAATCGAAAAGATGGTTTATACATCAGGACATGTTCCATTTGATACAAAAGGAGATAGAATCAAAGGGAAAGTTGGATTGAACATGAATACAGAAGAAGCAAAAGCAGTTGCAAGAAATGTGGGCCTCTGTATTTTAAAAACCCTGATAAACGAATATGGAAGTTTGGATAAGATCAAACGCGTAGTAAAAATATTGGGCATGGTAAATGCCGTTCCTGAATATGCAGAACATCCAATAGTGATCAATGGCTGCAGCGAATTGTTCAGAGAAATTTGGGGAGAAGATGCTGGCGTGGGTGCACGCAGTGCAGTTGGAATGGGATCCTTACCAGATCATGTTCCTGTTGAAATAGAAGCGATTTTTGAATTAAAATAATATTCATGCAATTTACTGAACTCGACTCACCGTGCTTATTAGTAGATCCTGCTGTTGTTAAAAAAAATATTCAAGAAATGATACGAATGGTCGGAGATGTTGATCGTCTGCGTCCACATATCAAAACGCACAAGACAGCAGAGGGTATCCAAATGATGATCCATGCAGGCATATCAAAATTTAAATGTGCTACTATTGCCGAAGCAGAATTACTTGCCAGCAACAATGCGAAGGATATTTTACTGGCCTATCAACCAGTTGGACCAAAAATTGAGCGACTCTACCAACTTACACAATCCTATCCTGCATCAAAATTTGCATGTGTAATTGATCATATCAGTTCTGCAGCTGCTATCGGAAATTATTTCAATCAACACCAGTCCACTATTGAAGTATACATTGATCTCAACGTAGGCATGAATAGAACTGGAATACTCGCAAACGATGGAGCGATGGAATTAATTGCATCCATTCATCAAACGCCCGGACTCCACTTCAAGGGGTTGCATGCATACGACGGACATCATCGCCAACTAGATTATGCTGAGAGAGAAAAAGCATGTAACGAGGGTTTCTCTCAAGTGTATGATTTGATAGACGAAATAAAAGCAAAAGGATTCCCTTCTCCTATCATCATTGCCGGAGGCTCTCCCAGCTTTTCTATTCACTGCAAGAAACCCGATAGAGAATGCAGTCCCGGTACCAATATATTTTGGGACAAAGGCTATGCTACGATCTGTTCTGAGCAAGATTTTGAGCCCGCCGTAAAGGTGCTGACAAGAGTCATTTCACTTCCGGCGCCTGATAGAATATGTGTAGACTTGGGTCATAAGGCGATTGCCTCTGAGAATGAAATTTCAAAAAGGATTTTCTTCCCCTCGCATCCATCGTTAAAACCAATTTCACAAAGTGAGGAGCACCTTGTATTGGAAGCAGGTATGGATCATTCATTCAAACCAGGAGATATCTTAATTGGCATACCGTATCATATTTGTCCAACTGTAGCACTGCATGAATCATTGCATCAAGTGCAGAACGAAGCAGTAACAGGCGAATGGAAAGTAGCTGCCAGAAGAAGGAAGATCAATATATAAAAGACTTGAGATTCGTTACCTTCGCAACCAATTTAACAACAATGCGAATCCACAAAGAAGGTATACCAACTATAGTAATCACACTATTTTTTGTTGCGCTGTTAAGATATTTGTCTGCAACATTTATCGGGAATAATTGGGTGATTGTACAGTACGTTATAGATACCGTCCTCGTTTTTTTTCTACTTTTCATCGTTTCTTTTTTTCGCATACCCAACAGAACGTTTCATTACGGAGAGAACGAAATCGTTTCTCCTGCAGATGGAAAAGTGGTAGTAATTGAAGAGGTGTTTGATGATGAATATTTTCACGAAAAAAGACTTCAGATATCGGTTTTCATGAGCCCTGCCAATGTTCATGTAAACCGCTATCCAATGAACGGTAGTGTTATTTACAGCAAATATCATCCTGGGAAATATTTGGTGGCATGGGATCCGAAATCCTCTACCGAAAACGAGCGCCACAGCATTGTATTGAAAAACAGCAAAGCAACTGTGCTGGTGAAACAAATTGCTGGAGCATTGGCGAGAAGAATTGTCAATTATGCAGAAGTAGGCAAAGAAGTAAAGCAAAATGCAGAGCTTGGCTTCATCAAATTTGGCAGCAGAGTAGACTTGTTACTTCCACTCGATGCCAAGCCGGAAGTTAAGATCGGTGATTCGGTAAAAAACGGTATTTCGGTTTTGGCGAAATACTAACTCAAAGAATATTTTTCAATTCAATTAGACTATTCAACACGTAGGTTGGTTTTATTTCCTTAGTAGGCGGTTGTGCAGGATTAAAATATGCGCTGTCTATTCCAGCATTCTTTGCACCCAAGATGTCTACTTCAAGTGTATCCCCAATCATGATAGCTTTTTCAGCAGATGATTCGGTTACTTTCAACGCGTATTCAAAAATGGCAGCATGGGGCTTCATGATACCTGCCTGTTCTGAGGTAATAACTTCCTTAAAGAAGTGATCAATGTGACTGTTCTTTATTTTTTGATGTTGCGTCTTTTCGAATCCGTTGGTGATGAGATGCATCGGATATTTTTTCTCTTGCAAGTAGGTCAATACTTCGATGCAATGAGGAAAAAGATGGGTTTTGGTGGGTAAAATCTCCAGATAACGTTCACTCATTTTTTTGGCCAATGCTTCATCGCTGATTTTGTAGTCGACCAACGTTCTCCACATGCGCTTCCAGCGCAATTCTTCGCGGTTGATATATCCTTTTCTGAAACGTTCCCAGAATATGGCATTGTGGTGATGATAGGTTTGATGGAAGTGTTCAAAATCACTCGTTGTTTTTTCATCCAATTTCATCTCCAGGTAGAGATCGTGCAATGTTTGATGAGAATTGGTCTCGAAATCCCATAGAGTATGATCGAGATCGAAGAAGATTTGTTCGTATTTCTTTGCCATGGAGGTACAAAAGTAATGGAAGGGAAGATGAGTTTATACAGATTCTCATTCTTGGCTTTCCATTAACTTTACAAAAAAGGACTTATGAATGTTGTAATTACCGGAGCATCAAGGGGTATTGGAAAGTCGATTGCAGAGCATTTTGCTGCAAAAGGTGCAAATTTATTTTTATGCTCAAGGAACATGGATAAAACGCTTGCGTGGCAACAAAGCCTGATGCAGAAATATTCAATCAGCATCAGCAGTTTCAATGCCGATTTGTCTCAGGCAGAAGAAGCCAAATCATTTGCTACCCATGTTTTGAATGCAACCAATGAAATTGATATTTTAATCAATAATACCGGGATCTACGAGCCGGGCGCTACCTATAATGAACCGGATGGACAGTTGGAGAAGATGATGAACGTAAATGTATATTCTGCTTATCATCTAACCAGGGCACTCGTAGCTTCGATGATCAAAAGAAAATCAGGACATATTTTCAATATGTGTTCAATTGCTTCGTTGCAGGCATATCCAAACGGAGGTTCGTATAGCATCAGCAAATGGGCGTTGGATGGTTTCAGTAAAAATTTAAGAGAAGAGCTAAAACCCTTCCATATAAAAGTCACCAGCATCTATCCAGGTGCAACTCTTACCCCTTCCTGGGACGGAATGAATATTGATCCAAAAAGAATATTGGAGGCAGACGATGTATCAAAAATGATCGTTGCAGCCAGTGAACTTTCTGCGCAAGCATGTGTAGAAGATATTGTGATCAGGCCGCAATTGGGCGATTTATAATTACATGCTGAAACGATAACCAACACTTCTTACAGAATGGAAGTGCTTGGGGTTTTTAGGATCAGCTTCGAAGTACTTTCTAAAATTGAGAATAAAATTATCGATGGTTCGGGTGGTAGGAAACACCTGATAGCCCCATACTGCTTGAAGTATTTTTTCTCTTGAAACTACTTCGTTCTTGTACTCCATCATCAACTTGAGTAACATGATTTCTTTCTTGCTGAGTTGAATTTCCTCCCCTCTTACATTGATTGCCTTCTGTGATTTGAAATCAATTGTATTTCCTCCGAATTCAACCGCATCCGTTATGCTGGATCGATCGGCCAGTTTCTTACTCTTCTCAATTAGTTTTTCAACTCGCAGTAATAACTCTTCTAAATTGAAAGGTTTTGTCAAATAATCATCTGCACCTTTCTTGAGTCCTGTTACTCTATCCGCGCTTCCGGCTCTTGCACTGAGCATAAGAATAGGAGTTTCGAGGTTGTGTAAACGAATGTTCTGGCACACTTCAAAACCATCCACTTCCGGCAGCATCACGTCTAATAGGATAAGATCATAATGTTCTCCTTGCACTTTCTTCAATGCCGCGGCACCATCGCTTGCACAGGTTACTTCGTACCCTTCCAGTTCAAGGTTTAGTTTCAGGGCTTCCTGAAGATTCTCCTCGTCCTCCACCAATAATATAGATGCATTCTTATCCGCCATGTTCAATAGGTTTGGGAAGTTGGATGGTAAAAACACTTCCTTTGGGGGAATTGTTTTTTACATAGATTTTACCATCGTGATCCTTTATGATTTGATTGCTTAAGTACAGGCCCAATCCTGTTCCCTTCGATTTGCGGGTTCGCTCATCCTCTAAGCGATAGAACCGTTCAAAGATTTTAGTTTTCAACGGATCTGGGATTCCCTCTCCGATGTCTTTTACCAGTATTTCTATTTGTCCGCCATCCGATTTGCAATCCACCTCAATTGGACTCTCTCCTTGCGTATACTTAACAGCATTTCCCAGTATATTGTTGATAACCAATTTGATCAGGAATTCTTCCCCATAACAAAAAAGGTCGTGATCAATGTTGTGGGTAAACGCCCTATCGGGGTATCGCTTTTTGAAAGCATCGACCGATTGCAGCACTACATCTGATAAATTAAAAAGATTTTTTGTTAACTGGTACCCTCCAGCGTCTAACTGTGAGCTCAGCAATATATTATTACAGAGATTGTCTAGCCGTTCGGTTTCGTTGATGGCTTCGTTGATAATCTTAGTCTTTTTACTTTCCTCCAATTGATGTCTCTTCAGTGTTTCCAAGCTCAGCTTGGTAACTGCAATGGGGGTTTTCAATTCGTGTGTAACCGCCATCATGAAGTTTTTTTGCTGGAGATGGTATCGGATTTGGCGACGAACCGCTACAAATAGAAAAATGGCACCCAGCAGTGTAAATCCCAGAAACGTGAGGCCTTCTCCAATATATTGCTTTGCATTGCGACTGTGTTCGTCTTCCACCATTGCTAGCATTTGAGGAGTCAGTTGACCAATTTTTTGAAGGTTTTCTTTTTGGAAAGCCAGCATCAAGTCGTTTTGCTGATCCAATTCAATATACCACCATGCAAGGGCTGCAACCATATAGGTTAGTAGAATCCAAAAGGTGTAAACAACAAATTTGAGGGGAACTTTATCAAATAGATTCCGCATATCAGTTGACTTTTTCCAGTCTGAGTCCGACATTCATTACATGATTCAATGGATCGACTCTCATATCTTGACCTATTTCTATAGAGTATTCTCCAGACTTCTTGAATGTAACCGGTTGTGGATAGAGTAATACCCTATGATCAAAGAGGTCGTCGATGCCCGTACCCAACCATTGTTTCTCGTTGGCCAGGGGTATATTGAAACGATCGCTATGGGACATGGAATCACCAGGTAGTTGGCTATTGAGCTTTACCCATATATTACTGTATTCGTAGGCATCTGTATGGCGAAGGACCAGGAAGACGCGGTAACTGGCGCTGGTATCTGAAATCTGAAAATGAAAGAGGGGCTTGTTGGCATAGCTCCACGACTGTTCAGGGAAAAAGACTACCTGCTGGAAGAGTCCCGTTTCCTTGCATCCCAGGAAACCTGTCAGAAATAAGGGGATCAGGAGTTTCTTGAATAACATGGTGCAAAGGTAGTCAACTTGTCTATAGTGCATTCAGCACCTGTTCTTTTGCCTTTTCCAGCTCGTCTTTCATTTCTACTACGCATTTTTGGATGGTGGCGTCGTAGGCTTTGGACCCTGTGGTGTTGATTTCCCTACCGATTTCCTGTAGGAGAAAGGATAATTTTCTGCCTTTGTTGATGTCTTTCTCTTCCAACAGGGAGAGGAAGTAAGAGCAATGGTTAGAGAGCCTGACCTGCTCTTCGGTGAGGTCGATTTTTTCGATGTAATAAATTAATTCCTGTTCAAATCGATTCATATCTACACCTACTTCTTTATTCACCTGTTCTTGAAGAAGTTTTAATAGCTGTTCGCGCATTTTTTCTTTGCGCAAGGGCTCAAGTTGAAGTACTCTTTTTTGCAACGCCTCGATATTGGAAATGCGCAAGCGCAAATCTTTTTCCAATGAGTTGCCCTCTTCGATGCGGTGTTTATTTAGCATTTCGATGGCCTCTATCAATGTATTTTTTAATACATCCCACTCCTCTTCGTTGATCACTTCTGTAGAAGAAGCAACAACATCCGGCAATCGTAAAATGGATGCAAGCAATTGATGATCATCTGCTTTTAATTCACTTGCCAACGCATTCAATTGATTGAAGTATGCTTTTACTAAATCCAAATTGATGGAAGATGGTTTGGCTGTTCCATTCAATTTCATCGTAATGGTACATTCAATACTTCCCCTGAGCAATTGTTCGTTGATCAAGTTTCGAATATCGAATTCAAAAGGTTTCAAGGGAGGGGGGATTTTTAGCAAAAGATCGATTTGTTTGCCATTTAGGGAGCGAATTTCAACCATCAGGAGTTTTTCTCCAATGGTCTTTTCTGCTCTTCCATACCCTGTCATTGATCTAAGCATACGATATATTTACTGCAATGTAAGTGAATTATTTTTGCTGAAAGCCACACCAGCACTGAATTTCAAAAGATTGAATGGTATAAAAGTACAGCGCCCGGTGGAAACCGGGCGCTGATATATAGATGGGTTAATAAGTACCGGGAATGTTATTCCCTTCACAATATTATACATATATTTTATTTACAAGAAATTTTTTCACAATTATTTTATTCACATTTTTTTTTAATATGTGAATTACTGAAAGCAAATGAGTCTATAGCGATACACGTAAAAATCAAAAATGTATCGATTACTCATCGACTATCTTTGATAAAATTTTTACGCATGAAGTTTCCAACTCCAATCTCAATCAAAGAAATTGCTACGTTGATCAATGCATCTATTCATGGTGATGCACATGCTTTGGCGGAGGGAATCAATGAAATACACAAAGTTGAAAAGGGTGATATCGTTTTTGTAGATCATCCAAAATATTACAAAACATGTTTTGAATCCGCTGCATCATTTATCATTATCGATCAATACACCGATCATCCGAATGATAAGATATTGTTGGTCGTTGATCAACCGTTTGAAGCTTACTTAACTATTGTGCAACATTTTCGTCCGTTTCGTCCATCCAACAAAATGATTTCATCTTCTGCAACAATTCACGAAAGCAGCTATATCGCTCCAAATGTATTTATCGGAGATCATGTAATCATCGGCAAAAATTGCATCATCCAACCCCATGTAACCATCCTGGATCATTGCATCATTGGAGACCATGTAAACATTCAATCAGGAAGCGTTATTGGCTCGGATGCCTTTTATTACAACGGGAAAAAGAACCGTGAGGTCACCTACAAGAAAATGGACAGTTGTGGCAGAGTAGTGATCGAAGACCATGTAGACATTGGCTCCAATTGCAGCATCGACCGCGGTGTTACACACGATACCGTTATAAGGCAAGGGACAAAAATCGATAACCTGAATCATATCGGTCACGATGTGGTTATTGGGAGGAATTGCCTGATTGCAGCCAACTGCGCTATCGCCGGAGCCTGCACCCTGGAGGACGATGTGGTGTTATGGGGCATGGTGGGTATTGGTAAAACCACCAACGTTGGAAAAGGAACCATTATCAAACCAATGAGCGGAGTATTCAAAGATGTTGAACCAAATCAATCGGTTTGGGGCGTTCCTGCAATAGATGCCGGAGTTAAAATGAAAGAGATGGTTTGGATCAAGAGAGTTCCTGAGTTATGGGAGTTTTATAAGAGAGAAACTAGAGAAAAGGGATAAGGGAGGAGGAGATAGGGAGGAGGGATAAGGGAGGAGGGGGAAGGGTTAAACTATTAAGTGTGGTTGCGCTTATTGCTTGATAAAAACCTTTTTATAGTTATTACTTAAAAAGCGCTTGATTGCTTACCAATATGTAATGTAAAAATTTAAAATAGCGACCTCGGCTTTTGTACCTCCTCCCTTCTCCCTTGTCTCTCTTTCGCTTGATTCAACAATATCTGTTCAAATAAAATTCACAGCTCTCCTTAATGGTATCGTGAATGGGAGTGTATCGAAAACCTGGAAGTGCCTTCAATAATTTATCGCTGTTGAAATATACTTTCTGTTGGGCTGTTTCAGCAGTTTCCTTCGTTAGCAAAGGCTCTTCACCTGTAAATTTACTTTTGATTCGGATGAGTCTCCATACCAGCGCGGCAAGGAACGGCGTCACTTTCATCGATGGTCTTTTTTTCCCAAAGCCATCTGCCATCTTATTAAATACGTCTCTGTACGATACGTTTTCTCCAGAAACAATGAATCGCTCCCCTTCTATTTCACTTTCCATCAACCCAATCATGGCCTTCGATACATCTGCAGCATCAACAAATCCACTGATCCCTTCGGTATACCAAGGAAATTCATCATAGGCCTTTTTAAAAGTTGCACACGATCCCTCGTGCCAATCGCCCTTTCCTAGAATAATTACCGGATTCACAATCACTGTTTGAAGTCCCTCTCCCATCGCCCTCCATACTTCCATTTCACCCAAATACTTACTCTTTCCATAAACAGATGGATTGGCCGCTTCGTCCCATTTCAATGTTTCAACAACTGTTTGATTGTTTCGCTTTCTGCCGATCGCGGCCACTGAACTAACATGCACAAATTTCTGTATCCCAGTTGCCAACGCCACATTGACCATATTCGCTGTTCCTTCCACATTGATTTTCATCAAATCTCCAGCACGCGAAGGATTGAAAGAAACCAATCCTGCGCAATGATAAACCTGCGAACAACCTTGCATCGCTTCCATTAGCAAGTCAACATCCAAAAGATCTCCCTGAATCCATTGTACGCGAGCAATCTCTTCCTCGGTTAATAAACTGGATTTCTGCGAACGATACAACGAGATCAATTGCAGGTTCTCTTGCTTCAATAAATCTTTTATGAGATAAGATCCCAACAAACCAGAAGCACCTGTGATAAATATTTTTTTCATGAAGGAGGAATTAAGCTCCCCGGAATTGTTCTAAAAAGCGAACGTCGTTATCGCTGAACAACCTGATATCGGTGATACCGTATTTGAGCAATGCAGGGCGTTCTACACCCATACCGAATGCAAATCCGGTGTATTTAGTTGGATCGATTCCACAATTACTCAATACGTTAGGATGCACCATTCCGCAGCCTAGAATCTCCAGCCACCCTGTTCTTTTACAAACCGCACATCCATCACCGTGACACAACATGCAACTGATGTCCATTTCAGCACTGGGTTCTGTAAAAGGAAAATAACTTGGGCGGAACCTGACTTTTACATCTTCCCCAAACATCTCTTTTACAAAAAAGTAAAGCGTTTGCTTTAGATCAGCAAAGGATACATGCTCATCTATATACAATCCCTCCACCTGATGAAAGAAGCAATGCGATCTTGCACTGATGGTTTCGTTGCGGTATACACGGCCAGGACAAATGATTCGGATGGGAGGCTGCTGTTTTTCCATCTCCCTGATTTGCACATTGCTGGTATGTGTTCGAAGAAGTATAGCTGGATCAGTAGATAAATAAAATGTATCCTGCATATCTCTCGCCGGATGATTTTCGTCGAGGTTCAACGCAGTGAAATTATGCCAATCGTCTTCTATTTCTGGACCCTCTGCTACGGTAAAGGAAAGGCGTTCAAAGATTTCGACAATTCTGTTGCGCATGAGTGTAACCGGATGCCTGCTTCCGGATGCAATCGGAATACCGGGCAAGGTTGCATCCATCGTAAAAGCGGACGCAGTAGAAGAGGATGAAATTCTTTCTTTCTCGGCTGCATATTTATCCTCTGCCAATTGCTTGAATGCATTCATGGTTTGTCCGAACGACTTTTTTTGATCTACAGGTATATGCTGTATTTCACCCATCATGCCTTTGATGATTCCTTTTACACCAAGAAATTTAATTCTGAACTGTTCGAGTGCATCTGCATCAGCAGCAACAAAAGAGTTGATTTCATTGGTATGGTTGGCTATCCTGCCGAGAATTTCTTCCATGCCACGAAGATAGCAAATCACTTTGTTCTGCTGAAAGGTGCGATTGGTTGTTTTTATGGGATCTGCGATTATCATAAGATTAAGTAGGTTTGCTGAAATATTTTGAACATGGCATTTCAAAGTCTGACAGATTTCCTTGAGCCATTGGATCTTGCGGTCATTTTAAACGACGAAGAGTTGAAGGAAGGACAGATGGGTAAATCAATTTCTATATACCAAGACGAGTTTCCGGATTTACAGGATATTGATATCGTTATTGCCACTTGCGAGGATCTGAGGGGGGATGGACAATTGGGAAATGCGGGTCTTGATGCAGTTCGCAAACAATTTTACTCATTGTACTATTGGCACAAACAAATTTCCATTGCAGACATTGGAAATATACGCACCGGCGCCACGCATGCCGATACCTATGCAGCCATCAAAACAGTTGCAAGTGAAGTCATCAAAAACAACAAGATTTTTTTATTGATCGGCGGATCGCACGACTTGAGTATAGCGGTATACGAGGCGTACAGGGAAATGAAAAAAATTATTGAGGTAACAGGTGTAGACGCCTACATCGATCTATCGCTGGATAATCCTGTTCGATCAAAAAATTTCCTCATGGAGCTTTTAACAGGAGAGCCAAATTTTATTAAACATTATAATCATATCGGGTTTCAAAGTTATTATGTGCATCCACATATGTTGGAAACAATGGACAAACTCAGGTTTGATTGTTTTCGTTTGGGAAAAGTGAAAGAAGAAATAGAGGAAATGGAACCCGCTTTAAGAAGCAGCGACATGATGATGTTTGATGTAGCTGCCCTTGGTGCTGCCACTTTTTGGGACGGAAGCAGTCCGAATGGTTTCAACGGTGAAGAAGCCTGCACATTGATGAAATTCGCGGGTATGAGCGATCGCTTACAATCGATTGGAATCTATGGATACCAACTATCAAAGGATCCCCAACTCAACCTGTCGAAACAAATCGCACAAATGATTTGGTATTATGTTGACGGTGTTCAATACGGAAGATCAGAAGCGAAACTCGAGGAGAACGAGATGTTCATCGAATGTCATCTCGAATTTGCTGCCATTGAAACCACCTTTTTAAAAAGCAGGAAAAC
>JAURIR010000069.1 GCA_030832645.1 Chitinophagales bacterium | reverse complement strand
TTTTCCTCAGTCCGATATCATTATTATTGAATCTACCTACGGAAACTCTTTGCATGATTTACATCAAGCAACTCCAGATCAGTTGCTAACATGGATAGAAAAAACATGTATTCAGAAAAAAGGCAAGCTTATTATTCCTGCTTTCAGTGTGGGCAGAACCCAAGAGTTGTTGTATGCGTTGAATCAATTGGAATTGGAACGCAGACTTCCTGAACTCGATTATTTTGTAGACAGCCCCCTGAGTGTTGAAGCAACAGAAATTGTAAAAAAATATCCGCAGTATTTTAATGCACGTATCCAAAAAGTAATCGAGCGAGACGAGGATCCTTTTAAATTCGCTGGCTTGCATTATGTGAAAACGGTCGATGAATCAAAATTGTTGAACTTCAGAAGTGAGCCTTGCGTCATCATCTCGGCAAGTGGTATGGCAGATGCTGGACGCGTCAAGCATCATATTAGTAATAACATTGAAAATTCTCGCAATACTATTTTAATGGTTGGTTATTGCGAACCGCATTCATTGGGAGCGCGACTTCAAAGCGGTAAAAAGGAGGTAAATATTTATGGAGTATTACATGAAGTACATGCAGAAATTGGAAGTATCAGGAGTATGAGTGCACACGGCGATTACGAAGATCTTTCACAGTTCTTGGCGTGTCAGGATCCTCGAGCAGTTAAAAAAGTATTTTTAGTACACGGAGAATATCCTGTGCAAGTTGATTTCAGAGAACGTTTGTTGAGAAAAGGATTTACGGATGTTGAAATTCCAGAAATGCATCAAGAAATGGGACTCGGTTAACAGTTAACTGGTAACAGGTTTTTACCAATCCCCACCTGCACCACCACCACCAAAGCTTCCGCCACCGAATCCGCCAAATCCTCCTCCGCTGCTGCTTCCACCGCCAAATCCACCACCAAATCCACCTGCACCGGGGAAAAGCCACATGCCACTTCCGCGGTGATAGCCTCTTCGGTTATAATGTCCACCTCCACCGCCACCGCCTCTGCGGATAATGGAAATGAGAATGATTACAATAATTACAATAACGATTCCCGGAACACCCCTTTCGTCTTTTTTATGATAACCATCTGGTGCTTTGTATTCTCCTTTGATGGAAGCAATGATAGCATTCGTTCCTTCGTCGAGTCCCCTATAAAAATCATTTTCCCTGAAGTTGGGTTTGATTTCATTAGCGATAATTTCTTTTGCAGTTGCATCGGGTAAAGCACCTTCGAGACCGTATCCTGTGGCAATAAAAATTTTCCGATCGTTTTTTGCCACCAATACAAGAATACCATTGTTGAATTCTTTGTTTCCAATTCCCCATGCTCTTCCCAGTGCAAAAGCGAAATCAGAAATATCTCTATCACCTGTTGTTGCAAGAATTACCACTGAAATTTGGCTTGAAGTAGAATCATCAAATGCTACCAGCTTTTGTTCAAGTGCATTTGCCTGATCAGCACTCAAGGTGTTGGTGTAATCCACCACCAATCGAGGAGGGCTCGGTTTTGCAGGAAGTTCCTTTTCAATTTGTGCAGAAACTGAAAAAGAAAACAAGAGGGATAATATGGTAAGGAAATATCTGATCATTTTCCAAATACGATCGTATCGTCTAGTTCATTTTTATCATCTGAAGCATAAGGAAAATTCTCTTTCAATGCTTCGCCTACTGCTTGTATCATGTTGCAAATGCCGTCAACAAAATGTTCTCTTTTGAAGTCGGCCAAAATCTTTGCTACTTCTTTCTCCCAAAATCCTTGTCCCATTTTTTGGTGTATTCCCTCATCGCCCCAGATGGCCATTTGTCGGTCCTTCATGGCGAAATAGAGTAAGACGCCGTTCCGGTCTTTGGTGGCAGTCATCTTCAATTCCGCGAAGAGTTCTTTGGCCCGGTCAATGGGTTGGATATAAGAGCAGTGACTCTCCACAAAGAGTCGTACTTCTCCACTGGTTTGCTTTTCAGCAAAACGGATGGCTTGCACCATCCGTTCTTCGTCTTCCTTGGAGAAAAATGATTTTTTCTTTCCTGTGAAAAGTGATAGAATATTCACCAATTATTTTTTGAAATCAACTGTAGGTGCTTTTTCTGCTCCTGCATCAGCAGTGAAATATCCTTTTTCGGTGAATCCGAAGATTCCACTGAAAAGTACCATTGGAAATTTCTTTACGCTGGTGTTGTAATCTTGAACTGCTGCATTGAAATCATTTCTGGATACTTTGATTCTGTTCTCTGTTCCTTCCAATTGCGCTTGTAGGTCGCGGAATGCTTCTGTTGCTTTCAATTCAGGATATCTTTCAACACTCACCAATAATCTGCCGATGGCTCCACTTAGTTGGCCTTGGGCTTTTTGGAATGCAGCAATTTTCTCTGGAGATAAATCACCTGCATTTACAGTTGTTTGTGTTGCTTTAGATCTTGCTTCGATTACTTGTGTCAAGGTCTCTTGCTCAAAATTAGCTGCGCCTTTTACAGTGTTCACCAAATTTGGAACGAGGTCGGATCTTCTCTGGTAATCACTTTCAACGTTTGCCCACTTTGATTTTACGTTTTGGTCTTTTTGTACAAGTCCGTTGTATCCACTGCAACCACATCCACCCAAAAGAAGGATAAATGCAACGATGCTGATAAGGACAATGTTACGTGTGCTCATAGTTTGTTAAATTAGGGCATAAAGATAGGTCAAAAGCGATCAAGCTTTTGTTAACCTTTGTTCAATATGATGAACGGTTAATTTTTGATGGCAGCTATCCCTGGTAGCACTTTGCCTTCAAAAAATTCCAGCATAGCGCCTCCGCCGGTAGATACGTAGCTTACTTTATCCGTGAATCCGAATTGATTCACAGCCGCCACGCTGTCCCCACCGCCAACCAGCGAAAAAGCTCCTTTTTGGGTAGCTTCTGCCACGGCTTCGGCGATGGCTTTTGTACCAGCCTGAAATTTTTCCATTTCAAAAACGCCCATGGGTCCGTTCCATAGAATGGTTTTGCTGCTTAGGATTACTTTTCTAAAATCAGCTCTAGCCTTTTCCCCGATGTCCAATCCCATCCAGCCAGAAGGAATACCATAGCTTTCGCAATTGGTGGTGGTAGCATCGTTCGAAAATTTATCTGCGATGGTGCTGTCCATTGGTAAATGGATATTCACTCCTTTTGCTTTTGCTTTTTCCAATAGTTCGGCAGCAAGGGGTAAGCGATCTTCCTCGCACAGGGAGTTGCCAATTATTTTTCCTTGCGCTTTCCAAAAAGTATAGGCCATGCCACCACCGATAATGATATCGGTTGCCTTGTTCAATAAGTTTTCGATGATAAGAATTTTGTCCGAAACTTTTGCGCCTCCGATGATAGCAGTAAATGGTTTGTCTGATTTGAGTAATACTTTTTCCGCACTGCTCACTTCGCCTTCCATGAGGAGTCCGAACATTTTTTTATCGGATTCAAAAAAATCTGCGATGATGGCAGTGGACGCATGTGCACGGTGTGCAGTACCGAACGCATCGTTTACATATATATCACCCAATTGGTGCAATTTTTCAGCAAAGCTCATGTCGCCTTTTTCTTCTTCCTTGTAGAAGCGCAGGTTTTCCAATAAAAGTATTTCGCCTGGCTTTAAATCATTGGAAGCTTTTATGGCTGATTCGCCGATGCAATCGTCTGCAAATAAAACCGGGTAATCAGGTCCTACTAATTTTTGCAAATGGCTAACCAAATGTTTAAGGGAGTATTTGTTGGTCGGTCCATCTTTTGGTCTGCCCAGGTGGCTCATCAAAATCACACTGCCTCCGTCACTCAAGATCTTTTCGATGGTAGGCAATGCTGCACGCATTCTTGTATCATCTGTTATTGTAAAATTTTCATCGAGCGGCACATTGAAATCCACTCGCACCAATGCTTTCTTTCCTCCAAAATTTGTTTGACTAAATATGTACATAATTACTTTTTTTAAAAAAGAAACCCGGCAGGTTGCTGCCGGGTTCGTGTATGATGAGAAGTTATTTAGAAATCAACTGTGCGAAGTATTTCACTGTGCGAACAAGCTGACTCACGTAGCTCATTTCGTTGTCGTACCAGCTAACAGTTCTTACGATTTGGTGATCTCCAACAGTTTGAACTTTGGTTTGAGTGGCATCGAACAGCGATCCATAGCTGATACCGATGACATCGCCTGAAACGATTTCGTCTTCTGTGTATCCGTAGCTTTCGTTGGCAGCAGCTTTCATTGCAGCATTGATTTCCTCTGCAGAAGTTTTTTTGCCAAGTAGTACTGTCAATTCAGTTAGTGATCCGGTTAATGTAGGAACGCGTTGTGCAGTACCGTCCAATTTTCCTTTGAGGGATGGAAGTACCAATCCGATTGCTTTTGCAGCACCTGTACTGTTTGGAACAATATTTTGTGCAGCGGCGCGTGCCCTGCGAAGATCTCCTTTCGGATGCGGAGCGTCTTGCGTATTTTGATCGTTGGTATATGCGTGAACGGTGGTCATCAAACCAGTGAGGATACCGAATTTGTCTTCCAATACTTTCGCCATAGGGGCCAAGCAGTTGGTGGTACAAGAGGCGCAACTGATGATGGTTTCGGATCCGTCTAGGATATCGTGGTTGGTATTGAAAACGATGGTTTTCAAATCGCCCGTTGCCGGAGCGGAAATCACCACTTTGCGGGCACCTGCTGTAAGGTGAGATGCAGCCTTGTCTTTATCGGTGAAAAATCCGGTGCACTCCAATACTACATCTACTTGGTGAGCGCCCCAAGGAATTTGGGCTGGGTCTTTTTGTGCGTATATTTTTACTTCGTGTCCGTTAACTACAATTGAGTTCTCAGTGGCCTGTACATCTTGGTCGAAACGTCCTTGTGCAGTATCGTATTTTAGGAGGTGTGCCAATACTTTTGGACTGGTGAGGTCGTTGATGGCAACTACGTCGATACCCTGCATATTATAGATCTGGCGGTAGGCAAGGCGACCGATTCTTCCGAATCCATTGATGGCTACTTTAACTGTACTCATGTTTGATTGCTTTTAGTGTCAAAAAAGTGGGCCGAAGTTAAGAACAATTCCAGTTTTTTTGGCCATAAATCTGCAAGATTGTACCTTTGCGTTCCTTTCGAGGATGGTCCGTTGGTCAATCGGTTAAGACGCCTCCCTTTCACGGAGGAATGAGGGGTTCGATTCCCCTACGGACTACCAAACGCGATTTTCGGTCAACTTTCAACGGTTGACCGATTTTTTTTGCTCTGAAATGCTTGCATGTTCTTCAATTATGATGATATGGCATTAACACGAAAGGTTCGAACTTAATTACTAGTAATTAATACACAAATAGAACAGAAGTTTATTCTATTAAATAAACTTTTTACTGTACATCCAATACGTTTATCCCCAATGTTGATCTCACAATAACGTAAGATTTAAAATGGCAGGATGTGTGCAGGTCTTGAAATGACGTTTCAATTACTGGCGTCCTTCAACTTTTTTTCCAGCTGATCCATTTCTGCAGGGGTCAGATAGCGCCATTTCCCTGTTGCCAAGTTGCCCAGCTCAATATGCATGATACGGATACGTTTCAACGTTTTAACCTTGTATCCGAAAACCTCACACATTCGCCTGATCTGTCGGTTGAGACCTTGCTTGAGGATGATACGAAAGCGTCTCGAACCTTCCATGCGAACAAAACAGGGCTTGGTTCTTTCACCAAGTATCCTTACACCCGAGGCCATTCCCTTGATCATTTCCTGCGTCAGTTCTTTGTCTACTGTTACAACATATTCCTTCTCATTATTGTTACTGGAGCGCAGGATTTTGTTGACAATATCGCCATCATTGGTCAGGAGGATCAAACCCTCAGAATCTTTGTCGAGTCGGCCAACCGGAAATATTCTTTTGGGATGATTCATGAAGCGAATGATATTGGTATTATCACTCGTATCTGTTGTTGAGGTAACGCCAACCGGTTTATTCAGGGCAATGTAAATAGGTCGCTGTTTGTTTTTGATCCGCTCGCCATCGATCGCTACTTCATCTCCTTCCATAACACGGGCTGTTGGCAAGACACATTCTCCGTTGATTGTGACACGCAATTGTTCGATCAGCTTGTCGGCTTCTCTTCTTGAACAGAAGCCAGCGTTGCTGATGTATTTGTTGATTTGGATACCTTCTTCCTTGCCTGCAGAGTTCATCGGCACGAAGATAAAAAAGATGAATGTATCAAACTTCCATTTCAGTAGGAAGCATCATTTCCCCAAAATTCCTCAAACAGTTAAAGATCTACTGATTGATTTGCTGCATGCCCTGCAATGCTACCAAACGCGATTTTCGGTCAACTATAATTAGTTGACCGATTTTTTTGAAAGAGTTGAAAGGCTATTCTGCGAGATGAAATCCAGAGATAGGTTATAGCATTATCTGATTAAAAATTCTACCAGTATTCCAACCAAGCACCTGCTTTTGCGGTAATAGCAGCAGTTTTTGCTGCAAATTTTACTTTGACTGTTCCATTGGCGGATGGTATTACTATACCCGTAATTATTGCCATATTTGCATTTAATACTGAATTGTTATTTCCACTCCAACTGTTAGGTGTATTATAGGCACTGCAATAGTTTATTATTTCTGTATTGTTGTTCAAGGGTGATCTACTTGTAAAGCTAATAAAAGAAGCAGTCGGTCCATCAATCGTAAATATAACAGGATTTGTTGTGGCGCTGCTAGTGAATGGTATAATTGCAGAGAACCGGTAAGTTTTGTTTGCAGTAACATCAAAAGATAATCCTGTAATATCGGTTAATATTGAAGGGTTATTGCCAGCAGTCGGTTGAGTAGTTATATCGTTATTGAGAGTAATTACTGTAGGGTTTCGGCTACTAGTAATAGGGGCGAATATACCATCGGCCCTCAAAAAATTAGTTGTTCCACCACCACTTGCAGGAACAACTCCCTGCGCAGACGAAGTAAATGGAGTCAACATTGCAGTGGCTTGTGCAGCTGTGAGATCTTCCACGTTGCCTGTACCGGTTGCTATTCGTCCTTTAAAAGTTTGTGTAGGTAGCTGTGCTAGCATTGAGTTAGTTACAACATTTGCACTTATGCTCGTAGCATTTCCTACAGAAGTCACTGGTCCTGTTAGATTGGCGTTAGTTGTCACAGTTGCAGCATTACCTGTTGTATTTTGATTCAATATCGGAAAATCACTGGCAGTTGCAATCGACAACGCTCCAGTACCTCCGGAAGTTTTTATCAATCCATTGGTTGTGAGATTTGAAAGCGCTGTAATATTTTGAATGCTATTCACAGCAATAGTATTTCCTGTTCTGGTCAATCCAGTGGAGAAGCTGAGTACGTTTTCTTTTCCGTTAAAAGTCGACCAATCCGCAGAGGATAAGGCACCGCGATTGGTAGCAGAAGCGGTTGGCAAATTAAACGTATGAACACTGCCTAGCGATGAAATATTGAAATCTGTTCCCGACGCGCCACTTTCAAAAGTTTGAGCAGAACTTGCTATCCCATTGATAGATGTTACTGCACTCCCGTCTATGAGATTCGACAACAAGCGTGTTGTTATATTTCCATTGGCGTCTGCGGTTAATATTTTTGTATTGAGTGTGTTTGATCCAATGCCCTGAAATCTTACATCACCCGTTGTATGAAATTGAGCAGTTGGATTTGCAGTACCAATGCCAATACCTCCGGAATTTTTATTGTAAACATTATTACCGTTGATCTTCCATTTGCTGCTGTCTATTGCAATTTTTGTTCCTTTCGGGCCAATAACGGTTTGGCTCATTGAATTGATCGAAACCGAAAATAAAAGAAAAGTGATCCAAACTTTGTCCATTGTAATTCATTTATTTGACCAATAACTTATTGGATAAGTTATTGGTCAAATGTTTATATAAATATGTAGTCTAGTAATAAATAAACTTGATAGATTATTTCACCCATTGAACTTCAATCACATCTCCTGCAACAACCAAAGCTGCGAGTGCATCAGTAAGATTAACTTGACCTGCAACAGTTGTGTAATCAATCACAGGCATCAATCTTACGCCATTTCTATATACAGATACTTTTGATACTGCAACTGGACTGCCTGCTACAACGAAATTCTTTTGTCCCCCTGTTGCAGTAAAATATTCGTCACCGCTTTGCAAGAGAGTTTCCGCTGTAACTCTTTTGAGTGTGCCATCTGAAGCAGATACAACAATGCTATCAGTTGCCAGAGAACCGCTTTCAAGTCCTGTGATTTTCAATTTGTTAGTTCCGTCTGTTCCTATGATGGTTTCTTTAGTAAGGGGGCCACCTAATTCAACCACATTTCCATTTTTGGTAAGTCCATTACTAAATGTCAGCGCATTAAACAGGCCTGAAGCTGAAATGAATTTCAATTGTCCTGTAGATGGATTTACTACCATTACACTATCGTTAGTATTTGAGCCTCTTTGTAGTCCAGTGATTTGTAAAAAGTTTGATGCACTGGTTTCGATCGTTGTAACACGATTTAATACTCCGCCCAATTCAACGATTTGTCCATTTTTTGTCAATCCATTGTTGGCAAATTTTACAAAGCTGCTATCTCCCAATTGTTGAGGAGTAACATACAATAGAGTACTATCACCTTTTGTAATGACAGCGGTCGTGTTTGAAATGACCCATTTGATAGTACCTTTGTTATCTACTACCTTGGTTGTGTCTTTTTGCGCCGAAGCTGTGTAACTAATAGCTGCTAGCACTGTGAGAAATACGAGTTTTTTCATTGTTTTGTTTTTTTTGTTTTATAATAATTGAATAATCCTAATTTGATCGCCCTGGTTGCAGGGTAGCTCCGATTTGATCGAAGTGCTGTTGTTGATGGAAAATGAAATCATGATGCCATTTCTGTAGAGAAATATTTTATTGACATCCGTAATCGTAGCAGGTGTTTTAAAAATACTCTGGTTACTTGTTGCAACTGTTTCCAGATAACTCTGTGCTCCAATCAAGAACCCCGTATTGGATATAGTTGTATTGCCTTTTATCCATTTAGTACCATCCGAATAGTAGAGTCCAGGCGTGAGGTCATTGCTCGAAGAAGTATTGTACACAACCATTCCACTGGTGAAATTTTTTAAAGGAGAAGCGGAAGTGGTTGAACTAAGTGCTATTCTTGGTAAGAGAATTCCTTTGTTACTCGATTCAACATCCAATACCGCATCTGCATTGATCGATTTTGGATTCTCGCCAATTTTAATTTGAGCCGAGAGGGGATATTTACATCCAACGATTATTATCAATAGAACTGTAAGAGCTTTTATATTATGCATGTTTATCATTTCTTTTTTCATGGTTTATTGTTTGATGAATCGCTTGACCGTTCCAATCCTGTTTCCATTTGAATCAATCAGATGAAGATTGTACGTTCCATGGATGAAATGCTTCACATCAATCAAGATGGTATTCACTCCATTTTTGAATTGAACTGTTCTTCGAAGCACTTGCTGTCCAAGGGCATTGTAAATCAGCAACTCGGCAGTTCCCTCTCTGGATATTTTAAAGCGCAGGTTCAACGGATCGTTGTTGACAACCGGATTCGGGTATAACCACATGTTGTCGTTTTCATTGCACTCGTTGTATGTTGAAATAATCTTTGAATAGACGAATGCGCCGCTTGGTTGTTGAATTTTTAATCTGTAATACACTTTTCCTACTGGCGGCTCAATTGCTTTGATATAATTGCTTCCGCTTGAAAGTCCATAAGACGAAACGGTAGTAATCGGTGAGAACTTGATGCTGTCTGTACTTTGCTCTATGGTAAAAATGATTCCATTTAACTCAAAGGAGGTTGACCATTTTAGGATTGTATTGCAATTGGCTGATGTTACTGTAAAAGATTCAAGTTTCACAAATGGAGCAGCCAGTATCTTACCGATTGCTATGGCCGATATACCTGCTGTCATCGTTCCAATTAATTTACTGTTCTCGGTATTTCCAGTAGCGGTTGATTTTCCACTGAGGTCTACCCAGCTATTTCCATTCCATCCCACCAATCGGAGTTCGGATGCTTCCGCAAAGGATCTCATATCTGGAATACTCACAGTAATAATGAGACCTTCTCCATTTCCAGTTGTTGTAGATCCAAGATTTCCGCCTTCACCTACTTGCCAATCCCACTGACCTGCCTTACTCACTTCAATAATCGATCCTGATACCGCCATCACAGAGTGCCTGCCTCCATTGGGTGTGGTCGGATCTATTTGAATGGATGGGTCGCCTTCGATCCAAGCGGTTGCGTAGGCATCTGTAGTTAAACGGGGA
>JAURIR010000068.1 GCA_030832645.1 Chitinophagales bacterium | reverse complement strand
TAGAAGCTGAATATTTTTTTAGCATTGCCGGAAGTAACAATACACACTTGCTCCAGATCGATGTTTTTAAGGAATGCGATCTTTTCGGCTACAAACCTAATGTAACTGGTCTCGTTTCTTTTTCCCCTGTGAGGAACCGGAGTCAAATAAGGAGCGTCTGTTTCCAATACCATCGATTCCAATGGGAGTGTTTCAACTAAACTAGCCAATCCTGCATTTTTATAGGTAACCACTCCTCCAATTCCCAACATAAATCCCATGTCGATAATTTTCCTTGCCTGGCGCTCATCCCCTCCATAACAATGAAAAATTCCTTTTAAAGAACCATCTTGTTTACCCTGTATCAATTTAATACACTCGTCCATTGAACTTCTTGAATGAATAACGATTGGAAGATTACATTTTTTTGCAAGATCGATCTGAAATTCAAATGCTTCTAGTTGTTGACTTTTGAATGCATCGGAATGATAAAAATCCAATCCTATTTCACCTATTGCATAAAATTTTTCCTTGTTTAACCATTGAGTTACGACTTCCAATTCTGCCTTGAAATTTTCATCTACAGAACATGGATGAAGTCCCATCATCGGCAAACAATATCCTCCAGCCTCTACCACCAACTGCATCATCCTTTCATGTGTTTCACTGTCTATCGCCGGTAAGAAAACCCTTTCTACGCCTGCATCCTGCGCTCTTTTGAGCGCTTCATTTCTATCTTGCTCAAAATCAATTGCATACAAGTGGCTATGGGTATCGATCATCATGAAACAAGAAATTTTTTTAGAGAAAATAATAAAAAGATACCTAACTTCCGAACAGTTTTCATAGGGTACGGATTAAACGGGTCAGCGTTTTTACGCAGACCCTTTTTTATAAGTAATTGCTTCAAACTGATATCCTTCGCTGCTTGCATGTTGCAATAATTTTTTCAGCGCGAATAACATATTTTTTTCTGCCTTTTCCCCATCATGAAACAGTACTATTGCTCCAGGTGAAAGCTTATCAATTACTCTTTTTGCACATCGCTCTTGAGACAAACGCTGGTCATAATCCGATGTTAATAGCGTCCACATCACCAATTGAAATCCATTTGAATGAAGCCATTTTACCTGACTGTTTTTTACTCTTCCATAAGGAGGACGAAACAAGGGGGATTGAATGAGTTCATCCGCTTTTTGAACATCTTCCGCGTATCTGTGAATCTCCGTATGCCATCCATTTAAATGATGATAGGTGTGATTACCAACAGTATGTCCTTCCTGCAGTATACGTTGAAAGACATCTGGGTTTTTTCTAACATTATCTCCCACACAAAAAAAAGTGGCCTTGGCATGAAAAGAACGCAACATATCAAGGACCTGGGGAGTAATGGTAGCATGTGGACCATCATCAAATGTTAAGTATAGCTTTTTTTCGTCTGAAGCCATCTTCCACATCCCAGTAGGATAAAGCATTTGGATCCAGCGGGGCACCACTACGGGAAGATTCATTTTTTTGAAGTTGATTGCTGCTTGAAAAATTCGCTGTTCATTTCGTGGATCATATCCAAGATATATTTTTTGCCCAATCTCTTTTCAGCGCTCGTAACAAATATGGGGGGTATTTCCGTCCACCTTTTTTTCATGGCATCGCCAAAAGCTTTCACATGGGCGCTCACTACTTTTTGAGTTTCCTTATCAGCTTTGGTAAAAAGAATAGCAAAAGGCACTTGCCACTCACCCAAGCGCTGAATAAATTTTAAATCAATTTCCTGAGGTGTATGTCGGGAATCTACTAATACAAACAAATTCACAAGGGTTTCTCGTTTACGAATATACCCTTCGATCATTTTTTCCCATTGCTTTCTGCTCGAGGCGGAAACTTTTGCAAATCCATATCCGGGTAGATCCACCAAATACCATTTAGTAAGTTGTGGTGCATCCAAAGAAGCTTTGCTAACGATAGAAAAATGATTGATCAGCTGAGTTTTTCCGGGTGTGGCAGAAACTTTTGCCAGCTGCTTCATGCCAGTTAGCATATTGATCAACGACGACTTGCCCACATTGCTTCTACCAATGAATGCATACTCCGGACGATCAGCCTGGGGGCAGCTATCCACTGAAGGACTGCTGATCACATATTCCGCTTTTTGTATGATCATAGAGAAGGGAGATTTATCATTACTTTAAGAGGCCTTGTATCGATTTTAAGTACTTTTGTCGAGATGGGAAATTACGCACACGACACGGTTGTACCAGATCTGCAGTCAAATTTACCGAAAAAAGAACAGGTGGCTCATATGTTCGATGAAATCGCTCCCCGGTACGATTTTTTGAACAGGTTTCTTTCTGCTGGCATTGATATTGGATGGAGAAAAAAAGCACTTCAATTCCTAAAAAAAGATCGTCCAGTCAAAGTACTCGATGTTGCCACAGGCACAGCTGATCTTGCCATTCTTTCTGCTAATATGCTAGCCCCACAACAAATTGTTGGCATTGATATATCAGAGGGGATGTTAGAAATAGGAAGAAAAAAAGTAAAAGAACTCAAGCTTGAGGGCTGTATACAATTATACAAGGGGGATAGCGAACAACTTGCATACGAAGATGCAAGCTTTGATGCAACAACTGTTGCATTCGGAGTTAGAAATTTTCAACAGCTAGAAAAAGGTTTATCAGAAATCCTTCGTGTATTAAAACCAGGTGGAAAATTAATGGTACTTGAATTTTCAAAACCTACTGCACCCATTATCAAACAATTCTATTCGCTTTACATGAATTTCATCACCCCACAACTAGGTGGAATATTTTCTAAAAGCAAGAACGCGTATCAATATTTAAATGATTCAGTTCAGCAATTTCCAGAAGGAAAAAATTTTATTTCCATCATGGAAAAAGTTGGCTATCGTCATACATTCTATAAACGATTGAGTTTCGGTATATGCACCATCTACTTAGGAGAAAAATAATAGTATTGGGAAGTCTCTTCCTTTTGATGGAAGTCAAAGCACAACATGCCGTTGAGTTGAACTTGGCAGATCACGATGTGAAGCCTTACTATTTTGGCATCATGCTTGGCTACAATACTTCTCATTACAACATCACACACGATCCAAGTTTTACCAACCCCGCGCTCAACAAGAAGATTGCTGATGTGGAGTCTGGCAATACCGGGAGGATACACTTGGGCATCATGGCCAACTACCAGCTTTCAAAAAGATTTGATCTGCGTTTCTATCCTTTGAACCTTGTTTTCAGCGAAAAAAAGCTGGATTATTTAATGAAAAGTAATACGATAGAAAACCAACGAGCAGAGTCGATCGTAATGAGTTTTCCTTTACAAGTTAGACTGAAAAGCGACCGAATCAACAACTTCAGAGTTTACACCCTTGCAGGAGCGAAATACGATTTTGATTTGGCCAGCAATGCAGGAGCCAGGAACAGCGACAATATGCTTAAAATCAAGAAAAACGATTACGGAGTTGAAGGTGGAATAGGATTCCAATTCTTTCTGCCCTACTTTATACTTTCTCCTGAAATAAAATTTAGCTACGGACTTTCCAATATCCATGCCAGAGATGCAGATCTCATCTATTCGAGTGTTGTAGATAAAATGAATAGCAGAATGCTAATGTTCTCCTTGCATTTTGAGGGCGGTGGAATGGGAAGATAAAATTCAAACAAGATGTCGGCTACTATCATCAAAAACACGAAAATTGTAAACGAGGGAAAAATCATTGAAGGTGATCTTTTGATAAAGAATCAACGGATCGAAAAAATTGGTGGGGTAATAGAATACCCACAGGCAAAAGAAATCGACGGTTCTACCAAATACCTTCTCCCAGGTGTAATAGACGATCAAGTTCATTTCAGAGAACCCGGACTCACACACAAGGCAAACATCCATACTGAATCATGTGCTGCAGTTGCAGGTGGAACTACCAGTTTCATGGAAATGCCCAATACCAAACCTGCTGCACTTACGCAGGAATTATTGGAAGAAAAATATACCATCGGAGCAAACAGTTCTCCGGCGAATTATTCTTTTTTTATGGGAACCTCCAACGATAATGCCGAAGAGGTGCTGAAAACAAATGATAAGAAGAATCAAATTTGCGGTATTAAAATTTTTATGGGCTCGTCAACCGGCAATATGCTGGTAGACAATCATCTAACACTCAATAGAATCTTCAGAGAATCACAGGTGTTAATCGCCACTCACTGCGAAGACGAAAGAATCATCAAAGCCAACGTAGAAAATCGTAAACAAACAAAATCGACCCTTACAATTGAAGACCATCCGATCATCAGAAATGTCGAGGCTTGTTTTGAATCTTCTCTCCTAGCTGTACAACTTGCAAAAAAATACAACACCAGGTTACATATCCTTCATATATCCACTGCAAAAGAATTGCAATTATTCACCAATCTGCTACCCTTGGAGGATAAAAGAATAACCTCTGAAGTCTGTGTCCATCATCTTCACTTTACGGCCGACGATTATGCTAGACTTGGAAACAAGATCAAATGCAATCCAGCCATCAAGTCGAAAGAAAACAAAGCTGCTCTTTGGGAAGCCCTTCTGGATGACCGATTGGATATCATAGCAACCGATCACGCCCCACATACCACTGAAGAAAAAGAAGAGGCATACGAACATGCCCATGCAGGATTGCCTCTGGTTCAACACAGTCTGCAATTGATGTTATACTATCATCAACAGGGAAAAATATCGATCGAGAAAATTGTAGAAAAGATGGCGCATGCCCCTGCAAAATGTTTTCAAATTGCTGAAAGGGGATTTATAAGAGAAAATTATTTTGCAGACCTGGTATTGGTCAATACCCACCAATCTCAACTAATATCAAAAGAAAATATTCTTTACAAATGTGGATGGAGCCCGTTAGAAGGTTTTCAAATGCCCGCAAGCATACACAAGACATTTGTAAATGGATCTATTGTATTTGAAAACGGAAAGGTAGATACCCAGAAAAGAGGAATGCGACTGCATTTCAATAGAGATTAACATGCACATTGATAAAACAACCCTATACGACCTTTCGGTATTTCATACCCAGGAAGAATATTCGTTGTTTCATCTCATAGATTTTACCAATACATCAGAGGGCAGAGCAGTTCTTCAATCCATTTTAAAACATCCACTCAATAGAACAGAAGAAATTAGCGCTGTTCAAAACATTCTTTTGTTGTACTCCAAAAAAATATACGATTGGCCAGCGTATATCACCAATGGAACAATGTTGGTAATTGAAAAATTTTTTGACGATAACCCAGATCCCATTCCAGAAAATATCACCCCTCTACAAGCGTCCATCTACAAATGGCTTCACCCCAGAGATTATTCGTTGATTCTCTTTTCGATGAGGCAATTGTTTTCGCTTGTAAAAGGATTTCGAAGTATTCATGAATTTTTTAAAGAAGATGCACTACCAAAACCATTGAGTGAAATAGTATTCCAAACTACTAAGATTATTGGAGATAAAAGATTGATTGCCCTTTTGGAGAAAGAAGAATTTCATGAGCTGAGTAAAAGAGAAATCTTATACTACGGAAGAATATTTCATGTAGAACTGATTGCAGAAATGAGGATGCTCATGAAATACTACGGACAATTAGATGCCTGGTATTCAATGGCAAAAGCAAATATGGAAATAGGCCTTGAGAATCCTGTTTTTACAGATTCGGCCTCTTCAATTGAAGCTACCTCGCTCAAACACATCCTACTTGAAAACGCCGTCAGCTATGATATTACCATGAACAAAGACAGTAATTTCATCTTTCTTACAGGCGCAAACATGGCAGGAAAAAGTACTTTAATCAAAGCAGTTGGGCTGGCTGTCTATCTCGCGCACATCGGAATGGGAGTTCCTGCAAAAGAAATGAAGCTCTCTCTTTTTGAAGGAATTCTCAGCAATATCAATATAGAAGATAATATTACAAAGGGCGAAAGCTATTTCTTCAACGAAGTAAAAAGAATCAAAGAAACGATCCAAAAAATAGATGACGGCAGAAATTGGTTGGTGTTGATTGATGAACTGTTTAAAGGAACAAATATTCAAGATGCCATGAAATGCTCGCTCGCAGTGATCAGAGGACTTGTACATATCAAAAACTGTTTATTTATTCTTTCCACCCATTTGTATGAAATTGGAGAAGACCTGAAAGACTTGACCACAATCGATTTTAGGTACTTTGAAACCATTCTCAAAGACGATGAACTGCATTTCAGCTATCAATTAAAAGAAGGTATCAGTCAGGATAGAATGGGGTACCTCATCTTACAGAAAGAAGGCGTTACCTCCCTTTTAGAAAATTTAGGCAAACCAACTTCAAACCAATAGAATTTTCTCTTCTCCTTCTGTTATTTAATACAACATCTCATACAGGTGTAAACCTATTTTCACATCATGTTCGTGAAAATATTCGGAAGCTCGGTATATGGGGTAGAAGCAATCCCCATAACGGTGGAAGTGAATTGGACCTCGCAGGGAAAAGAATACTGCATTGTTGGTCTTCCTGACTCAGCCATCAAAGAAAGTGTTCAACGAGTTGAGAGTGCGCTTAAATCGAACAAATTTGAAATGCCCCGCACCAGAATTGTTATCAATCTGGCACCTGCGGATATTAGAAAAACAGGTACTGCATTTGATTTACCCATAGCAATGGGTATCCTTGTTGCATCCGAACAATTAGCGATTTCACCATTATTTCAAGAACATGTAATCATGGGTGAATTAAGCCTCGACGGAAAATTGCGGCCGATAAGAGGTGCGTTACCAATTGCACTACAAGCAAGAAAAGATGGATACAAAGGATTGATCATACCATCAGAAAACAGCAAAGAGGCAGCTATGGTCAGCGGATTAAATGTGTATGGAATGGAGTCCTTACTGGATGTTGTAGAATTTTTCAAGAGCGAAGGAACTTCGAAACCTCCCATTGACATCAATATAGAGGAAAAATTCCTAAACAGTCAAATTATATTTCAAAATGATTTCTCAGAAGTAAAGGGACAAGACAATATCAAACGGGCATTAGAGATCGCAGCATCGGGCGGACACAATGTTATTCTCATCGGTCCGCCCGGTGCTGGGAAAACCATGTTGGCCAAAAGACTCCCTTCCATTTTACCTCCCCTTACTTTGGAAGAGGCGCTGGAGAGTACAAAAATCCATAGTGTTGCGGGAAAGCTGCCAGACCACTCAACACTCATCTCCAGACGCCCTTTTCGAAGTCCACACCATACCATTTCAGATGTTGCATTGGTAGGAGGAGGCTCAACTCCTCAACCAGGAGAAATTTCATTGGCACACAACGGCGTATTGTTTCTGGATGAATTACCAGAATTCAAGAGATCGGTATTGGAAGTCATGAGACAACCTATTGAAGAGAGAAAGGTGAGTATATCCAGGGCCAAGATTGCAATAGACTTTCCGGCATCCTTCATGTTGATTGCCTCCATGAATCCTTGTCCCTGTGGCTTTTACAACCATCCAGAGAAAAAATGTGCTTGCCCTCCCGGCACTGTTTCAAAATATTTGAATAAAATTTCCGGACCATTACTCGATAGAATTGATTTACACGTGGAAGTAACACCCGTTGAATTTTCCCAGTTGTCTTCTATAGATGTTCATGAAACATCAGAACAAATCAGGAAAAGAGTGATAAATGCCAGAAAGATGCAACAAGAAAGATTTAAAAATAAACGAGGAATTTATTCTAATGCATTGATGGAGGCGTCGGATTTAAAAAGTATATGCCAACTGAATAAAGAAAGCCAGCAACTTATCAAAAAAGCTATGCACCAATTGAATCTATCTGCCAGGGCATACGACCGAATTCTAAAAGTATCGAGAACAATTGCAGACTTGGATCAAAGCATAGAAATTAAAACCGAACATGTTGCAGAAGCCATCCACTATAGAAATTTAGATAGAGAGGGATGGGGTGGATAACCTATGCTGCTTCTTCAATTGTAGTTGAAGTATTCTGGGAATTGCCAGGAAAGAATCTTGACTGAAAAATTAAAATACAAATCAAACCAATCGAAATGGATGCATCGGCAAGATTGAATACGGGGCGGAAAAATTCAAAAGGTTCACCTCCCCAAATTGGAATCCAACCCGGAAGAGAAACATCATGAATGATAGGGAAATAAAACATATCTACCACCCTGCCATGAAGTATTCCTTCATAACCACCTTGAAATCCTTCCTGCCAGAATCCCTTTGCTAAATTCTGTGCGTAGGCATCACTGAATTCAAATGCCATACCGTAAAAAAGACTATCGACTAAATTTCCTATTGCTCCAGCATAAATCAACGTAACACAAATAATGTAGCCGATATGATATTGTTTCCTTATAATACTGAGAATATAATAAGTACCGAACCCCACTGCTACCAGACGAAAAACAGTCAATGCGATTTTACCCCAAGAACCAGCCAACTTCCAACCATAGGCCATTCCCTCGTTTTCGATAAAGTGAAATCTGAACCAAGGCATAAAAGTTAATGGAATCCTCTCCTCGCCCATATAAAAATGGGTTTTCACATATATTTTTATGAATTGATCAACCAGTAAAATGAGAAGAGTTAAAACGATGGCGTGCCTGAATTTCACTGTATTTTTTTTTACAAATATACACGATAAGAAAATGGAGACGAAGGCTTTATTCACTTAAGTATATACGAGGAACCCGCTGTGAAATTCCAGTCATAATCTCATAAGGTATAGTACCAGCCTTTATTGCAAGCTCTTTGATGGAATAGGCCTTGCCAAACAAAAGGACTTCATCGTCTACCTGAAAATTACTTTCATCTCCCAAATCAATCATCGTCATATCCATACAAATATTACCAATGGTAGGATACTTATTTCCTCTGATCAGTACCTCTCCCTTTCCATTTCCCAATGCACGCGGAAAGCCGTCTGCATATCCAATACGAATGGTTGCAATCATTGAATCCTTCTTAAGAATGGCTCCTCTGCCATAGCCCACCGACTCCCCTTTTTTAACCTTTCGAATCTGCGCGATGGTAGTTTTGAGTTCTACTGCTTCAGTTAGAGAGAACTCTTCTTTACTGGTTTGTATACCATATAACCCAATTCCCAATCGAACCATTTCATAGGCGGCCCTGGGATGACGAAGAATCGCGGCTGTATTGCATGCATGTCGGAGAAAAGGAGTTGAAAGTACTTTTTTTAACTCCATACAAATGGCATCAAATACATCCAATTGATGATGAGTAAAGTTATCCTCTGCAGCATCTTCGGATGCAACCAAATGAGTAAAAACTGATTTTACAATAAATCGATTGTGTGAATAATCATGTAGAAATTCTTTTACCTGTTCACCGTCCATTCCAAGACGATGCATGCCCGTATCAATTTTCAGGTGTACAGGAAAAAATTGAATGCCCTCTTTTTCGAGGTAAGAATGTAATTTTTTTGCAAGCTCGATTGAATAAACCTCTGGCTCTAAATCATATTCCACCAAGGATGCAAATCCGTCTCCTTCCACATTCATCACCATGATTGGCATTCGGATTCCTGCTTTTCGTAGTTCGATCCCTTCATCTACATAAGCTACACTTATGTAATCAACATGATTGGATTGAAGCAAATTTGCAATCTCAAAACTACCTGCACCATAAGAGAAAGCTTTTACCATAGCCATTATTTTAGTGGCGGGTTGCAGCTTGGAGCGGAACTGTTTTAAATTATTTACTACCGAGGATAAATTAACTTCTAAGCGTGTTTTATGAATTTTGGTTTCCAATAATTGACTGATTCTTTCGAAATGAAAAGGCCGTGCGCCTTTCACCAACACCACCTGCTCCTTGAAAAAGGAAGGATGTATATGCTTGATCAATTCTTCGGTAGTTCCAAATACAGATATGCTGTTACCGGGTTGCTGAAAATGATGAATGTATTTTTGAAAGACCGGACCAACACCAAACAGGGTAGTTATTTTTTTAGATAGTAGAAAGTTTGCAAGTTGAATATATGCCTCTTCGGCATTTTCAGAAATTCCTGAAACATCAGACAAGATAGCAGTTTTGGCATAGCCATGCTTTTGTGCTGATAAAAATTCAATCGCACTTAAGACGCCCGTCATATCTGCATTGTAGCTATCGTTGATCACAATACTTTGGTGCTGCCCTTCTTTTACTTCAAGTCGCATTGCCAAAGAAGGCAATTCCTTCATTCGAGGAATCACTTCGCAGGCCTTCCCCAAAACAAGACAAGCCGCAAAACAATGCAATGCATTTTCAATTGCTATCTTATCAACAAAAGGGATAGAAAAAATATACGGGGTGTTTTTATATGATACCTCAATAGTAGTTTGATTGACCTCGGATTGAATATTTTTTACTTCAATATCTGCAGCAGCTGTTCGCCCCCATGAAATAATCTT
>JAURIR010000067.1 GCA_030832645.1 Chitinophagales bacterium | reverse complement strand
GGTTTTGATCGAGCTGAAACCAAAGGAAATTATGTTGGTGTGGACTGTTATTGGTATAGGTAAGAACAACACTTCCCTTTACTTCATTGGTTTGATCATTCAATTCAGCCTTGATTGAATAATCTGCCTTGTTCTGCCAATAAGCTACTCCTGGCTCGCCGTTTCCAGTTCGTAACGTGCTGCCATATTCTTTATAGAACAATGGATTGAACAATTCATTTGGATCGTATTTTGTTGGAACATTTTCCTGTGCCATGGATTGGATGGACAAGAACAATAACAAAACTGCCAATACATTCTTACGCATATAGATCAATTTAATTTTTTTGTTTTCTTTACTCCTACCGTTCCTTCAAAAGAGGAAATAGGTGGATTTAATTTCATGATGGTGAGCTCGATTTGAAGCAACCCCTTAAAGGTTACACATATTTTTTCAATAATCCTTTCAGCCAGTACCTCCAGCAGCTGCTCGGTAATGTTGAACTCGTCTTTGAGAATCAAATATACTTTTTCATAGTCGATTGTATCCTCTAAATTTTTTATAACTATATCCCGAACATCAATCGTTAGATCTATTTTGAAGTTGGTACCTACTTTGTTTTCAAGTGGATGAACTCCGTGGAAACCGAATAAAAGAATATCCTTTAAAATTATCTGCATGTTAACTACCAAAAAATAAATAGGCCAATAAAATAGAAGTAATGATGCCTACAAGATCTGCCAGCAACATACTGCCGATAGCATAACGCGTATTTTTAACAGCTACAGATCCGAAGTAAACAGCAACCACAAAGAAAGTAGTATCGCTAGTACCCTGAAAAATAGCGGAGAGTCTCCCCGGAAAAGAATCAGCACCGTACGTATTCATAGTATCAACCATCATAGCTCTTGCCCCACTCCCACTCAAAGGTTTCATGAGTGCGGTTGGAAGTGCCTTTACAAATGAAGTGTCCATTCCTAAAAAAGAAAATAGATTACTCAATTGGGATGTAATGAATTCAAAAGCACCTGAACTTCTCAGTACACTGATGGCTACCAACATGGCAACGAGGTACGGAATAATTTTTATGGCTACTTCAAATCCTCCTTTTGCACCTTCTACAAATGCTTCAAAGAGATTCACTTTCTTGTACATCCCTCCTATCAGAAAAGCCAAAAAAATCAGGAGTATCAACCCATTGCTTAAGACGGAGGAGAAATTTTCTATTTCGTTTTGTGCAAGGGAGAACTTTATATAACTGATGAGAGCTCCTATCAGCACAGAAATACCCAAAATCCATGCAAGGATAACGGGTTGAAATAAATTTATCTTTTGTTTGAATGAAACTATCACCAGTGCAGCAATCGTTGCAACAAACGTAGCAATCATACAAGGAAGGAATATGTCTGTCGGATTAGCGGCAGCAGGTGTTACAGAAGCACGAATAGCAATAATACTGATAGGAATGAGGGTGAGTCCGGATGCATGCAAAACCAGAAACATAATTTGCGCATTGCTTGCGGTGTCTTTTTGGGGATTCAATTCCTGTAAACTTTCCATGGCTTTTAACCCAAAAGGCGTAGCAGCATTGTCCAATCCCAACAAATTCGCGGAGAAATTCATGATCATGTGGCCAAATGCAGGATGTTTATCTGGAACTTCAGGAAACAATTTGCTGAAAAAAGGTCCAACGATACGGGATAAAAAACGAATAGCCCCTGCTTTTTCTCCAATATTCATGAAACCTAAAAAAAGGGTCATGATTCCGATCAATTTGAAAGAGAGGTCAACACTGTCTCCAGCTGATTTAAAAATTCCTTCTGTGATGGTTTTGAATATAAGTGCATCTCCAGTAATGGCCCATTTAAAAAAGGCTACCGCAAAAGCGATGATAAAGAAGAGGAACCATATGATGTTAAGGGCCATGTAGAACGGGTTAGAAATCTTCCGAGTATCCAGACTGCTTCTGCAGCAATCTCACTACCTTTGCCACGCAAAAAAATAATTATGGCATTACAGGCAGGGATTGTCGGGTTACCAAATGTAGGAAAATCAACCCTATTTAATGCGTTGAGCAATGCAAAAGCACAGGCGGCCAATTTTCCGTTTTGTACTATTGAACCCAACGTGGGCGTTATTACTGTTCCGGACCAGCGGTTGATTGAACTAGAGAAATTGGTAAAACCCCAAAAGGTGGTCCCTACCACCGTAGAGATTGTAGATATTGCAGGTCTGGTTAAAGGTGCGAGCAAAGGCGAAGGTTTGGGAAATCAATTCCTGGGAAATATTCGAAATACAGATGCCATCATCCATGTGTTGAGGTGCTTTGAAGATGAAAATGTAATCCATGTAGATGGAAATGTAAATCCTATAAGAGACAAAGAAGTAATTGATACAGAGTTGCAACTGAAAGACTTGGAGAGTGTTGAGAAAAAATTGTCGAGGGTCGAAAAAATGGCAAAAACCGGCGACCGGGATATTCAAAGATGTATTGAGGTACTCAAGGAAATGAAAAGTTTTTTGGAACAAGGAAAAAATGCCCGTGCTTTTGAAATCAGCAAAGAGGAATCCGAAAAATACTTGCACGACTTATTTCTGCTTACTATTAAGCCTGTGATCTATGTATGCAACGTAGATGAAAAAAGCGTCGTACATGGAAACAACTTCACAACACAGGTAAAAGAAGCTATCAAGAACGAAAAAGCTGAAATCATATTCATCAGTGCTGAAATAGAGAGTGAAATTGCGGTGATGGAGAATTACGATGACAGAAAAATGTTTCTCGAAGATTTGGGACTCTCCGAGAGTGGTGTGGTGAGATTGATCAAGTCAACCTATCAATTACTAAACCTGGCCACTTATTTCACTGCAGGTGTTCAAGAAGTTCGTGCCTGGACGATCACCAAGGGGATGCTTGCTCCACAGGCTGCGGGCGTGATTCATACTGACTTTGAAAAAGGTTTTATAAGGGCCGAGGTAATTGCTTACGACGATTTTGTTTCATTAGGCTCTGAGAATGCATGTAAAGAAGCAGGAAAAATGGCAGTCCAAGGCAAAGACTACATCGTAAAAGATGGAGACATTATGCATTTTAGATTTGCCGTATAATCTTATGTTCAATAAATAAAAAAGCCGGATGAACTTCATCCGGCTTTTTTTGTGCTACTATTAATTTTACTGAGGTAATAATACCTGATCAATTTTCATAATAGAACCATTTATATAATTTTGATCTGTTGCAAATGGGTTAAGTGGATTAATAATTACATTGGATGCTGTTGTATTTGCCAACCCTTTGAAAGTTGCTGCTGCTACAAAAGGTCCAGCGAATTTAGCTTGTGCCATTACACCAGGATGTATTGAAACTGCACTGTTGAGCAATGTTTTTAAGAGCGTTTCAGATGTCGGAAGATTCACTGAGAATGTTCTTATGCCCGGTATTTTCGAACTTAAGACATGATAAACCACAATTCCTTTTACGGTTTGGGCAGATAAAGCTCCAAACAATGCAGGATTAGTAAATACATCAGGTGTACTTGCTAGGGATTGTGCGGTTGGAAATGCAGTTGCTGCTGGGATTCCCTGCTTAACCAAGGCTTGGTATATGGCTCCTGTTAAAAGTGTTTGAAAAGCGAGATTGGTTGGTGCTAATATCGTAAGGTTTACACCAAAGCTGCTCAAAGCTGTTTGTAATCTGCCTGCTACAGCTACACCGCTATCCGCGCGAATGATCGCCGCCTTCAAATAAGTTAAATCACTGCTTGTTGAAATAGAATCCCACAAAAACTTACTTGGAGGGGGATTTACAACATACAACCTATGCATAATGCCATTGGCAGCATCGATATCGGTTGCTGTAATTGGAACATTATTAAGGTAGGCACCATTGGCGCTTTTTGAAGGGAACGCGCTAAAGCGAACCAACGGGTTTGTATTAGGAGCTGGAAGAATAAAGGATGTTACAAACTCTGTATTTGGAAAGGTTGTAGATATCTCAGAAGAGAATAGTTTCCTTCCAGGTATTATATGGTACTGCAAAATACTTGCGATAGTAGCAGCAGGTAATACAGAAATGGCAGCAGCCGGAATTCCCGAAAGAGTGAATGCTGCATCATTGGGTGCGAACACAGTAAACACTTTATTTCTGTCGGACAAATCAGCCATCAACCCTGCTTTTTCAACAGCAGCCTTGAGAATCGAATAATTCGCGTCAGTACTTATGATATCTCCAATGGTATTACCACTTTGGAGATAGAATTTGTTTGGAATAGGATCCGCTGTGTTTTTATTACAAGAGGATGCAATTACAACCACGCATGCTATGATCAACGTGATTGAAAATATATTTTTAAAATTTTTCATATTCATTTTTTTAGTGGAGTGAATAAAATGTTACGCTTGATTAAAAAATATTATATCCAAATGAAACATAATAAAGTCCACCAATTGATGGATTGGCCATGGCAGTAATATAATACTGATTGAATAAATTATTAGCGCCTAACTTAACAACAGATTGTGCCTTGGGAAATTTGTAACTGACCTGTGCATCAAATACATGATAAGCAGGAACGTCACCTGTTGCAAAATCACTTTGATAATAAAATTCAGCCTGCCAACGATGTACTACATTGAAAGATACTCGCTTGGATTTACCCATTCCATAGTTACCAAAGGTTGTGTTGGAACGCAAACTAGGTGCATTGAAATAAGTAATATAACCATTGGGAACTTCTCCCAATTTGTCTGAAGATAAATTGGTACTCAAGAAAAATCCTTTGGGGAAACGGTATTCAAGAGAAACACCCCATCCAGAAGTTTTTACCCTTGTTGGGGAGTTAACAGGAAATGAAAGGATTCTTCGAGTGGAAGCAGTCAAAATATCTGTTGGCTGTGGATTGGAAGTGACAGACTGGGCTACTAGCACTCTTGTGATAAAGTCTTGGTAGTTACCTTTGTAAAAATATCCATCAAAAAGAAGCTTTCCGTCTTCCATTAAGCCTCTATACCCAACCTCGTAGGAGTTTACCGATTCGGGCTTGAACTCTCCAAGTTTCTGAACTGTAAGTCTGCCACCAGATAATTCACTCAACGAATAAATTGGGTTGGTTGCAACCTTGTAGTATTTCAACATCTCAGGTACACCACCAGCTAAAATTGCACCACCTGCAGCTAAGTTGATGTACTGCTGCTGAACTGAAGGAAAACGATATGCCGTTTGATATGAAACCCTGAAATGGTTGTCTTTAGCAACACGTAACAATGCTGTGGCCCTTGGGGTAAATCTGCCCTTGAAATTTGTGTTTTTATCGTACCTGCCTGATACTGTAAACTTGATCGCATCATCAAAGATCCCTTTTACAACTTGCATATAGGCACCGGTTTCTGTAACAGGTATTGTACCTGCTGAATCAGCAAAAAGGGTTCCCTCTGAGTTCAAAACAAATCTTCTGAGGTTTGCACCTACCAAAACCTGTGCCCAATCGTTGAACATGGAACTCAAATTGTATTGACCTTCCACGGCATACAAGTTAGTACGATCGATAAGTCGACCACCACCCTGTGATATAGGCTTCATTCTGACTGAATCATAAATTCTAGTAAACTCTGCACTTCCTGCTGCTGGTCTGCCAGCATCCGCAATGTTACGTGCAAAGCCATGTGCAACATTTGAATTCATTCCTGTAAGCAATCCATTTAGGTATGCCTGTCCATATTGGGTAAACCAAGTTGTTGAATTTTTCCATCCCTCATTGAAGAGTCGAGTTGTGATGGTAGTGTTATAAGATTCACCTGCATTTTCCTGTGTTGAGTAAGCTCTGAGCAACCAGTTTTTGCTCTTCAACTCTGCTCTGTATTGGCCCATTTTGAAATGTAAAATGGAGTAACGCTCACTTCCAGTGTACACTGTATTTCCTGTACCCCAGTTACCAGCAAGCACTGCCTCAACATTATTATTTAATTTATAATGAATTGCTCCTCCAACTTTAAAATTCACTGCGTTCGGATTGGTAACTTCTTTTTCAGAATAACCCGTTCTTGATACAAAATTTGGAGTACCAGTGATTGAGTTGACATATGGTGCTAGGAAGGGAGCCTGTGCAGCAATTCCTTTCAAAACGAGATTTAAATCGATAGAAGTTTCATCTCCATACATGTTCAAACCATCGTAATTGGGATTTGTAGATCGAGTACCATCGATCACTCTCCCAAGTACAGCGCCTGTTCTAGAAGCATTTCTAGTGTCAGCACCTAGCCAATCTTTGGCCTGAAGAGCACCTGCGGTTATTTTAAAGGCAAAACGATCATTTACTTTTTTAGCATAACGAATGTCCCAGTTGTAGTAAGGAGACGGGTCACGGTATTTGCCATCCACATGCATGGCACCGTTTTTCATTTGGAATGATAGACCCTGGTATTTAAATGGACTTTTACTATTAATCAATAAAGTACCATTCATACCGCCTGGTCCATATAGAGCAGAGGATGCACCTTGCATTAACTCCATGCTTTCTACGTCCAATTCACCCAAACCAATAATGCTACCAACAGAGAAGTTCAAACCAGGAGCCTGGTTGTCCATCCCGTCTACAAGCTGATTAAAGCGTGTATTACCACTACCGGCAAAACCACGTGTAGAGAGCGTTTTAAAGTTCAAACTGGATGCAACCATGTCCACACCCTTAAGATTCACTGCTAAATCATAGTAGTCAGCAGCAGAAGCATTTTTTATAGCAGTGCTGTTAACACGCTCAATAGATACGGGAGATTCGAGAATTCTTGTGGGAGTTCGGGTAGCTGAAACAACAACTTCCTCTCCAAGCGTAGAGCTTGGTTGAAGGGAAATCGTCTTCATATCTCCAGCTGCATCTACCTTGATTTCCGATAGGGAAAATCCAATAGAACTAATCAATAAAGTAACAGGAAACTTTGTTCCAGCAGGTAAAACCAACCTGAAATTACCTTTGTTGTCTGAGAAAGTTCCGGAGGATCCGTCTTTCAAAGTTATAGACACTGATCCGATGGCTTCACCACCTGATGCACTTTTTACATTACCTGAAATCACCATGTTTTGCGCCTGTAATAAACCAGGAACCATGATAAAAAGCAATGCAACTATGCAAGCATATCGTTTCATAAGCATTTAGTTTTAATCAAATTACAACAAAATATTGAAAATCAAACAGCTGGATACTATCAAAAATATTCATGCTTTTTTTCTGAATAACTAAAATTGTCTGTATGGTCGCGCATCCATACTTTAGCAACATGAAAATCTTTCATTTTCCGGGTCAAACACAATTCTATTCTGGTAAGGTCCGCGATGTATATACCATTGATAATAAATACCTTGTGATGGTTGCCAGCAATAGAATTTCAGCTTTTGATGTTATCCTCCCTGAACCCATACCTTTCAAAGGCCAGGTACTCAATCAGATTGCTTCCTACATGCTAGACAAGACAAGAGACATCTGTCCAAATTGGTTGATTTCAACTCCTGCCCCTCAGGTGACAATTGGCAAAAAATGCGAGCCATTTAAAATTGAAATGGTAGTTAGGGGAAATTTAGTGGGACATGCATGGAGAACTTATCAAACTGGTAGGATTCTTTGTGGCCAACACATGCCGGATGGGATGAAAGAAAACGATCCATTTCCGACGCCCCTCATTACACCTTCTACGAAGGCCTCAGAGGGACATGACGAAGACATCAGCGAAGAGGAAATCCTTTCAAAGGGATTGGCTAGTACTTCAGAATGGGAACTATTAAAAAAATATACATTGGCGCTCTTTGAAAGAGGGAAAGAATTGGCAAAAAAACAAGGACTTATTCTTGCTGATACCAAATATGAATTTGGAAAGTTAGACGGAGAAATTGTTTTAATGGATGAAATACATACTCCTGATTCCTCCAGGTATTTTTATGCAGAGGGTTTTGAAGAAAGACAAAAAACGGGAGAAAGACAACTACAACTAAGCAAAGAATTCGTTCGCGAATGGTTGATTGCAAATAATTTCATGGGTAAAGAGGGACAAACAGTGCCTCCTATGTCTAAAGAATGGATTCAAACTATATCGAACCGATATATTGAGCTTTACAATAAACTCATTGGACAACCCTTTCAACCCAATGAACTTTCAGACGAAGAAACAGAAAATAGAGTGATAGAAGCGTTGAGTAAATTATAAATCAGACTGATTTTTATTTGCCAGCTCTTCCATTCGTTTCTTGGATTTATTAAAAATATTTCTTCCTTTATCGATACCCTTTCGGAGTTGTTTTTGCTCATCCGTATTGAGAGAGATGAAATCTTTACACTCCTCGCTGCAACAGTTATTGAATTTTTCTTTGCACGCATCACACTGGATAAAAAGTAAGTGGCAGGCTGCATTCGCACAGTTTACATGTGCATCACAAGATGCGCCGCAAATATGACAATTTGCTAAGATATCTTCCGTAATCCGCTCTCCCAAGCGTTCATCAAAAACGAAATTCTTTCCAAGAAATTTATTTTCTAATTGTTGTTCTCTTACGTTATTGATATAATTGATAATTCCACCTTCGAGATGAAACACGTTCTTATACCCATTGTGTAACATCCAAGCACTGGCCTTCTCACAACGAATACCACCGGTGCAGTACATGATGATATTTCTCTCCTTCTCCTCTTTAAACATCTCCGCTGCCATGGGTAGCTGTTCTCTGAATGTATCACTTGGTATTTCAATCGCATTTTCAAACCTTCCTACTTCGTATTCGTAATGATTTCGCATGTCGATAACCAAGGTGGAAGGATCCTTCACCATCTCATTGAATGTTGCAGCATTTACATACCCCCCTTTGTTCTGCATGGAAAATGATGGATCTGAAATTCCGTCTGCTACGATGTGTTTTCGGACTTTTATATCCAACACATAAAAAGAGTTTCGGTTTTCATCTACTGCTTTGTTCAAGCGTAAATTATTCATACCGGGTTCTGCATAAATGATCTCTTTGAGTTGTTCAACGTATTGGTTCGGACAACTAATTTGGGCATTGATGCCTTCCTCCGCTATATAGATTCTACCGAACACCTCCAGAGCACTCAAAGATTTATACCATTTGTTTCGGAATTCTGCCGGATTACCTATTGGGAAATAGCAATAAAAAGAAATCGTAGTTCGAGGTGTAGTGTCTTGTAGAGCTCTCTCTTTCAACTCTTTTCTAGACACACGATTGTGTAAAGTTGCCATAAAACGATTTTAATTCTTGTTATAGAATCCTGGTTGCAGGCCAGGCAAAATCTTAACAGCACAAAATTACGAATATTTTACAGACAGGTTATTCTTGCTTGAAGAGTAGTGCCAATGAACGTGCAGTAAGTGCAGAAATTCCAGCTGTGATTCCTCCAATAAAAGCAGTCAATAGTATCAACAAATTCGGAGAGCTTCTCTTGATTACTAATTCAGACACTCTCTTTGCAAGTATATGTTCATTCGCATGACTGATATAAAAGGCAAAAAGTCCCCAAAAGATTGCTACTCCAATAAAAGCTGAAAAAAAACTAAGAACTCTTTTTTGCGGTATGAAATAACCCACGAGGAGTCCTGCAGGAACTACAGACCACCAAGGCAAAAACAATCCAAACCCATACGACAACAATGCACTGGCTATAAGCGAAACAATGAATTTCATACATATTTAATTTAAGCAGCTGGACTAAAACTGATTTTCCATTTTACTTGTTCAGACGACGTATCTTCTTCGTGCATGAACCAGATTTTATAATATTCACCCTTTGCCCATGTATCGATGAAATTATCGTAGAATTTACTTCCCGGGTTACCGCTTTGTCCACCAGGATAAACGGCAAATGCCTGGATGGGTGTGGTCATTTCAATCACCATTCTCCAACTTGGACCATGATCATGTTGTGTAGCATTGATAATACCGTTTCCACCACCGTTGTAAATACCTGCTCTTGCAAAGGGCATCACACTGTTTTTAAGAAGATGATACACGGTTGTATTCTTGTATGTTGCCCATTCCAATTTTCCTTCCTTATCAAGTTCTTTTAAACGAACCATTGCTTTTTTCCAAGCACTTGTTACCTGCGCATGCAGATCTTCGACTTGAGGGGTATTTCTATCATCAATAAATTTAAAAGAACTGTCTTTTGTCAATGCCTCTAGTAGAACAAATTTTTCTGGACGGACCAATGGAATTTTTGATTGATTCAAATCGTCGTTAAAAACATTTGCATACAATGAATCCCACCAATGAACAAAGCAAGTAACTCCTTTCTCTGCAGGATCATTCATCAAATTCCAATTCTCTACCAATTGCAAATAAGTTGATTCTTCTGCATTCAATTTTTCTCTGTTGATATATTTGCTGAGTAGAGGTCGCGCCAATTCTGCAAAAACATTGTAGTTGTTGTTCTGGAGAGCCTTCATATCATCTGCTGTGATATTCAACATGCTTTCCAATTTTTTATTGATTGTAATCGCTCTATACACTTCGTAGGTGCCTGGAATAAAATAAGGATAGGTAGAATCGGCGGCACGTTGATTAGCACTGCTTAAATAACCGCTAGCAGGATTTAC
>JAURIR010000066.1 GCA_030832645.1 Chitinophagales bacterium | reverse complement strand
AATTTTATTGCATATACAAACCAAGACCAATAAAAGTCATTTGAAACAAGTAGCAAAAAACTTCATGCTGATTACCGATGAGGTTTCCAGCATGAAGTTGTTGTATGATTTTCTTACTTCGTTGACAGAAACTGTCAACCAAAACAAATCTATTTCTTAAAGTGGTCTAATCCAGATATTCCTGTAGCTGACAGGATCACCATGGTCTTGCAAGCTGATAGGCTCTTTGGGTCCGTGCGACTTGTAGTTTGCAATACCTATGTATTCAGTTCCGCCCCAGATGGATGCATTATTTTGAACCAATACTCCGTTATGGAATACAGTAATTCTTGCTTGAGATTGCAAGATGCCATTCTCTGAAAATCGGGGAGCAGTAAAAATCACATCATATACTTGCCATTCACCAGGACCTCTGCTTGCATTTACCAATGGAACCAATTGCTTGTAAATACTGCCCGCCTGACCATTTGAATAGGTTTTATTGTTGTAACTATCCAGAACTTGTAACTCATATCTACCCATGAGGAAAATGCCGCTATTTCCTCTTCCTTGGCCATCTCCTTTAACTTCGGCGGGAGTTCTCCACTCAATATGCAACTGACAATCCCCAAAGCTTTCTTTGGTGGTGATCAATCCTGTACCTCGTTTAACAGTCATGGCTCCATCTCCCAGCGTCCATTCAACAGGTTTACCATTGGTGCCAACCCAATTGGAAAAACTTTTTCCGTCAAATAAAACGATGGCGTCGGATGGGGGTTCAGCATTTGTCTTACCTGGCGCAACAATGGCTGGTGCTGGATCATATATTTCAGAAAGTTTGGGATCACCACCGGTACGTACCTGTGCTATCGTTGAAGCCGAGAGTAGAAATGTGCATGCAATTACTAATAACTTTTTCATATCAGAATAAATTTTAAATCACTATCAATTTACACAATTAAATCACAAAAACAATCCACAAAAACAATTCCATTTCAGATATGATTATATTTGAACAAAGAACAGTGGATGGTTTCTAAAGTAACAGAAGGTGTTAAAATTTCGGTAGAGCAATTCTATCAACCAGAATATTCAAATCCTGTAATGGGAGAGTACATGTTCGCCTACAGAGTTACTATAGAAAACAATAACAGCTTTGCCGTTCAACTATTAAAAAGGCATTGGTGGATTGTCGATAGCAATGCAGATAAAAGAGAAGTAGAAGGCGACGGCGTCATTGGCGTACAACCAGTGATAACACCCGGTGAAAAATATCAGTACATTTCTGGATCAAATCTGAAATCTGAATTGGGTGTTATGACAGGTACATACCTCATGGAAAACCTCGTTTCAAAACAACGTTTTGAGGTTAAAATTCCTGCCTTTCAAATGGAAGCGCCTTTCAAAAGAAATTGATCATTTCTGATTTTCAAGAAGTAATTTTGTTCATATAAAAATTCGTAAGGCATGTCAGTTTTAGGTTATAAGGTTACATTCAATAACAAACAGAAAGTGTTTTTCAATGCATTGAAAGAAGAAGTAGATGCATACTTTGATAAGAACGGTTTAAAGAAAACGGGAAATTGGAAGCTGTATAGCAAAACACTCATTCTTCTTCCCTCTGCAATTTTATTGTATTGTTTACTCATGTTGGTTCCCATGCATTGGGCTGTTTCTTCGACTTTGTGGGTGATGTTTGGGTTAAACATGGCAGCCATTGGTTTTAATGTAATGCACGATGCCTGTCACGGAAGCTTCTCTACAAAAAATTGGGTGAACGAAGTACTCGGATTGACCAATAATTTTTTAGGTGGCAATGCATTTCTGTGGAAATTGAAACACAACATCATTCATCATACCTACACCAATGTGGATGGTGTGGATGATGATATCAATAATATGCCCTTCATGCGCCAGTGCACTTCTCAGCCATGGAAACCTATGCACAGGTTCCAAAGTGTGTACATGTTTGTATTGTATGGTTTTACATCGTTGTTTATGTTCTTCATGGACTACGTAAAATATTTCTCAAAGAAAATTCATACAACTCCCTTGAAGAAAATGGATCTCAAAGAGCATGTCATTTTTTGGGGTGGAAAGATTTTCTTTATCGCCTTTTATATCGTTCTTCCTATCATTCTTTTGGGATGGAAGGGTTGGTTGATAGGGTTTGTTATCAGCCAATTTACTCTCGGACTCACTTTGGCTGTAGTATTTCAATTGGCACACGTAGTTGAGCACGCAGAATTTGAAGCTGCCGGAGTAGATCCTGTAAAAATAGAGAACGAATGGGCTATTCATCAAATTAAGACAACAGCCAATTTTGCTTTTTCAAATAAGATAATCACCTGGTTTGTAGGTGGATTGAATTATCAAATTGAGCATCACCTGTTTCCGAGAATCAGTCACATCCATTATCCAGCAATCAGTGAAATTGTAAAAGCAACTTGCGAGCGATTTGAGTTGAATTATATTTATTTCCCTAGTACTCGTGCAGCTGTTGCATCGCATGTCCGATTCATGAATCAAATGGGTAAACGCCCGATGGCTATCTAGGTCGGTATTTTGATCCGCTTAAAATAGTTTTCGGATCTAAGCTGATCAATTCTTCCAATTTTGTGGTAGGATGTTCCTTCATGTATGCATGAACAAGTTGTCTTCCAACAAACAATGAAATGAAACCAGGAGAACCCAGTCCAAATTCAGATGTCACGGGGCCGTCTGAAATAAATGACCTGAATTTTAGTTGATCAGTTTCGAATAGTAAATTATTTTCTGTAAAATAATTCCAGATAAATCCCTCGTTTTCTATTGCGCCTTTTAGCTGAGCAGCAGTATAGCCAAGTTTGATTTCATCTTTTTCGAAGGGCATGAAAAGGTCCAGCAAGTACATCCTTTTTCCATGATCGACAACAATTTCCAGCAAGGAATTTCTTGATGAAGGCGCAGGGTAGAGATCGTCTACAATGTTTTTAATACAGTTTACCGGAATATATGCTGGGGAAAATTTTCTCGACATATACGTAGGGTAGAGTTGTTGCCCAATTTCAGAAGTGTAAATAGTTGATTCACTTCCAAGGTGAAGTTGGAGCCCACTGCAAAGAGCACTGCTGGTAATGATGTCTCCAGAGCCGCCTGTTTCTCCATAAGCAAAAGCGTCTATTGGCCCAATGAACGTTGTGAACGATTTTGGTAGTTCATACGACGGCATATAGTAGCGGACATACTGAAAGCTTTTTTTAATATCCTTCACTGCCTTTTCAATCGATTCATCCATTTTTTTAGTTGAATCATAAATGGATTGGTAATCGTTTCTGAATTTTTTAATAGCGATAATTTTTTGCGTACTGTCTATACCTCCCAGACCAAGAATCTTGTCTGTGAATTCATAAAAGAAATCAGGGTATTTTACTTGTATACTTTTTAAGGATACATCTATTCGATTGGTATCCAGCTGGAAAAAATCTTTCTCAAATCGTTTTGTTTCCAGCGCAATCTTGATATCATCCACTGAAGGATTTTTTTGGTTGTTGCAACCAATAGTGAATCCAATCAACAGAGCGAATAAGATATATTTAGCATTGTGCATCTCAAAAATTTTCCAAAAATATACAAATAAGGCGCATAGCCATATACTACCATGGTTTTTAACGATTATTCGATGTATTTCCTCAACTTTGCGTCATGAAAGTATTGGTATCTCAACAGAACTACCACATTGGCAATTTTGCTGCAAACATGGAGAAGATGATATCCATTGTCAAACAGGCAAAAGAAGATCAAGTAGAGCTGGTGATTTTTTCTGAGTTGTCGGTTTGTGGCTATCCCCCCAGAGATTTTTTGGAATTCGATGATTTTATCAAGTCTGTTGATGAATCCATACTCGAAATTTCATCTCATACAAATGGTATTGGAGTTCTTATAGGGGCACCAACTAAAAATCCTCATCCCAAAGGAAAACGCTTGTTCAATTCTGCCCTATTACTTTATGATGGAAAAGTACAGGGGATGGCTCATAAAACCCTGTTGCCTAATTACGATGTCTTTGATGAATACAGGTATTTTGAACCTTCTTTTCATTGGAATATAATTGAATTCAAGGGGAAGAAACTTGCAATTACTATCTGCGAGGATATTTGGAATCTTGGAAACAATCCTCTTTATCGAATTTGTCCGATGGATGAACTAATGAAATTTCATCCCGATCTAATGATCAATATTTCTGCTTCTCCATTTGACTATGATCACGACATTGATAGAAAGGAAGTCATTCGACAAAATGTAAAAAAGTACCATCTTCCCATGATTTACTGCAATGCTGTTGGTTCTCAAACAGAGATTGTATTCGATGGCGGTAGCATGGTATTCAACCAAAACGGCACCCTGCATCATGAATTGAATTATTTTATAGAAGACAATTTTCAATTTGATACAGAGGAATTGTTTAACGCTTCCTCCTCATTGGACGAAGCAGCTGATTTAACAATGGACCTCGAAATGCGTGTTGCCAAGGCAAATGATCCCGATCAAATAATAGCCTATTTAACAAACGAGCACAATATCTACCAAGTTAAACAGGCGCTGATTTTAGGCATACGCGACTACTTTCAAAAAATGGGCTTTAAAAAAGCGATTTTGGGAAGCAGCGGAGGAATTGATTCTGCTGTAGTGCTTGCACTTGCAGTTGAAGCATTGGGGAAAGAAAATGTAACAGCGGTCTTAATGCCCTCTGAATACTCCACCTCTCATTCGGTAGATGATGCGGTGTTGTTAAGCGAACGTTTGGGCAATCCTTATCATATTGTACCGATCAAAAATATCTACACCACTTTTATTCAAACCCTTGATCCACTTTTCAAGGATACACCATTCGGCATTGCTGAAGAAAATATTCAAAGCAGGTCGAGAGGAAATGTACTCATGGCCATTGCCAATAAATTCGGTTACGTGCTATTGAATACTTCTAATAAAAGCGAGCTTGCTACTGGATATGGAACTTTGTATGGCGACATGGCAGGGGGATTGAGTGTGCTCGGTGATCTTTATAAATCCCAGGTGTATGCACTTGCACGTTTTATCAATGCGGAAAGAGAAATCATCCCACAAAATATTATTGATAAGGAACCCTCGGCAGAGTTACGCCCCAATCAAAAAGACAGCGACAGTTTACCTTCGTATGATCAATTGGATAGAATTCTGTATCTCTATATTGAACGCAGAAAAGGTCCTGCTGAAATAATCGACTGTGGACTTGAAGAACCACTGGTTAAAAGAACATTGAAGATGGTAAATACGAATGAATACAAACGTAATCAGTTCTGTCCTATCATTCGTGTAAGCACAAAAGCCTTTGGTGTGGGAAGAAGAGTTCCAATCGTAGCTAAATATTTAAGCTAAACAAACTTTCGAATTTTGAACGGCATTGTATACAAATCTACTGGTAGTTGGTACGTCCTGAAAGGCGACGATGGCCAATTTTACAATGCACGATTAAAGGGGAAATTTAAATTGGACGAAATAACTTCCACCAATCCTATTGCAGTGGGAGATGCGTGTGAATTTGAGATGGAAGCCGATCAGCAAACAGCTGTCATCACCGCATTGAAGTCGCGTACTAATTATGTCAATCGGGTTTCCCCGGCTAATAGAAGGATGCATCATATTGTTGCTTCCAATGTTGATCAATCCATATTGATAGCTACTATCAAGGATCCCAAGACTTCGATGGGTTTCATCGATCGCTTTCTTGTTACGTGTGAAGCATTCCATATTCCTGCAATTATTCTTTTTAATAAATCTGATATATACAAGGAGAAAGAGAAAAAAATATTTTTAGAACGGAAAGAGATTTACGAAAAAATTGGATACAAGGTGTTGCTGACATCCATAACAGATGGAACGGGCTTGGAGGAGCTTGCAGGTTTATTGCGTGATAAGGTTACCTTGCTCAGTGGACACTCCGGTGTAGGAAAATCCAGCCTGATCAATCACCTACTTGGCGACGAAAATATTCGAACCAGTGAAGTGAGCAACTGGAGCGGCAAGGGTATGCACACTACCACTTTTGCTGAAATGTATGATCTACCAGGCGGAGGTCAAATCATTGATACTCCTGGCATGCGCGAGTTTGCGATTGCTGATATTCCCAAAAATGAACTCTCGCATTATTTTCCTGAAATGCGTTTTTTGTTGAATAAGTGCCAATACAACGACTGCATGCATATCAACGAGCCTTCCTGTGCAATCAAGGATGCAGTAATACACGGAAAAATCAGTGAAGAGCGCTATGCGAGCTACTTCACTATACTGGATTCAATAAATGAACATCAGTGGGATTGATTTATTTGAACCAGCTGCTATACTTAATATAATTATTCGCTATTCGCTCGATCTCGCCTTTTATCTTTTCTGCTGAAATATCTTTTACTTTTTTTGCAGGCACTCCGGCAAAAATGGATCCTTCAGGGATAACGGTACCTTCTAAAACTACTGCTCCAGCGGCAACAATTGAATTGCTCCCTACAACAACCTGGTCCATCACAATAGCTCCCATTCCAATCAATACATTATCATGAATGGTACAACCGTGGATGATGGCATTGTGTCCGATGCTCACATTATTTCCAATAGTGGTGGGGTTTTTCTCATAGGTACCATGGATGACGGCATTGTCTTGTACATTGACCTTGTTGCCCATGGTAATGTAGTTCACATCCCCCCGAACCACGGCATTGAACCAAAAACTGCACTCATTGCCAGTTGTAACTTCTCCTACAATGGTTGCATTGGGTGCAATAAAATTGTCATTCCCAAAACTTGGTGCTATTCCTTTAACCGGCAAAATGACTGGCATCTTTTTTTCTTAAAGTTATTTCATATTGCGGAACTTCGCACCAATGAACCAGCGTCAACTTTTTCTCCAACACGTTGCACAAACCTCCGATGCTCCTCTGGCACTGGAAATTGTCGGCGCAAAAGGAGTTTTTTTATACGATGTTCATGGCAAAGAGTACATCGATCTTATCAGTGGAATCAGTGTCTGTAACATTGGACATTCTAATCAACAGGTGATTGACGCTATAAAACTGCAAGTAGATAGTTACATGCATTTAATGGTGTATGGCGAATTGATTGAATCCCCACAAGTGAACTATGCAACAAACATTACCTCTCATTTACCTGCTTCTTTGAACAGTGTCTATTTTACGAGCTCAGGAACGGAGGCTACCGAAGGGGCTATGAAATTAGCAAAGAGGGTTACCGGTCGTACTAATATGTTGGCATTTAAAGATTCGTATCATGGCTCTACGCAGGGAGCATTGAGTGTCATGGGAAGCGAATATTGGAGAAACGCTTTTCGTCCACTTCTTCCAGGAATTATTCATGCCGATTATAATCACGACGATGTTTTCAAATTATTAGATGAAGATATTGCCTGTGTTATTCTCGAGCCTATTCAAGCAGAAAAGGGAGTGAACCTGCCCTCGAAAGAATGGATAAAAAAACTCCGCGCTATTTGCAGCGAGAAAGGAATTCTATTGATTTTTGATGAGATCCAGACAGGTTTCGGAAGAACCGGAAAGCTATTTGCATTTGAACATTACGATATTGTTCCTGATATTATCCTTTTGGGGAAAGCATTGGGTGGAGGAATGCCATTGGGAGCCTTTATTGCCAATCGAGAGCTGATGAAAGCATTCACACTCGATCCTGTACTTGGGCACATCACTACATTCGGTGGTCATCCAGTCTGTTGCGCTGCAGGCAATGCAGCTTTTGAATTTCTACTTCAAAACAATTTAATAGAAACAGTTCATATCAGGCAACAACAATTTAGAGATGTGTTGGTGCATCCACTGATCAAGGCCTTCAGAGCTGCTGGTTTGCTTATGACAATTGAATTTGAATCGTGGGATACCAATAAAAAAATAATTGATGCTTGTTTAGAAAGAGGCGTGTTTACTGATTGGTTTTTGTTTGCTCCCCACTGTTTGCGATTGGCTCCACCGCTAATTATTTCTGAAGGGGAAGTCAAGAAGGCATGTGAGATTATTCTCAGTGCCTGTGATGAAGTATTTAAAAAGTAAATCGGAAACTCCCAAAAATCCCAAATCGTCTATACAACTCTGCAGGCAAAGGTCTTGGTAATACTCTCCATGTAAAATCTATTCTGAAAAATCTGAATATATTATCAACGCCTGTTCCAATTTCCATAAAGGTTTTGTTATCGAGAGTGGTAAAGGCTGGAAAATTTTTGATGTTCAAATCTTTGTTGGCTTGACTCAAACTTCCCCATAGCATGCGTGCATTCCAGAATTGTCGGAATTTTAATTTCTTGTTCTGCGGAATAAATCTGAATAAACCGCTTCCCAGTGTATGCTCTATATGAAGTCCTGCATAGCGATCAAACAGGTATTCAAATCTGTTCATGGTATTGAAGGCGTATTTATTATAGTAGTAAATTTCATTACCAGGTGCCATGGAAAGCAACATATAGGGCAGTGTGCCATAAATCCTTCCGGCATAGGCGTTGTAATAAATATTTCCTGCTGGAGGAATTTTTAAATAGTCACTTATGCTGAACGTAAGTTTAGAATAAGAGTAACTACTTTTTAGTACGCCTTTGATTCCCTTTGTGTATTGCAACTCCGTAACCGGATAATCACTACCTAAACTTCTTCTGAAAAAATCATCCTGCAAAAATCTTTCCAAATAGGCAAAGCGTAGTTTTACATTTACTTGAAAATCATTGAAATTCCCTCCCAGCGCATTGCTTGCAAAATCTGCTTCCGAAGGTAGGTTCTGGATCGGAGTATATTTCTTATTCCAGATGTTTGCTGTGAAAGACAAACCGCTTCTCCATTCTTTGAAGTATTCAAATTTTGATTGTTTAATTTTAATGAGTTTTAATGGAACTTGAGATTTTCGGAAGATCATTGCAAACAGGTTATCGTATCCAATTTCATCGTAATAGGTTTGACCATAATCCATATCATTCTTGAAAGTGAATCTCAAACTGCTTCTAGGGTTTTTACCGATCATATATAAGACTTCTGCCTTGCCTTTGAATTTTTGGTCCTTTGTTCCATAAGCTAAATAAGTGCCGAAGTAGATATTCTTATTAAAATGGTAATTGGTTCCAACATCAAATCGTAACCTCAACCCTTCGTAACTGTTGGAAGTGATCCAGTTCATCCAGGGGCCGATTTCATAATTTCCTACATAGCGGTACCCGGTTCCGAGGAAGTACATCCATTCTCGGTAATTGACAAATTCTGGCATTTTCAAAATGCTGTCTGCCATTTTATAAAAATTCGTTTCGTTGTTGTTCAATGCCTCGTGTCGGTTATTTAGCCAGAAGCTGTCGGTTTGGATAGTCGCACCCTCGTTGACATTTATAACTTCTCTTCTTTTATCTTCCAAGATGGGTTGAGTGATTGTAGCAGGAAGGGCACTGTTATTGAGTAGTACATCTTTATAAAAAGTGGTTTTACGACCTATCAAACTGAGGTTTTTCTTACCCGTTAAGTTTATATTGGCAATGAATTTATCTTTCGACAAAAACCAACTGCTGTCGTTGATCAATTGGTATTCCTGTACTAAACTTAATTTATCAATGAAGTTGATATTCGATCCTGGCGATACCTGCAAGTTCATTTTTTGAACAGCAAAACTTGAGTCTGCTATCCACGCATCACCCTGAAAAGTATTTTCACCTTTTCTTTTCGGTGAGAACACAAAATGAAAATATCTTTTGCCGGCAATGAATTGGGTATCTGGCACTTTGTAGTGGTAATAGAGGTCTCCGTCGTTGCTAATGGGACTAACATATTGTCTTTCAAATATGGGAATAAAGTTTTTATATACATTGATGTTCTGGTACATTCCTCCAGTGAAACGAGAGAAGCTTTCATTGTTGAGTCCGATGGTTTTACTTGCCTTGATGATTTCTCTCGATTTATATGGATCTGTTTGCAGGTAATAATCTGAAATGGTTTCGATCAGATAAATTGGTAGGACAGGATCTCCCTCTGAGGTATCTACATTATTTAAAATGAATTTGAAAGGTTTGGGTGGAAGAATTCCTTTTTGCATTTTCTCAACATTCACATTATTGAGATCTATTTCAAGTTTGTTGTACAATTCATAACTGAAGCTATTGTACTTGCTTCTATCATTGGAGGGCTTGTTCTTAATAATCTTTCTCCACAGAATAAGACCTCTTCCTAGCTTGCTTTTCACCACAACCTCGTTCACGTTTCTCTTTCTTTCCATTTTAATAATCAAATCAATCTCTCGTAAACTCGTATCAAGGTGAAGAAAATTATCCTCGAACCCTACATAGCTGATCAACAAACTATCAGAAGGCCAATGGTCCAGTAGAAATCGAAAAGTTCCTGCAGAATCGCTCAACTTGGCAAAGTTGGTTCTGTAGAATTGAACAGAGGCAAAGGGAATGGGCTCCTCAGAATGAACATCAATTATTTTGGCACGTAGTATTTTAACCTGCGCCATATCTTTGGTGGAGAATACGATGCATATCAATAAAAAGAGAAGTCTTTTACAGACTACCCATTTTACATCACTTGCTGAGGTGCATGCTTCTTTCTTTATACAAAGTCCTGAAGTAGGGGTCATGTAAATCTTTTACAAAGCGAATAGCTTCGCCGGTGGATTTCATTTCTGGGCCGAGTTCTTTACTTACCCCAGGAAACTTATCAAAGCTGAATACAGGTTCTTTGATGGCAAATCCATCCAGTTTTTTCTCAAACTTGAAATCAGTTAGTTTATGCGTGCCCAACATCACTTTTGTAGCAACATTGAGGTAGGGTATTTTATATGCCTTGGCAATGAAAGGAGTTGTTCTGGAGGCCCTGGGGTTTGCTTCAATTACATACACTTTGCCGGATTTAATGGCAAACTGAATATTGATCAATCCACGGATATC
>JAURIR010000065.1 GCA_030832645.1 Chitinophagales bacterium | reverse complement strand
TTCTTCAACACGATGGTTATATAAATTTGAAGACCGATTCACCTGTGCTCTACAACTTCACCAAATTGGTGATTGAGATGTATCAGCTGGAGTTGTTTGAAGATAGTGCAGATATTGCCGTAGATCTTCCACAAAACCAAGAACTGCAAATCAAGACGCACTACGAATCGCTCGACATTGCCAACAGTAAAACCGTACATTATCTTAAATTTAAGATCAACAAAGATCTACCCGTTGAATTGGATGATGAATTGGCAAAAAGAACAAGAGAACATGAATCGTTGAACAATGAAGGGAACATCAAAGTCGAAGAAGAAACTGATTGAAGGAGAAGATTTTTACTACAATGAAAGAGGCTTCATGGTACTCACTGCAAAATACCATTTAGAAAATGGAAGATGCTGCGGAAACGAATGTGTGAATTGCCCTTATGATCATGTGAATGTTCCTAGAAAGAGGGAGGAGGGACAGGGGACAAGGGGTAAGAAGGAGGTTAACAGTTAACAGTTAACTGTCAACTGTTAACGGCTGTTTATTGTAGTTTTCATGGTTATCATACTTATCTTTATTTCGAGCCATCTGAAACCATGCACTCCTTACAATTTTGAAAGAGAGAAATTTTTTCGAAGACGTTTTTGAAGTTGTACGACTCATACCCAAAGGAAGGGTTACCAATTACGGAAGTATTGCAAAATATCTAGGAAGCGGACTTTCCTCGAGAATGGTAGGTTGGGCGATGAATGCCTCCCACAATGTAAAGCCAAAAATTCCAGCACAACGTGTAGTAAATAGAAATGGACTCCTAACAGGGAAATTTCATTTTAAAACTCCAACAACCATGCAGGAGTTATTAGAGAAAGAAGGTATAAAAGTAAAAAATGACAAAGTTGTAAACTTCAAAGAAGTTTTCTGGGATCCAAATAAAGAGCTAGAACTCTAATCATAATACCCCCCAGAATTCACAACGATGAAAACAATGACAACAACTTACAACAGTTAAAGGTTAATCCTCAACTGTAATACGGACTGATCATCCAATAGACAATGACCCCGGTTACAGATACATAGAACCAAATAGGCCAAGTGATCTTAGCAAGTTTTTTATGTTGCGGCCACTCTGCGATCAATGCACGATAGGATGTATACAGAATGAATGGAAGAATAATTCCAGCTAAAATAACATGCGTTATCAAAATAAAATAATAGACATATTTAGCAGCACCGTCCCCGCCAAAGGATGTAGATTCAGAGAAAAGGTGATGACATATATACGAAACCAGAAACAACAAGGACAACACCATTGCTGTCATCATTACTTTTTTATGTAGTGCGTACCTTCCTCTTTTTACAGATAACAATCCAACCAACAATAGGAACGAAACAGTAGAATTGATGACTGCATTGAGTTGTGCAAACACGTGGACATTAAAAGGCAACGCGACATCTAATTTGATCTTCGACAAAAAAACTACCGCAACAAATACGATCACCGAAAAAAGAATAATCAACAGATTTGCTCTTTTATCATTTTTTTGAATACTCGCTTCTAACATAGTTGGTATTTTATTTTCTGAAAAGATTGCGCTTTTTCTTTTTATCACGTTCCATGTTCAATAATACTACATCCTTTATTACCTGATCTAAATGCACACTGTCAAGTCCGTTGTACCATCCTCTTACTACACGGTCCTTGTCTAATAGAAATATCTTCTCTGTATGAATGAAGGAGGTATCAATCTTTCCATCGGATGCAACAGATGCTTTGAACTCATTCAATGCAATGTCATAAATCTCTTTTTTATCTCCTGTCAACATCCACCATGTATCGTGATCGATTTGGTACTTATCACCATAGGCCTTTAGCTTTGCAACACTATCACGTAGCGGATCGATTGAAAAAGAAACAAAACGAACGATGGTATCTGTCTTTTTAAATGCCTTCTGAAGTCGTTTCATATTTTCAGTAAGGGTAGGGCAAATAGAAGGACAGGAAGTAAAGAAAAAATCAACCACCAGAATTTTGCCTTCCCAATCTTGCAAGCCTACTTCTTTGCCGAATTGATTTTTTAATTTGAAGGGTTTGACTTTATGCCAAACGGTATCGTTCACCGTTCTCCCATTTTCTTTTTTCACAACTACCGTATCATAGAAATAACGGCGTGGCATATTGATTGCATCCCTGCTATAGTGCTCCACTATTAGATAGCTCACTACAGGTACAAATACGACCACTATTAATGCTATGAGAACTTTTCCCTTCATATCAATACCATATAAACAAAAAAAGCATCAATAGGTTGTATCCAATCGATGCTTTTTCAACTGTTAACAGTTAACCGTTAACAGTTGTATTAATGCTTTTCTCCTCCCGTGTGTACTTCAACGGTATGAGGATTATAGGTATTCCTCAATACTTTCCAAGAATTCCCATCCCACAAGAAAGCAGCAATAAACCAGATGAAAAGCATCAACGGAACTACGATGGTCATGATGAGGTTTTTGATCTCATCCCCCAAGTGCATAAATACACCCACGATATAAAATGCTTTTAGCAAGGAGAGGATAACAATGACCCCCTTTAAAAACAATTTCAATCCAGCCGCCATTGGAAAGGCATACATGGTCAATCCCATTCCCAATTCAATGATGGTGATTACAGATAGTATAATCGTTGTCTTGATAATTTTTTTTACAAACTCACTTCCGCCTGCTTCGTGGTGAAAGGTGACCTCTTGTACTGAATGTTCCATAATATATTACTTGATATGTTAAATAAGGTAGAAACAAAGGAATACGAATACCCAAACCAAATCCACAAAGTGCCAGTACAACCCTGCTTTCTCAATCATAAGGTAATGGCCTCTTCTTTCGAAAACACCGCTGATGGTCATGAGCAACATAACTATGTTGATTACTACACCAGAGAATACGTGGAAGCCGTGAAAGCCAGTGATTCCGAAGAAATATCCTCCGAAAGCAACCGGACCAGTTGTTCCAACATGATGTCCATCGTGTGCAGCTACATTAGCGGCAGGCCCCCATGGATTTCTGGTTACTGTTGTACCGATATGTTCAATTTGCCCGTTTACCAACACTGCATGATCGCCTGTGATAAGGTGTGTCCATTCCCATGCCTGACAACCCAAGAAAGCGATACCGCCGATAATTGTCCAGATCATCCATTTGATAACACCCGCTTTATCATTTTTGTGTCCTGCATGCACGGCCAATACCATGGTTACAGAACTTACGATCAAAATGAAAGTCATCAAACTCACAAAAGCCAAAGGGAGATTGGCATGCCCTGCAAATGGGAACGCATTGAATACGACGTTGGGATCAGGCCAATAGTTTTGGCTGAATCGAATGGTTCCATAAGAAATCAAGAATGCGCCAAATGTAAAGGCATCACTCATAAGGAAGTACCACATCATCAATTTCCCGTACTCAACGTTGAATGGACTTTTACCTCCACTCCACCATTTGGTTTCCATTTGTGCTCCGGCTGTTGCCATGCTTTAACTTTTTAAAGGTTCAATTCAACTGGATTATTTCATCCAATTAAAAAATATAAATAAGTATATCCAAAGGATATCTACAAAATGCCAATACGTTGCAGCAATCTCCAAAGGTATTGTGCTGTAGTTACGATTGGAAGTACTCATTGCTCTCAAAGCAATAACAACCAATGCAATGACGCCGCCCAATACGTGCAATCCATGCAAACTGGAAATTGCAAGCAGGAATGAATAAGATGCATTCGAACCAGCACCAATCAGTCTGATATCGAGTTCACTAAATTTCAAAAACCCTGCTATTTGCAACACTAAAAAAAGAACTCCCAACACTGCTGTGATTGCCAACCATCTGCGGTAAGCAACCATTTCTCTCAGCTTTAATTTTTGTAGCGACAGTTGAACTGTTACACTACTGGCCAGAATTGTTACAGTTGAATACCAGAATAAAACCGGTATCTCAATCATGATCCAACTGGCCTGGTTTCTCTTTACGATGTATGCGGAAGTCAATCCGGCAAACATCATCAAAATACTTCCTATCGCTACCCACAACGTAAACTTATGTGGGTGAATTTTTTTTCTTTGCTCGTTCATCATTACAATTTATCAGCCAATAACGAAAGCAAAACAACCGGTAGATAGATGTACGATCCAAACATCACTCTCCTTGCTGCCTTTACATCCATCTCTTTAAACAATCGTACACATTGCCAAAACATTGCAAGATTTGCAATGCCAACAATGATCATACTCACCATCCCACTCATTTCAAACATATACGGCAATGCACCAATCGGAATCAACAGCACCGAGTAGAGGATTGCTTGAACTGCCGCGTATTTAGTGGGGCCACCAACATCGGGCAATAATTTAAATCCCGCCTTGCTGTAGTCTTCGTGCGACACCCAGGCAATTGCCCAAAAATGTGGGAACTGCCAAAAAAACTGCAGCGCAAAAAGTATCCAGCCACCTGCACCCAACATCGGATCGCCTGCTGCCCAGCCAATCAAACAAGGTAGTGCACCAGGGATAGCGCCAATCAACACAGAAATGGAATGGACTTTTTTCAATGGTGTATAAACGAACCCATATAAAAAAAGACTGAAACCGGCAATGCCTGCCGACACCCAGTTGAACCAAAGACCAATGATGAACATACCAAAGACTGCTGCTATTACCGAAAATGTTGCAGCTTCATCGATGTGCATTCTTCCTGAAGCAACAGGCCTGTTGGCAGTACGCTTCATTTTTGCATCGGTATCTTTTTCAACAATCTGGTTGATGGCATTTGCTGCTCCGGTTACGAGCATGCCACCTGCAAAAAGTAAAAGAACTGAAAGGATGTCAAACTCAATATCTGGTACCATTAGATAAGAAACTACCGAGGAAAATACAACTGTGAAACTCAATGTGAATTTCATGAGTTGCTGATAATCTTTCAGCTTTGCTCTTACCATGGATGCCACCCCGCTCTTCACTTCATTCGTTTGCATCGCAATATTTTTTTAACCAGTCTGCCCGACTGATTGTAATTCAATTTATCAATGAGCTGATTCATTCGCACTTACAGGCTCTGTCTGTGGAATGAATTCTCTTCCATCTTTACCATAATCGTATGCCCATCTGTGCACTTCTGGAATATCACCAGGCCAGTTTCCATGACCAGGGTTGATTGGTGTTGTCCACTCCAATGTGTTAGCACCCCAAGGATTTTGCGTTTGTACTTTTCTGCCTTTGAATATGGAATAGAAGAAGTTGAATACAAATAAAAGTTGAACTGCAAATACTACCATCGCCACAGTACTGATGAATCTATTCATATCAGAAAACTGATTGAATGACTGCCAGTTGCTGAAATCAGTATAACGACGGGGCATACCTGCTAATCCTTGATAGTGCATTGGCCAGAAGATCAAGTAAGACCCTGCAAATGTTACCCAGAAATGGATATACGCCATTGTGTTATTTAAGTACCTGCCGTACATTTTAGGGAACCAATGGTATACACCAGCAAACATTCCAAAGAAAGATGCAACCCCCATTACAATATGGAAGTGTGCTACTACGAAATAGGTATCGTGCAAGTGAATATCCAATGTAGAGTTACCCAAGAAAATACCTGTCAAACCACCAGAGATGAACAAGCTTACAAATCCGATTGCAAACAACATGCCTGGAGTGAAACGAATATTACCCCTCCAAAGAGTTGTCAACCAGTTGAATACTTTGATGGCAGATGGAACTGCAATCAACAAGGTCAATAATACAAAGAATGCACCTAAGAATGGATTCAAACCTGTTACAAACATATGGTGAGCCCATACCAAGAATGCTAGAATACAAATTGCAAACAACGAACCGACCATCGCCAAGTAACCAAAGATTGGTTTTCTGGAATTCACTGAAAGAATTTCAGAAACCATACCCATGGCTGGCAACAAAATGATATATACTTCAGGGTGACCCAAGAACCAGAACAAGTGTTGGAATAAAATTGCAGATCCCCCCTCGTTTGGAAGTATTTCACCTTTTACTACAATTTCAGAAAGATAGAAACTGGTGCCCAAATTGCGGTCGAACAACAACAAGACAGCTCCCGACAACAATACAGGGAAAGAAAGAACTCCCAATACTGCCGTAAAGAAAATCGCCCACATGGTAAGCGGCATTCTCGTCATGCTCATACCCTTTGTACGCAAGTTCAAAATAGTGGATATATAATTCAAGCCTCCCAACAAAGAAGATACAATGAACAAGGCCATAGAGATCAACCAGAAATCCATACCCAACTTAGAGCCCTCACTTGCTTGTCCTAATGCACTGAGTGGAGGATAAATTGTCCAACCACCTGCTGCAGGTCCTGTTTGAATGAAGAGAGACGCAAACATTACTACGCTGGCCAAGAAGAAAAACCAATAGCTGAGCATATTCAAGAAACCTGATGCCATGTCGCGTGCACCAATTTGAAGAGGAATAAGAATATTGGCAAAGGTTCCACTCAAACCTGCTGTTAATACAAAGAATACAAGAATCGTTCCGTGCATTGTTACCAACGCATAATAGAATTCATTTGAAATTCTTCCACCTGCTGCCCACTTACCAAAAAGGTCTTCCAAAATAGGGAAAGACATATCAGGATATCCGAGTTGCAAACGGAATAATACAGAGAACAATCCGCCGATGATAGCCCAAATCATTCCGGTGATAAGAAATTGCTTTCCAATCATCTTATGATCGGTACTGAAAATGTACTTAGTAAGAAACGTCTCTTCGTGATGATGATCGTGACCATGTTCATCATGAGCATGTGCAGTTGCCTGTGCTACCTGTCCGTGTGTAATTGTTTCGATACTCATAGTAATGTTTTTTCTTTTCCTCTTTATTTCAATTGTGCTAATGGCTTTGATGTTGCACTGCTGTCAGCAACAGGTGCAGGCGCAGCAGCTTCTTTTACAGTAACATACTGTGGTTTTTTGGCAGCCATCCATGCATCGAATTCTTCTTGTGTTTCCACAACAATAACTCCGCGCATTGAATAGTGTCCGCTTCCACACATCTGATCACAAGAGATTTCATATACGAAATCCTTGTTACCAGTGATTTCTTTCATCTGTGCGGTAGTGTATTTTGGAGTAAACCACATGGTGGTAGGTATGCCAGGAACGGCATCCATCTTCATGCGGAAATGAACCAACCCCACGTCATGAATCACATCCTGTGCACCGATCACCAATTTTACTGGCTTATTAACAACAAGATGCACTTCCGTTGCTTCAACGTCGTCATGACTTGCTCCGTCTTCCCAATCGACACCCAAGGCATTGCCATTGGATGCATCTGTAAGTCTATAATTCTTTCTTCCAAAAACATTGTCCTTACCTGGATACCTCACCAACCAGTTGAACTGCTTTCCAGTAATTTCCACCAATTGAGATTCTTTGGGAGCATCTCCCGTCATCTTAAACCAATAAAACATTCCCAATCCAACCAATACGGTCAAGAAGATAGCCGGCACAACTGTCCAGATCAATTCTAATTTGTTGTTGTGAGGAAAGTAGAATGCTTTGCGCTTTTCTGTGTACTGGTATTTAAATGCAAACCAAAACAATAAAATCTGGGTGATAAAGAACACGATGCCTGTTACAGCGAAAGTGATCATCAACATGAAATCCACCTTCTCGCCATGATCAGATGCAGCTGGTTGTGCCATCAACGTTTTTTTGTAAAATACTTCGTTGCACCACCATGCAGCCGCCAACCCCAACACTAAAAATGCAATGAACAAGAAGGCATTGATGCGGTTGTTTTGCTTGAATGATTTCTCTTCCCCTTTCAATACAGAAACATATTCACTGGCTTTTGCGATCTGAAATGTAACCACAAAGGCGAGCGTCAATATTGCTAAGATGAAATAACCCGACATGTTCGTACGTATATTTTGTTAATGAATTGAATGTATTGTTATGTATGATGAATTAAACTTTCTTTTACGAAAGGATGATGCGCTGCCAACAATGGTTTCTTTGTCAAACCACGTCCAACAAAATGCATAATCAATCCAGCATATAATAGTAGTATACCAAACTCAAACCAACCAAGCGAATAATGTTCGTGCATGGTTCCAGGCATCACCATTTGATAGAAATCAATCCAGTGACCCAAGATGATCAAAACGCCCAAGAAAGTCATGGTTGTATAATTTCTCTTGGAACCTCTTCTCATCAACAACAAGAATGGTAGAACGAAATTGATGATAAGGTTCAAGAAGAAGATACCTCTGTAGGCGCCTTGCAAGCGTGGTTTGAAATAGATGGTTTCTTCCGGAATATTCGCGTACCAAATCAACATAAACTGAGAATACCATAAGTAAGTCCAGAAGACAGAGAAAGCAAACATGAATTTTCCGAGATCGTGTAAGTGTTCTTCGGATACATATTCCAAATAATCGTGGTTCTTTAAATACACTACAAAAATTGCAACCAACGACATTCCTGCAACAAAGGTACTTGCGAATGTATACCAGCTATACATAGTTGAATACCAGTGTGCATCAATACTCATCAACCACAACCAAGGAATAGTAGAAGCAACTGTCAATGCAAAAAATACGATAAAGACTGCTGCCCATACTGTATTGTTCCAAATGAATTTTTTTGATGTTTCCTGATCCATGCTCTCGTCTGCCTGAGAAGAGAGTTTTCTCATTTTAGCTCCCACGAAAGACCACAAAACCAACGTGATGATTGTCCATACCATGAAGAAAGTTGGATTTAAAAATGGAGTCTTCCCTTTTAAAATTGGATCATGCTTTACATGCTCCGTATCCAACCAATGGTAAATACTGTGTTTATGACCGAAGATGATACCTACAAAAACCAACAACGCGAGAATAGAAAATACAGGAACTACAGTGGAGATCGCTTCGGGTACTCTGCGAAATGCCATCTGCCAACCGCCCATTGCAAGCGTCGTAATACATACGAAAAACATACTGGCGTTAACGACCAACAAAAAGAACGTGCTGTTCTGTAACAATACAGACCAAAAACGTGTTTGTGCCAATTCGTCCTTACTCATGCCGAGGAAAACAATCCCTAACACCAAAGCCAATCCACCAACTGCTAATAATATGTTGGTCCACTTTTTGTACCCCGCTGAAATCTCAAATTGTTGCTTGATCATCCCTGATTATTTAATACGTTGTAATTTATTTTACAGCAACCGCAGTGCTATCCATAGCAGCTGCAGCAACTTTTATCTTTCCTTGTTTTACTTTAATATAATGAATCACTTGCCAGCGTTGCTTCGCAGACAGTTGTGAAGCATAACTACCCATGTTATTTTTTCCATAGGTTAGGGAATAAAACATCTGTCCCTCGGGCATGGATTCGTATTTTGAATCACCTACCAAGGTTGCAGGCTTTGAAGGGTATGGGCCATCTCCGTTGTTCCACAAAGGACCATTGCCATCCAATTTTGGTCCGTGGCAAATTCCACAATTGATCAAATACAATCTTTCTGTTTCTTTCAATTCGGCATCAGTCAATGAAGCAATTGGATTAGGGAGCTGACGAGAAGCGAAATAATGAGTAGTATCTCCGATGGCATCTTTTTCGATGTGCACTGGAAATTCATCTCCACGTTTCACTGTTCCAGTTACAGGAGCCTGGCTCGTTCTTCCATCCGCAAATACTGGATTGGTTGAATAGGTTTCGTATGCACGGCTGTAGGCCATATCGGGCATGTACACCTTACCGGGCGTTCTTTTTACATCGCTGCAACTTACTGCCAACATTAGAATTGCTGCCATCCCAAATAAAACACCTGTTGATCTTTTCATCGCTTTGTCTTTTTATGATCTCGTCCTCTTTTCTTCCTCTTCTTTATTATGCAATTGTTGTTTCCTTGTACAAGTCTTGCTCTTTATCATATCTACCAATCCACCATCCTTCTTCTGCAACTTGAGTGTTTACTTCGGTTGCTCCAACACTGGAAAGAAAAGAGCTAAGTTCTTTTTCGTTGGTTTTATCGCCGCACTCAATTACCATCACAAATAAATCGTCTGTAGCACGCGGGTGGAAATGATGTCTTTTTACAAACGGCGCCAACTGACAGATATAGCAAAAAGTAAGTACCATACCTACGGCTGCACAAAGCACAGTCATTTCAAATGTAATAGGGATCCAGGCCGGCAATGCAAAATTTGGCTTACCGCCAATATTCACTGGCCAATCTTTTGTAAACACCCAGGTCATGAATGTTACAGCAGTAGTTGTTCCTATCAATCCGTACAAGAAACCTGCAGTATGTAAACTGGTTTCTCTCAATCCCATCGCCTTGTCCAATCCATGCACTGGAAATGGAGTGTAGATGTCATGAAACTTATATCCAGCCTTTCTTACTTTGGCAACAGCAGGAAAGAGAACTTTTTCATCCTCAAAACATCCTACTACAAATTTTTTCAACGCCATTGTATACTTTTTACTTTTTTATTGATCAGTGATGTGCCACTTTAACGCTTCCCTCTTCGTGATGATCGTGGTGCATTTCTTCGTAGAAACTGTCTGCTTCTTTTTTCTCCAATGCACTCATTTCATCTTTAAAGCTTTCACCTGTTGTTTTCAACACATGCTTGATTTCAGCAATGGCAATTACAGGGAAATATTTAGAGAAAAGGAAATAACAAGTGAAGAACAATCCGAATGTTCCGAGATAGAAACCAACTTCCCAAATAGAAGGTCTGTAATAAATAGACCAGGAAGAAGGAAGGTAATCGCGGTACAAAGAAGATACGATGATCACAAAACGCTCAAACCACATACCAATGTTTACAATGATACTCATGATGAACGTGAAGGTTACATTTCTTCTCAACTTTCTGAACCAGAAGAGCTGTGGAGAGATTACGTTACACGTCATCATCAACCAGTAACTCCATCCATACGGACCAGCAATTCTGTATTTAAAGAAGATATCTTGTTCGAATGGAACCATGCTGTACCAAGCCATGAACAATTCAGTCAAATACGCACAACCCACGATAGAACCCGTCAACACAATTACTTTGTTCATCGCTTCGATGTGTCCCAACGTAATATAATCTTGAAGGTTCATTACCTTTCTTGTAATCAACATCAATGTCTGTACCATCGCAAATCCAGAGAAGATCGCACCAGCCACGA
>JAURIR010000064.1 GCA_030832645.1 Chitinophagales bacterium | reverse complement strand
TCATGCTATTGGGTCCGCCAGCAATAAAACTCTTAAAGAAGGGGAGTGTCACTTGGCCTTTTCTAGACCCTGTCATAAATGCCCATCCAGCACCTGCATATAGCCTGAAGTGTGTGCTATGCTCTTTTCGAATGATGATGTGTTTTATCTCTGCATCAAATTTCAGGTACCTGTAAAGGTTGCTCAGTGATTTACCCTCTTTAGTTTGGTTATAAAACAATGCGCCTGTTAATAATCCACTTTCTTCGATATAAAACTTGATCAAGGTCTTATCGTTGGGTCTATTAGGAGTTATATTTCTATTGAAAACAGCGTTGGATCCGATAATCAGACCATTGTTATATGTATACAATAGCAACGGGAAGTTCTTGATGGATTCAAGAAAAAGGCTGTCTGGCTTGAAGCGGGTGTACTCAAAATTTAATGGCTTGATTTGCCAGGAGGTGTAAGGGTTGGGTTTCCAATCGTACCCAAAAAAAGTATTGAAGGTATTTAGTTTAAAAAACCGAAAACGGTCGGTATACGCATAATCAACAGATGCGATTGTTTTTGCCTGTTGAAAATAGGCTTTTGCTCTGGTGCTCACTGGTGCTACCAACCATGGTATTGTAATTCGATTTGTGAGGGATGTTTCTCCTGAGAGTATTTTTTGAAAATTATTGAACTCAACACCTGTTCGTAAACTATTTTCAAGTTGAATAGCATGTTTGCCTATGTTTCTATTTCTCAGTGTGAAGTTGGTTGCCAGTCCCACTCTTCCGCTTCCCACTTGTGTAAGTTGAGATGAATTGATAATACTGCTTCCCTCTAGATCAATTCCAAAATATTGTTTTTTGGTAGGTTGAAGATGAAGGGTATAGTCAATTGTTTTATCTTTTTCATTGACATTGCTCGCAATATTGATGTTTTGCCAGGTGCCTAACTTATTAAAATTATTCAAGGTTTTGCTATAGTCATCTCGTTTAAAAATAGCACCCGGTTTCATCAAAATATTTTCTTTGATAAAATTATCATTGAAAGTATTGTGCAATGAAATAACGGTAATGTCCTTGTTGCTTATCTGGGATGAATCTTTCTTGGAACTGAACTCCTCGGCTTTTTCATCAGGAAAAATAACCAGTTCACCAATTCTGTATACACTATAGTGTGTGCTATCAACATTGGACCTGAGCTTGAATGTTAATTGAATCCGGGGTTGCTCCTTTCTGGTTTGAACGAGTGCCAATCTGCTTGCTATTTCGAAAGGGTCTGCACTGGCATCGTACAGTTCCGTGTAATTGGTATCTACTTCAGCTATGATATCCTCTTTATTAATTTTATAAAACCCGTTGTTCTGAAAAAGATTTGTCAATCGAGTGATTTCCAGATCGATTGCATTGAAATCAAATGCAGCTCCCTTTAGTGAAATACTAGATTCGTCCTCTTGTTTGGAAAGCTTCAGCAATGCTGAATCGGTAAATGCATAAAGAATGGTATCTATTGTATACAGTGGTCCTGCATGAACGGCAAATGAAGTAGTTACTCTTTTTTGGTTTTTAACTAATGCGAGAGTGGTGTCGAATTCAATAGTTGTTTTTCGGTATCCTATGCTTGTCATAAGATTTCTCATGTTAAAAACAGATTGATCAACAGCTTTCTCATTGAATACAGATGGTCTTTCCATCACTTTTACGGGAATAACAAACGGGAAGGCAGGCCAGGGAATTTTAGAAGCAATACGTACTTGAACACTGTCTTCAAGTTGGGTGAATAATCTAGTTTTTAAATCAATCTTTTGATCCTTTGTTAAATTCCCATCGATATTTATATTATTTTCGAAATGGAAGGCATCATAGGGAGCTTTCTTCACAACGGTACACGACATGAACAGCATCACCCATATCAACGCAAAAAAAGAATATTTCATCTTGCTATTCAACCAAATCGTTTAAGTCAGGAAATGCTCAGTAAATCAGAGATCAAATATATTCAAAGTTTATCCCATAAAAAATTCAGGGAGGAAGAAGGGCTATTTCTTGTTGAGGGCGTAAAGATGGTTGAAGAGCTCATAAAAGATCATTTAGAACTTATAGATAAAATTTATGCTGTAGATGAATGGATTGAACTCCATCCGGCACCATTTCCCTCCAATGTCAAGGTAATTCGTCTTGAAGATTTTGAACTCAGTAAAATTTCCAGCCAACAAACTCCTCAGCAGGTACTTGCCTTGGTTCGATTACCGGAGAATACTATTAAAAAGTATCAACCCACTGGAATTACATTGGTATTGGATCAATTACAGGATCCAGGAAATTTAGGTACCATCATCCGCACCTGTGATTGGTTCGGTGTGAATGCTATTGTATGTTCTCCCAAGACGGTGGATGTGTTTAATCCAAAAGTTGTACAATCTGCTATGGGAAGTGTTCTCAGGGTACCTGTTTATTATACTGATTTGATCGATTTTTTTCACCAACATGACAAGATTGCCAGGTACAATGCTGTTTTGAACGGTGAATCAATTTATACATGTAAATGGATCCAGCCATGTTTTATCATCATTGGAAATGAATCTGTTGGTATTTCAAAATCTATCATGGAATTAAAATCAACCAATATTTCGATTCCCAAAAAAGGGAATGCCGAATCACTGAATGCAGCAGTAGCCGCTTCCGTTATTCTCTCTGCAATTGTTCGGTAATTATTTAAACTGAAGTGTTTTTGAAATATTGATTTTTTTGCTCACGACAGTAGGCAGAATCAAAATCATCAGAGAAATAATAAAAGTTCCAGCAAGTATGGCTGCAATTTGCATCCAATCTATGTATACAGGAGCAGCATTTACATAATACACTTCTTCGTTCAGTCGGATAAAGGGGTAGTTACTTTGCACCAGGCAGATAACAATACCAGTAATACCTCCAATTAAAATCCCCATAGCTACAATCCAGCCACCATAAAAAACAAAAATACTTTGTACCAGTCCATCTTTGGCACCCATTGATTTTAGCACTGCAATCATGTTGGTCCTCTCCAAGAGTAAAATGATAAGACAGGTGATCATATTGATGATTGCTACCAGAAGCATGAGAGTAATCAACACATACTTGTTTGTGTCCTGTAATTGAAGCCAATCGAATATTTCAGGCGATAGTTCTTTGAGCGTGATTGCGTTCCAACCCATAGGTAATTGCGGAAAAATTGAACTTGCTGTTTGATCCATCCATTTTTTATCCTTCAAATGTATTTCGTATCCATTGATGGATGTTACAGGTATGCGATTGACTTGATTCATGTAGCCAAGATCTGCGATGGCATAGGTTTGATCGTATAAGTCGATCCCCGTGTTGTACAAACCTGCCACCATCATCTTTCGGACTTTCGGAGGGGAGCCATCTTTTGATATAAAATAGATCAAGATGGATTTACCAACATCCGTCTTCAATTGATTCGCTGTATATTGAGAAAGCAGTAGTTGATTCAATTGTGATGAATCTCTCCAATCAGGGACAACTCCTTTTCTCAAGTATTTATTTATTTTCTCTTTTGGGTAATCAGCGCTTATTCCTTTTACAACCACCCCTTCAATTGTTCCATTGGTATTTATAATTGCAGAATGTGTTACAAAGGGAGATATGTATTCAATTGCAGGATTCTTTTTGATACTATTCACAAGTGTATCATTCTGAATAATCAGTGCAGCTTCCGCATTGGTAGAGCGAATGGGCTCGTAATGCTCAATCCTCAGATGTCCCCAGAAATCAAAAATTTTATCTGCTACTACCCGCTGAAATCCATTGATAAAGGAAGTAGAAATGATCATTGCTGCTACGCTAACGCTGGTTGCTATGATTGCAATACGCATGATCAGTGCCGAAAAAGCCTTTTTCTTCGACTTGATTAACCTGTTCGATATGTATAAAGAGAGTTTCAAATCGTTGTCTACGGTTTAAAAGTACAAATCAATTATTGATTATTTTCGTAAAATAACATTGCACATGCATAAACATCTCCTGCTATTTCTTTTTCTCACAGCGGGCGGCTATGTATCCGCTCAGGTTCAGCCGGATAAGATCTATCAACCATCGATCAAAACGATCAAGTTTACAAAATTTGGAGATCCTTTGGCGTACCCAATATTTCGATTGAATTCAAATGATTTGTTGGAATTGAATTTTGACGACATGGATGCAGGGGTGAAAAATTACTATTATTCATTTCAATTGTGCAATGCAGACTGGCAGCCTGTTGCCATGAACTATTTTGATTATATAAAGGGCTACAGTCAAATACGCATCAATAATTATAAAGTATCTACAATTGCATTTACTCGCTATACGCATTACCAGGCCAATCTTCCAGACAGAAACTGTTTGCCAACAAAATCAGGGAATTATTTGCTGAAAGTTTTTTTAAACGGGGATACTTCTAAACTGGTTTTTACCAAAAGGATGTTGGTAGTTGATGAACGACTCTCGGTAGGAGCTCAGGTAACCCAACCTTTCAATAATCAGTATTTTCAAACACACCATAGAGTTCAGGTGCAGATTGAAACTACTAACATGGATATTCGGTATCCTCAACAGCAGATTCAAGTAAAAATTTTACAAAATTATAGATGGAGCAATTCTTTATCTGTACAGCAACCCACATTTATCCGTCAAGGGATGCTTCAATACAGCAACGAAAACAATATGATTTTTCCCGCTGGAAAAGAATACCGGTGGTTGAATCTAAGAAGTTTTCGCTTGTTGGGAGATCGTATCATCCGACAACAAAATACTAACTCCTCTTACGAACTGTTTGTAAAAGATGATTTACCCAGATTGCCTCGTCAATATTTTTATTACCGCGACATGAATGGTTGGTATGTAAACGAGACGATCGATAATTTGAATCCATATTGGAATGCGGATTATGCTAAAATTCATTTTACATTCCGCCCACCAGAAGGTATTCCTTATTCACAGGGTGATTTACTTATCGTTGGTCAACTTACCAATGATGGAGAAGACAAAGAAGCTGTAATGCAATACAACAAAGAATCTCGAGCCTATGAAACCACGTTGGTATTGAAGCAGGGATATTATGATTATCAATATGCGATCAAACAGTATTCGAACGGGGGCTATATGTTGAATACTTCAATTCCAGAGCAGGATGTATGGGAAACTGAAAATAATTACATGGTTTTAGTTTATTACCGCGACTTGGGCGGACGCTATGATCAATTGTTAGCAATTCGTCAAATCAATAGCCAATTCAACCGCTCCATGCAGTGATTTTCGTATATTTGCGCCGGCAGGTCTTACACGACCAGCTCCTGCTGAACTCCCCCAGGACCGGAAGGTAGCAAGGGTAGGCGGTTGAGCGGTGCGATGTAATCAACCTGCTATTTTTTTGTGAATATCTCTCCTCGGCGTTTGTTTCCCTTTTCATTAATTTGCTCACAAATCTTAACCTACCATGAAATTTTTTATCGATACAGCCAACCTTGCACATATAAAAGAAGCAAATGACTTGGGTATCCTTGACGGTGTAACAACCAATCCTTCCCTGATGGCAAAAGAGGGTATCAAGGGACAAGAAAATATCCTAAAGCATTACGCTGACATCTGTGCATTGGTAGAGGGAGATGTAAGCGCAGAAGTACTCTCTACAGATTTCAATGGAATGGTAGAGGAGGGGAAAAAGCTTGCTGCTATCCATAAAAATATTGTTGTGAAGGTTCCGATGATCAAAGACGGTATCAAAGCCATCAAATGGTTTACAGATAATGGGATTCGCACCAACTGTACACTTGTTTTTTCTGCAGGTCAGGCTATTTTGGCTGCAAAAGCAGGCGCCACCTACGTCTCACCTTTTATTGGAAGAGTGGATGATAGCAATTGGGATGGCATTGTTCTCATTGAGCAATTGAGTCATATCTACTCAGTGCAAGGATTCGATACACAAATTTTAGCTGCTTCAATACGAAACGCTCTTCACATCGTTCGCTCTGCTGAAGCAGGTGCACACGTTTGTACTTGTCCGCTGGATTCTATACTTGGACTCTTGAAACATCCACTCACTGATATCGGGTTGGCTAAGTTTTTGGAAGACGCAAAGAAAATGTAAACTTTTTGTTTTACAGGTTCCACCAATAATTGAACTTCAATACCAGTGCTCTGTTTTTTACATTGAAAGGAGCCGGGAAGTAATTGTCTGTATACACCAAAAACAGATCCGAAGCAGGTTTGTACCTCCATTGGAACCTGGTGTTTAGATTGATATTATTCTGCTGATTATTGTATTGAATAAAAGTGGTAAAGAATAATTTGTTGGTGAAGGTTATATCAATTCTTGGGCCAATCAGCCAAAAAGTATGATCGTTCCAGGGCGCAGGAAGGGATATATTATTGTAACTCGTACTCATTGTTAAACTGAAGTAAGGTTGAACGCGGTAGCCCAGATCTGCACTGAAAAAGCTTCTTTTTCCATTGAAATAGTAACCTCCGACTCTTCCACTGATAAGGTAGGTGAGCAGCTGTTGCGGCTTTGATGCAAGTTCTACCCCCATTGAGTTCCATTGATGTTGGGTGCCTCTCGCCAATGTATCTTTTGTATAATTGGTTGGATCAAATGGTTGCAATAATTTAATGTAATCATGTGCCATCCACACCGTATACGTAGCCTGATTCCTCAGTGTTAAAGTATAAGCTAAGTAGGTTGTATTGTCGGTTAATTTTAGCTTCCGTGTGAAATAGTCAAAGTTCATCAGCTTTATGGTATGGCTGGTAATTTTTGGATTCTTTGAAAAAAATATCCTTGAAATGGAAGGGGAGATCTTGAAATAATCCTTCCTTGGTACATAGCCAACTTCAGCGGTGAATTGCTTACCGACTGACTCTTGTTGATAGGCAATCAGCCATTTTTTACTGCTGTATTGAATATTTCCTGCATGTATGAAGTCGTCTCCAGATGTATTTTTCGAAAATGATTTCAACAACATGTACTTGCCCGTCCACAAATTATTGGAAGAGGCAAGGTTGTATTCCAATCCAATATTTCTGTTGTACGGGTTTTTAAAGTAGGAGGGATCTTTTTCATCTTTGTTCAACAATTGGTCTCTATTTACAAAAAGCAATCCAATATTTGAACGCGCAAATACTTTACGTTGAATGGCAAATGCAGTATAATTTTGAACCGGGGTCTTGCTCGCAAGGACTCTTTCTGTTTGCATATTCATAAAGCCCATCCGCCAATTCTTATTCAACTTGCCGCTCAATCGAGCACCGTATTGAATAGGGGCATTCAATCCTATTCTTCTTGAAAAAAATGGACGAATTGTACCGTATCCAAAGTTGTTGAATTGATCACCGTTTTCGATGAAAAATTGTCTTCTTTCAGGAAAGAAGAGCTCAAACCTATCTAAGTTAGTCACCTGGCGATCTACTTCCACTTGAGAGAAATCGGGATGAATAGAAAGATCGAGATTCAATGAAGAGGTAACGGCAACTTTTGCATCTAAGCCAACATCGTTTCTGAATTTAGTTGCTGTATTTGCTGTATAATTTTTTGATCCGCCAGTTAATACATATGGGATCAATGAAATATTCTGACCTGCATCAGGGGGCGGTTGATCCCATACCAACATTCCGGTGTATGCTAGAGACGCAGTAGGAAACTGTCTTGGAACGGGTGCCCAGCTTGATTTTTCAGCCTTCGAAATATCCAATCTGCTGAATTGTATACCCCACGTTTTAATTCCATTTCTGTATCGAATGGTTTTAAAAGGGATATACGCTTCCCATATCCACTTGTCTTCATAGTATTTTGCAGCTGAATTCCATTTATTGTCCCAATTCAAATCTGCTTTTCCACCTTCATACAACAAGCCATCCCATTGTGCACCTGCGGCATTTGAGCCAAAAGTAAACCCATTGGTTTGGTCATTGAAAGGATCCATGAACAAAAGGAAGTTGTCGTTTTTACCAAAACTGAAATCGCGTTTCAACGATTCCACCATAAATTTTTGTCCTTTGTCAATGTAATTGATAGCAATTATATAAATCCCTGCAGAGTCGTAAAACATCTTTACATCGGTCTTTATTTTTGCTTTACTGGTATCCATTGGAAGCACCATCTGGAAGTCAGTTGCATTTTGAGCCAATCCCCAAACAGGGTCTTCTTTTCCGTCAATTATAATTTGACTGGGAGTTTTTTGTATGTAATACTTGAACTCTTCGTTCTTCCTTTGGGAAAAAGAAATAGAGTGTATGGCAAGTGCCAATACAAATAAGGCAAGGGATGTTCTCAATCGTTGTATTCGTTTATGCTAAGCAACAGCCTTTTTCACGAGTTCTGCAGCTTCGCTGAGTAAAATGGCACTTTGAACTTTTAATCCACTTTCATCGATTAGTTTTTTTGCTTCGGCTGCATTGGTTCCTTGCAAACGAACGATGATGGGGATATGAATGTTTCCAAGGTTTTTATAGGCTTCGATAACTCCCGATGCAACTCTGTCACATCGTACAATTCCACCGAAAATGTTGATAAGGATAGCTTTCACATTTGGATCTTGAAGGATGATTTTAAATCCTGCCTCTACAGTCTGAGCATTTGCAGTTCCTCCTACGTCAAGGAAGTTAGCTGGTTCGCCTCCACTCAATTTGATCATGTCCATTGTTGCCATAGCTAGTCCCGCCCCGTTAACCATACATCCTACATTTCCATCCAGCTTTACGAAATTCAAATTGAACTTTCCAGCCTCTACTTCAGTTGGATCTTCCTCGGAAAGATCACGCATGGCTTGTAAGTCGGGATGTTTACCCAAAGCATTTTCATCCAAATTCATTTTACAATCTACGGCAATGATTTTATCATCAGCTGCTTTGAACAATGGATTGATTTCAAGCATAGAACAGTCCAATCCCACATACGCATTGTATAAATTGGTAACAAATTTCACCATGTTCTTAAACGCGTCTCCACTTAAACCAAGATTGAATGCAATTTTTCTTGCTTGAAAGGGGAGGAGTCCTCCTGAAGGGTGAACCAATTCTCTGAAAATTTTCTCAGGTGTATCGTGCGCAACATCTTCAATATTCATGCCACCTTCTGTACTGTACATGATCACGTTTTGACCTTTGGATCTGTCGAGTAAAATAGATAAATAGAATTCTTTTCTTTCGGTAGGCCCATCATAATACATGTCTTGTGCAACCAAAATCTTATTCACCAGTTTACCGGTTGGACCTGTTTGGATGGTGACCAAAGTGCCGCCCAATATTTTTTCTGCAAACTCTTTGATATCTTCTAAGCTTTTTCCAACTTTTACTCCGTTGATGCCATTTTCTTTTATTTGGCCCTTTCCTCTGCCACCAGCATGAATCTGCGCTTTTACAACTGCAAATTTACTGCCGCTTTTCTCCTTGATATCGTTATAGGCGGCAACCGCCTCATCAACTGAACTGCATGCAACACCTTCCTGAACGGGAACGTTGTATTTTTTTAATAGGTCTTTCGCTTGGTATTCGTGAAGATTCATGTAGAATAAATGTTTTCACAAATATACTATAACGCATCCTTAATTGAAGGGGTATGCAAAAGAAAAAGGAGCAGTTTGTGCTGCTCCTTTTTTATTCTTTAAAGTACTATTATTTCCCTTGGTTTTCTGGTCGTAGACTTCTCACCGTTTTGCCGGCTTGCCACATTTCACTTTCTCTCAATTCCTTGAGTTCCACTTCCAATTTTGCACGGTAGTCTGGTTGTGAATTGCTGTCGATGCTGCGCTGACTCTCCTTGCCGGTTGCAACACTTTCGTACAAATCATTGAAAACTGGGAGGGTAGCATCCCTGAATTTTTTCCACCAATCCAATGCACCTCTCTGTGCCGTTGTCGAACAATTGGCATACATCCAATCCATACCGTTCTCAGCTACCAACGGCATTAACGATTGTGTCAACTCCTCCACTGTTTCATTAAAGGCCTCTGATGGGGTATGTCCTTTTTCTCTTAGTACTTGATACTGAGCCGCAAAAATTCCCTGAATTGCGCCCATCAGGGTACCTCTTTCGCCAGTTAAATCGCTGTATACTTCTTTTCTGAAATCTGTTTCAAATAAGTAACCGCTTCCGATGGCAATCCCCAAGGCAACTACTCTGTCTTTTGCCTTACCTGTTGCATCTTGGAAAATCGCATAGCTGGAGTTCAATCCTCTGCCTTGTAAAAACATTCTCCTTAAAGATGTTCCGGATCCTTTTGGAGCTACCAAAAATACATCTACATCAGCGGGAGGAATAATTCCAGTTTGCTCTCTATAGGTAATTCCGAAGCCATGAGAGAAATACAACGCTTTTCCAGGTGTCAAATGTTTTTTTACCGTTGGCCACATTGCAATTTGTGCAGCATCACTCAATAAATAACATATAATGGTACCTTTTTCAAGTGCTTCTTCAATTTCAAAAAGTGTCTTGCCTGGCACGAAACCATCTGCCACGGCTTTGTCCCAAGATGCTGAATTCTTTCTTTGTCCAACAATCACATTGATGCCATTTTCTTTCTGGTTCAATGCCTGACCTGGACCTTGTACGCCATAGCCAATGACTGCTACTACTTCATTTTTCAATGTTTCCTGAGCCTTTGATAGCGGAAATTCTTCACGCGTTACCACATTCTCTTCTACACCGCCGAAATTTAATTTTGCCATAATTGCTGTTTTGATTTTTAATTTTAAATAGTTATCTGTCCATTTCTGCCGCTTTTTCGGCAGTAATTTCTTCTCTTACAATATGTTTAGTGGGTGCTGTTTCTTCAAATTCCTTCAATTTTTCGTGAAAGCCCTTGCTGTCTTTGATGATCGCTACTCTCGCACTTCTTACAAATTCAATCAACCCAAACGGCGCCAATACATTGATGAGGGTATCTGTTTCCTCTCTCTGACCTGTGGTTTCAAAAATGGTATAATCTTTTCTGATAACCACGGCTCTTGCACCATAAGCACGTAGTAGTCTTTCTACCTTTGCCTTCTCTGCTATTGTGTCTGTAGGTACTTTGTACAATGCCAATTCTTGCCAAATGATTTCTTCGTTTGTATTGTAATATGCTTTCAATACATCCACTTGTTTTTCAATTTGACGAACCAATTTCTTTACCACGTCTTCGGCTACATTTATGACTATAGTAAAGCGGTGAATTCCTTCCACTTCAGAGGGGGAGGTGTTCATACTTTCCACATTGATTTTTCTTCTGGAA
>JAURIR010000063.1 GCA_030832645.1 Chitinophagales bacterium | reverse complement strand
AAAGAGAGAATCCCTTTGCCTTCAATGCATCTGCAGTTGTCTTTGCCAACAAGGATGTTCGAGTAGCTATTTTTTTAAGTCCATCGGGTCCGTGGTAAACGGCATACATGGCAGCCATGTTGGCCAGCAATGCCTGAGCAGTGCAAATATTGGAAGTCGCTTTTTCTCTTTTGATATGCTGCTCTCTTGTTTGAAGCGCCATTCTCAACGCTCTATTATCATTTGCATCAATGCTGATGCCGATGATTCTTCCTGGAATATTTCGTTTGAATTCATCTTTGGTAGCAAAAAATGCCGCATGTGGTCCGCCGAACCCAATGGGCACGCCAAATCGTTGTGCAGAGCCGCACGCCACGTCTGCACCCAATTCACCTGGAGGTGTAATGAGTGTGAGTGCAAGCAGATCTGTTGTCATAACAACGTAGGCTCCAACTGAATGAACTTTGTTGATGAATTCTTTATGATCAACCAATCCTCCAATATTATTTGGATATTGAATGAGTGCACCAAAGTAACTGTTATCAATCTCTGCAGTAGATGCATTGCCTTTTACAATTTCAATTCCAATGGGAAGTGCTCTCGTAATCAATACGTCCAGTGTTTGAGGAAAACATTGTTCGTCTACAAAAAATCTTGGTCGCTCAATATGATCTTGTTTGTTCAGAAAATTGAAAAACATCGTCATGGCTTCTCCTGCAGCAGTGGCTTCATCCAAGAGCGAAGCGTTTGCAATCGGTAAACCGGTTAAATCACTTACCATGGTTTGATAATTCAACAAGCTCTCTAATCTTCCTTGAGCAATTTCCGCTTGATAAGGAGTATACTGTGTGTACCAACCTGGATTCTCAAAAATATTTCTCAGGATCACACTTGGTGTATGTGTTCCATAATATCCCTGGCCAATAAAATTTTTTGCAACAATATTTTGTTTTCCAATTTCCTGGATATGTTCCAAGTAAGCTGCTTCACTCATAGGAGAGGGAAGCTGCATGGTTTTTTCATTTTTAATGTTGGAAGGAATGGTTTTATTTACCAACTCTTCCAAGCTTTTTTCATTTGATACCTGCAACATATCTTTTTCCTCTTGTGGGGTAGGTCCGATATGTCTGGATCTGAACTCTCTTTCTTGCTGCTCTATAAGATTCATGGAAAAAATGAATTTGTGTTAAGGGTCGATAACAAGGTGCAAATTTACGCTTATCCTTTCACTGAATAAATCATTTGTGCAGCATACGAATTGAATGTGGATTAATTGGTGAAACAATCTCTCAATTGCGCTTTTGGATTACTTTTGGGGTATGGGAGAAGAGCTTCTAAAGAACTGGGAAAAGAAGTCTGGGGAGCGTTCAAAGCTCTACAAGCAGTTTCTTGCAAGGGCAGACAAAAACAAACTATTAAAAGAACTTCCTTCTCTGCACGAAGAAGCCTTTGAAAAGGTTGATTGCTTAACCTGTGCCAATTGCTGTAAGAACTACTCACCAAGGTTCAAAACACCCGATATCAAGCGAATCAGTAAGACATTGAGTCTTAAAGAAAGCGTATTCATAGATCAGTATTTGAAAATAGACGAGGAGGGAGATTATGTACTTAAAACTAAACCCTGTCCATTTTTAGGATCTGATAATTACTGTTCTATCTACGAGGATCGACCTTCGGATTGTAAACGTTTTCCATACACAGACGAAGATGTATTTTTCAAACGTCCCGCATTGACTTTAAAGAATACTTCTTTCTGTCCCGCTACATATTATGTTATGGAAAGACTCCTGCAAGAGTTAAAATAATCTAGTAAGAAATATTTCGGACACTCGGTCTCTTCCACCATGTATACAGTGCAATCCCGATGGTCATGGCTCCTCCAAAAACTACCGAGGGAACAACACCCATGAGCCTTGATGCAAATCCACTTTCAAATGCTCCTAATTCGTTGGAGGAAATGATAAATATGCTGTTCAGGGCTGAAACCCTGCCTTTCATCTGCTCTGGGGTATGAAGTTGTAAAACAGTAGACCGTACGATAATACTGATGCCATCCAGCAAACCCGATAATAACAATGCTGCAAATGAAATCCAAAACCAGCTCGATATTCCAAATACAATGATGCTGAATCCGAATCCAGCAACGCACCAAAGCATCCATTTACCCTGATTTGATTTCATGGGAATGAAGTTGATTACTAACATAACAACAATGGCACCAATGCCGGGTGCCGCTCTTAGAATCCCCAATCCTTGTGCACCGGTTTTTAAAATGACATCCGAAAAATAGGGCAAAAGGGCAGTGGCACCACCAAAAAATACTGCAAACAAATCGAGTGTGATCACTCCGAGAATTTCTTTTGTATTCCAAACGAATTTGAATCCCTCACGTATGCTCTTCAACATCGGTTCTCCCTTCATAACGGTTGAAGGTGGTTTGGGACTTATAAAAAAAAGTATCAACACCGAAATACTCATCATGATGATCATCAAAGTGAATGTGAAGGTGATTCCCATGGCTCCATAAAGGATTCCTCCTATTGCTGGACCGCCCACGCCAGCAATTTGCCATGAACTGCTGTGCCAGCTGATAGCATTTGGAATTTTTTCTTTCGGTACCAGCATACTTACCAAAGCAAAGGAAGTTGGTCCGCTGAATGCGCGCGCGATACCCGTGCAGAAGGCAATGAAATAAATAAGCAAAAGAATGGTGTGCTCAGAAAGTGAATTGGAAGCTTGTTTACTGGTGATGTATGTAAAAAGTATCGTTAGGATGAGATTTGCAGAAATACTCAGATGCAACAACTTCTTTTTATCACTTTTGTCTATTATATAACCTGAATAAATGGCCATGATTACCGCAGGTACAAATTCTACCAGTCCAATTAGTCCAATACTGAAAGGGTCGTGTGTGATTTCGAAAACTTTCCAGCTGATGAGGGTAGCCTGCATGGTAAGGACCATGATAAAAAAGAAGCGGGCAACAACATAGGTTCTGAATTCAGCATGTTGGAATGCTGCGAGGCTTTTGTGTTTAAGTAAGTTAAACATGCACACAAAGATCGTGCATTGTAGTGAAAGTAATTAGGGGAGTGTAATCAAATGTTGACCTTGTTCGTAGTCTTTTTCAAGTGCACGGATGATTGTTTCCAGATGCGCATCATTTCCTAAAAAGTCGGCATTTGCTGCATCCACATAAAGTGTTTTGAAATTGTGTTGCTTTATGTAATGCGTATAGGTTTGTTGCAGATTAAAGAGGTAGTCGTTGTGTATGTTTTGTTCGTAAGGCCTATTCCGCTTTTTGATGTTTTCTTGCAATTTTTGGACGGGCGAATGAAGGTAAATGAGAATATCGGGTGCATGGATTTGTTGCTGAATAATGTCGAAGAGTCGCTGGTACAATCTGAATTCGTCATCGGGCAAATTGACTTTTGCAAACAGAAGGCATTTTGTAAATAGGTAATCAGAAACCGTGACAGATTGAAACAGATCTTGTTGGCTCACAAAATCTTTTTGTTGTTTGAATCTTTCAGCCATGAAAAAAAGTTCTACAGAAAACGCATACTGAGCTGGATTTTCATAAAATTTTGATAGAAAAGGATTATCGGCAAATTCTTCCAAAATCAAACGTGCGTTGTAGTGCTTCGACAATAAATGTGCCAATGTTGTTTTACCTGCACCAATATTTCCCTCAATTGCAATGAATTTGTATTTCATTCGTTCAAACATATCAAAGGTTTGAGAGAAGTTCAATCCTTGTTATGCACATTGGTTAAAAATTTATTCACTTCAAGTGTATCCGGGCATTCGTCTAGCAATTGCTCAATCGTCTTTTGATGTACCGGATCAATATGAGCAGGTGCAATTTCATTGAGGGGGATGAGTACAAACTTCCTGATGGCTATTCTTGGGTGAGGGATGATGATACTCTCTTCATGAACGATATCGTTATTGTAATAAAGTATATCTATGTCAATTGTTCGTGGCTCATTCATCTCGCTGCGTGTGCGTCCTAGTTTTTGCTCAATTTGAAGCAGTGATTTCATCAATTGAGATGGAGCATGTATTGTTTCTACCAGAAGTACCTGGTTTAAGAAATTTGCCTGATTGCTGTTGCCCCAGGGTGCTGTTTCATAGATTGAGGAGCACTCCGTTATACGGCCAATTTCATGCGAGATCGCATTTTTGGCACTTTCCAGATTGGCCTCCCTGTCTCCCAAATTACCACCTATCAATAAATATGCTTTATTCATAAAACTGCCCCTTCAGGGAGGGCAAAGTTCTTTAATTTTGCCTTCTAAATAATTCAACTTGAAAAATTTCTTCAAAACATTCTTCGCTTCTTTCCTGGCGTTGGTTGTATTTTTTGGATTGATCTTTGTGGTTTCTTTTGGACTTGCGGCTGCATTGATCGCAACCGAGAAAAACGAAGTTGGTTCAAATGCCGTATTGGTTATTGATCTAACCAAAGAGTTAAAGGAGCAAGAAATGGAAGATCCTTTTCAAGCCCTTACGGGAGATGAGCAAAATCCAGATTTTTTAACTGCGTTGCGTTTGATAGAATCTGCTGCAAAGGATTCATCTGTCAAAGGAATTTATTTAGTTGCGAAAGGGAATGCCAATGGATATGCCAATTCGGATGAACTCCGTCGTGCATTGGTTCAATTTAAAAATACCGGTAAGTTTATATACGCGTACGGCGATTATATCACTCAAAAGGCCTACGGATTGGTTTCGGTTGCAGATAAAATATATTGTCATCCCAAGGGTATGTTCGAGTGGCAGGGTATGTCGGTGGAGTATGTATTTTTTAAAAACTTGATCGATAAACTGGAAGTAAAGCCACAAATTTTTTATGCCGGTAAATTTAAAAGTGCCACCGAACCATTCAGAGCAACGGAGATGTCTCCAGCAAATAAAATCCAAACATCTGTTTGGTTAAACGATATCTACGGCGATTTATTAAAGAAGGTTGCTGATGCAAGAAAGAAAAACGCAGACAGTTTAGAGGCGTATGCAAATGATTATCGATTGATCCGTCCTGAAGATGCATACAAATATGGATTGTTGGATGGTGTGAAATACGACGACGAGTTCAAATCGATACTAAAATCGAAGCTGAAGCTGAAAGAAGACGATAAAATAAACTTTGTCACACTTGCGAATTATCACAAAGCTGTAAGTCTACCATCTACTTATTCGAAAGATAAAATTGCCCTGGTAGTTGCAGAGGGTGATATCGTTTATGGGAAAGGCACTCCAGATCAAATCGCTTCTGATCAGTTTTTAACACTCTTGAGAAAGATTCGCCTGGATAAATCCATCAAAGCAATTGTATTGAGAGTGAACTCACCTGGAGGAAGCAGTTTTGCCAGTGAAATAATTTGGAGAGAATTGGAATTGAGTAAAAAGGCGGGTAAAAAAGTAATTGTCTCCATGGGTAATGTTGCCGCAAGCGGCGGATATTATATAGCTTGCAATGCAGACAAAATATTTGTGCAACCCAATACCATTACTGGTTCCATTGGAGTATTTTCTATCGTACCTGATTTCTCTACATTTTTTAAAAACAAGCTTGGGATAACATTTGATCGAATTGCGACTTCACCTTACGCAGATGCGCCATCCGTAACCAGAGCCATGACGGAAAGTGAAAAACGCATCATGCAAAACGAAGTAGATCATATTTACCACGATTTTCTTGAACGAGTAGCAGATGGTCGTCATATGAAATTGGCGGATGTAGATAGCATTGCTCAAGGCAGGGTATGGACTGGCGCAAGAGCCATCCATATTGGATTGGCTGATTCAATTGGCGGATTAGAAGACGCCATCAAATATGCCGCAAAGTCGGTTGGTTTGAAAGAATTCAAGTTGAAGAAATACCCAGAGCCTCAATCGATGATAGAATATTTCATCAATAAATATTCGGGTGATTTTGTCTCAACAAAGATGGAAAAAGAACTAGGTGCCGAACAATTCCAGCTGTTTAAACGCATCCAGCAATTAAAAGCGGAAACCGGTGAAGTAAAGGCAAGGCTTCCATTTGAATTTTCGATTCACTAACTTTAAGGATGAAATACAATCAGCTGAGGGCCATGATGGCCATCGCCAAAGCAAGTCTTTCCTCCATATTTCGGAGTCCGTCTGCTGTTATTTTCAGTTTTTTGTTCCCCATCATCTTTATACTCGTATTTGGATTTTTAAGTTCAAGTAGCCCTGTTATCAAGATTGCATTTGATCCAGCTTCTTCCAATAACAATGAATTGTATAAGCTGCTGATCGAAAAATCAAGCTTGAAGATAATTGCAGCATCAAAAGAAAAATCATTGAACGAACTCACGAGGGGGCATATCACTGCTATTCTCAATATTAAGGAAATGAATCCAACTGGATTTCCTAAATACGCAGTAGAACTAACTACTTCATCTGCTGCAGCAGACAGAATTGGATTATTACAGTCGGTTATTCAACAAGTGATTGCAGAACTGAATCAAAAAAACTTTCCAAATCAACCAACCTACGCTCATATCAAGAAAGAGACTATTCCAGGACGTGAGTATAAAACGATCGATTTTATCTTGCCTGGGCAATTGGGGTTCTCTTTATTGAGTGCCGGTGTTTTTGGAGTTGCGTTCATATTTTTCAACCTCCGACAGTCGTTGGTATTAAAAAGATTTTTTGCCACACCAATAAAGCGAACCTATATCGTTTTTGGTGAAGGCTTGGGGAGAATAGCATTTCAAATGATTACTGCTGTGGTCATTCTCACGTTTGGACATTTTGTCTTTCAATTTACATTGATAAACGGGATAGTAACTTTTTTAGAGCTGATGCTCTTGAGTTTGATAGGGTTGATCATCTTCATGGGATTTGGATTTGTTGTCAGCGGATTGGCTACCAGTGAAAGCACGATTCCTCCATTTGCCAACTTGGTAACATTGCCTCAATTTTTATTGGCAGGAACCTTTTTCCCCATCGAAAATTTTCCGAACTGGCTTCAACCTATATGTCAACTGCTTCCCCTTACACACTTGAACCAGGCCATGCGCAATGTAGCATTTGAAGGTGCCCATCTCTCTGATTGTTATCCCCAACTTCAAATACTATTTATCTGGGGAGTAGTGGTATATGCGCTTGCAATCAAAGTATTTAAATGGGAGTAGAGTACTCATGATTGAAACAATCGTAGGTTTCGCTTGATGCCCTCAAACTTGGATCTTTTTAAAGGAGAATCTTTAAAAATTATATTGAATTCGTCTTCGTTCAATTCCATCCAGTTTTTAATATTGAAATGAATGACTTCTTCAAAAGGTTCTAACTCTTTATGAGAGGTTTGTGTTGAGAATCGATTCCAAGGACAAACATCCTGACAAATATCACAACCGAAAACCCAGTTTTCGCTTTGCTTTTCCAATCCTTGAGGGAATTGATTCGATTTTAATTCAATTGTAAAATAGGAGATGCATTTATTTGCTTCGATAGTTTTATCAATCAATATCGCGTTCGTTGGACAGGCATCGATGCATTTTGTACAGGTTCCGCAATAATCTTTTATGGGACCATCGGCTTCTATTTTTAAGTCCAATATTAAATCAGCAATGAAAAAAAAACTTCCTTTTTTGGGGTGAATTAAATTACTATTCTTCCCAATCCATCCGAGTCCAGCTTTCTTCGCCCAACTTCTTTCCAATACGGGCGCGGAGTCCACAAAACCCCTGCCTTCAATTTCACCCAGTGCTTTGCTTATCTCCGCTAAAAAATACTTCAACTTATCGCGAATGATTAAATGATAATCTTTTCCATATGCATATTTGGCGATCTTGGGAGCATCCTTCTCTTGAAAAGCAGTGGGAAAATAATTAAATAATAATGTGATGACAGATTTTGCACCAGGAACCAATTTAGTAGGATCAACCCTAAGATCAAAATGATTATTCATATAGCTCATTTCTCCTTGAAAGCCTTTCTTGAGCCAATTTTCCAATCTTTTCGCATCCTCATCCAACGGCATTGCTTTTGCAATTCCGCATTCATCAAAACCGATTTCTGCAGCTAATTTCTTAACGAGGGATGACCTATCTGCTAATGAATATTTCATTTGATCACTCGATAGAGCCGTCGATAGCTGAACGGATTTTATTAAATAGTATTGATTGTTGGTTGTTCTGTGCATCCCCCAGCATAACTACCCCTGCATAATTCTTTTTCATGTCGTACCATGCCATTGATCCTAGCGGACCAAAGGAGGAATAAATAATTCCTTTGCCATTTTCATCCTGCGACTCCACCCATGTTCCCATCGCGTATTTGAAACCTCTGGTATTTTCAGGTGTAGATCGAATTCTGCTGTCTGGGAAGGATATCGTGAGCAATGTTTGAATGGCATTTTCAGACAAGACTCTCTTGCCGTTGAACATACCCTTGTTCATGATCATTTGCATGAAATTCAAATAATCAAATGCCGAGCATGTAGCACCTGAAGTAGGATTAGGAGCATTCCCATCCTCGTTGAAAAACGATGCAGTTCGCATTCCCGCAGGCCTGAATATTCTTTCTGCTGCCAATCGGTCAAAGGATTTTTTACTGATGATTTCCATAACTTTTCCTAAAATATTCAAACCAACATTACTGAAAGAGAATGCATCTCCAGGATTGTCGACGATAATTTTTTTAGTTGCATAAAATTCCGCTTCTTCGTCAAGGTTGGCATATTTGTTTTTCTGTGCAACTTTCATGATACCTGCTGCGTCTGCATCTAAACCAGTTGTCTGCGTAAGGCAATGACGAACAGTAATATATCCCTTCATATTTTTTTTGAATGCAGGGATAAATTTTGCTATTGGATCATCTAGGCTCAATTTATTTTGATCGATGAAGGTCATCACCAATGCTGCACTTAACCAAGCACTTGCATGACCAATTGGAGCCGGAGTTTTTAATTTCATCTCTTCCGTTTCCTTCAGAAAAATATTTTTTCCTCCTTTTTGTACGACCACTGTGTGGAGTTTGCCTAAATTCTTTTCATTGCTCTTCAATAGTGCATTTAATTGATCGAACTGTTGTGCGAGGGTAAACTGCAGAAATAGCATAAAAATCAGAACCAGACTGCATTTGCGGCATAAAAACTTAAAAAATGCTGACATTATTACCTGTTTTATGAATTGGTGAGTGATTTGCGCCAAATAGATAAAATACAGGATATGAATTTAAGCAACTTTACTATACAGGCTACAGAAATTGTACAATCGGCACAACAAGCTGCCTACAATGCTGGAAATCCAACCATCGAAGTTGAACACATTCTACATGCCTTATTGGATCAGAAGAATTCACCTGTTGAATATCTTTTGAAGAAAAACAATGTATCAATCCAACTGCTGAACAGCAAATTGAAAGAGTCTCTTGATCGTTTGCCAAAGAGCTCTGGAGAACCCGGACAATCTTTGAGTAGGGGTGCAAATAATTTATTTCTTAAAGCAGGTTCATTGATGGGCAAATTCAATGATGAATTTGTTACCCCTGAACATTTGCTTTTGGCAATAGTAATGGGGAACGAGGCGCCTGCAAGATTATTGAAAGAATCAGGACTTACCGAGAATGGATTGGTGCAATCAATCAAGGAATTGAGAAAGGGAGAAACAGTGAAAAGTCAAACACAGGAAACACAATTCAATGCATTGAATAAATATGCAAAGAATTTGATTGAAATGGCACGTATGGGAAAACTGGATCCTGTTATTGGCAGAGACGAAGAAATCAGAAGAACTCTTCATATTCTCACCAGAAGGTCTAAGAATAATCCCATTTTGGTGGGAGAACCCGGTGTAGGTAAAACTGCTATTGCAGAGGGGTTGGCCATGCGCATTGTTAACGGTGATGTTCCGGAAAACCTCAAGAACAAATTGATTTATGCACTGGACATGGGCCAATTGATTGCAGGAGCAAAATACAAAGGTGAATTTGAGGAGCGATTGAAGGGGGTTGTTAAAGAAGTGGCAACCAGTGAAGGAGAAATCATTTTATTTATCGATGAGATTCATACATTGGTTGGTGCAGGTGGAGGCGAAGGCGCCATGGATGCTGCTAATATTTTAAAGCCAGCACTTGCTAGAGGAGAGCTCAGAGCGATTGGAGCAACTACCCTGAATGAGTACCAGAAATATTTCGAAAAAGACAAGGCGTTGGAAAGAAGATTCCAAAAAGTAATGATTGAGGAGCCAAGTGTTGAAGATGCTATTTCAATTTTGCGGGGATTAAAAGACCGTTACGAGACGCATCATCATGTTAGAATCAAGGACGAAGCAATAATCGCAGCAGTTGAATTATCCCATCGATACATCACCGATCGATTCCTTCCAGACAAGGCAATTGATTTGATTGATGAAAGCGCTGCAAAGTTGCGTTTAGAGATGAATTCCATGCCGGAAGAGTTGGATAAACTGGAGAGACAGATACGCCAGTTGGAAATTGAAAAAGAAGCAATCAAGCGAGAAGACGATGAAGTGAAATTAAAAGAACTGAATACTGAACTGGCGAATTTAGCCGTGGAGAGAGATACACTTAAATCCAAATGGAAAGCAGAAAAAGAACTGGTAGAAAAAGTACAGTCTGCCAAATCCGAAATCGAAAAACTAAAGTTACAGGCAGAAAAAGCTGAACGCGAAGGTGATTATGGAACCGTGGCAGAGATTCGTTACGGTAAAATAAAATTGAAGGAATCAGAAATCACTCAATTTTCTGAAGAGCTTTCCAAGACCAGTGAAAAAAGATTGTTGAAAGAAGAAGTGGATGCCGAAGACATTGCTGAAAATGTAGCAAAAGCAACAGGTATTCCAGTTTCAAAGATGATGCAGTCTGATCGAGAAAAATTATTGCAGTTGGAAGACCATTTGCACGAAAGAGTCGTGGGGCAGGACGAAGCAATTACAGCAGTAGCAGATGCAATTCGCAGAAGCAGGGCAGGTTTGCAAGATCCTAAGAAACCAATTGGTTCCTTTATCTTTTTAGGAACCACAGGTGTTGGTAAAACCGAACTGGCAAAAGCCTTGGCATCTTATCTATTCGATGATGAAACCATGATGACCCGCATCGATATGAGTGAGTACCAGGAAAAACATACCGTCTCTCGATTGGTGGGGGCACCTCCCGGTTATGTTGGATACGAAGAAGGGGGTCAGCTCACTGAATCAGTCAGAAGAAAACCTTACAGTGTGGTGTTGTTGGATGAAATAGAAAAAGCGCATCCGGATGTATTTAACCTGATGTTGCAATGTTTGGATGATGGTCAAATGACCGACAGCCTCGGCCGAAAAATTGACTTCAAGAATACCATCATCATCATGACAAGTAACATTG
>JAURIR010000062.1 GCA_030832645.1 Chitinophagales bacterium | reverse complement strand
GCAAAAGAACTAAAAACAAAACCGACTCAGCACAGTGTAAAGATGATGAGTGAAAACGGTGTGCACCCAGATATCATTGTATGCAGAACAGAACAGCCTTTGTCTAGTGAACTGAAATCAAAGATTGCTCTCTTTTGCAATGTGAAAACAGATTCAGTAATCGAAGCCGCAGATGCGAGCAGTATTTACGAAGTGCCTTTGCTAATGCAAGAGCAACATTTGGATGAGATCTGTTTGAAGAAGCTTAACATCACCTGGTTTCCGGAACCGGATTTAACCATTTGGAAAGGTTTTTTGACCAAGTTGAAAAATCCAAAATCAACCGTTACTATCGGACTCATCGGCAAGTACATTGAATTGCAAGATGCATACAAATCAATTCTCGAAGCATTCATACATGCTGGTGCGATGAACGAATGCAAGGTGATTGTACAAGACGTGCACAGCGAACACATCAACCAAGAAAACGTAAAAGAAAAATTGAACGGCTTGGATGGATTACTTGTGGCACCTGGATTTGGGCACCGTGGTATCGATGGAAAAATATTGGCTGTTCAATATGCCCGCGAAAACAATCTTCCTTTCTTTGGAATTTGTTTAGGAATGCAAATGTCTGTGATAGAATTTGCAAGAAACGTAGCTGGAATCAAAGGCGCCCATTCAACCGAAATGGATCCCAACACATCCGATCCTGTAATTGATTTGATGGAAGAGCAAAAATCCATCACCAACAAGGGAGGAACCATGCGACTCGGTGCATACCCTTGTAAAATTGAAAAAGGAACGCTTGCCCATCAAATCTATCAATCCGAAATGATCTCTGAACGCCATCGCCATCGCTGGGAGTTTAATAATAAGTATTTTGACAAGCTTCAGGCAGCAGGACTCAAAGCAAGTGGCATCAATCCTGCTACCAATTTGGTTGAGATCGTTGAGATTCCTTCCCATCCATTTTTCATCGGTGTTCAATACCACCCCGAATTAAAGAGTACGGTTGAAAATCCACATCCTATTTTTGTGCATTTTATCAAGGCAGCGAAGGTATATGCTGAGAAAAATGCCCGAAAAGGCAAGTAGGGAGTCTATTGGCATAGGATACAATCTCGTACATTTGCCCTTCAATTCTCAAACGCATGAAGTTCGATAAGAATTCGGTCATTGGCATTTCTCTACTGGCAATTTTATTCATTGGGTATTTCTATTTCACCCGTCAAGGCCAGTTGGAGTTAGAAGCAAAACAGAAACATATTGCGGATTCTTTGGCCGCTCTTCAACCTGCCCTCAAAAAAGATGCAGTCTCCGCCCCTGAATTGTTATCCTTGGATACTGTTAAAGCAGCACCTGTAGCAGTTGGTTCTATGGTACAAAAAGGAAAGGCAACAGAGGTCATTTCTTCATTGGAAAATGAGTTGGTAAAAATCAGTTTTACCAATAAAGGAGCAAGACCCCACCGTGTCGAACTTAAAAAATATAAATCAGCAGACAGCACCAATGTAGAATTGATCTCCTCCGATTTTAACAAGTTATCGTACCTTATTAATACAGGTAATAATGAAACAGCCTCCACCGACGAATTGTATTTTGTTGCGGATGAAGTAAAAAAAGAAGCGGATGGCTCCAGTTCAATAGCATTTAAATTGCAAGATTCAAGTGGTAAGGCAATTGTACACAAGTATAGCCTTAAGCCCGATGCCTACCTATTGGATTGGCAACTTCAAGTGAAAGGCGCTGATAAGATTTTTACACAAAACAACATCAATCTTGTTTGGCAAGTACAGTCAGATCAGCACGAGCTTGATATCCAATCGGAAAAAAGAGAAACACAGTTAGGATTGCTGGATGCGAATGGATACGATTATTTCACCATGCGCGATGGGTTGAACAAAAGTTGGGAATCTGGGTTGAAATGGCTTTCGATCAAGCAGAAATTTTTCAATACAACATTGATCGCTGATCAGGGATTCAGTCATGTAGATATCAATTGTAAAATGCCCGCTGATTCTTTGAGAATAGTTTCACAGTCGGTTGCCAACATGCAGCTAAACTTACCTGCTACGGCCAATGCTGATTTGAAGTTCTCCTTTTTCATGGGGCCGAACGATTATCAAACGTTGAGAAGTCAACACATTGAATTAGAAAATATTGTCAATCTTGGACAAGGGGTGTATGCATTTGTAAAATACATCAACCGTTGGGTTGTAATGCCAGTCTTTGATTTTATTCAGAAGTATGCATTGAACTATGGATTAGCAATTGCTTTGCTAACCATCTTCATTCGATTGCTTACCTCTCCCTTGATCTATTCTTCTTATGTGAGTGGTGCTAAAATGAAAGCCTTGCGTCCTGAATTGGATGCCATCAAAGCAAAATTTGAAGGAGATCAACAGGCGTTCAGTATGGAGCAGATGAAATTGTATCGTTCTGCCGGTGTGAATCCGTTGGGAGGATGTGTACCCGGACTTCTCCAAATTCCTATCTTCTTTGCTTTGTATGCATATTTCAATGCCAATATTGATTTACGCGGTGTTTCTTTTTGGTGGTCCAAAGATCTTTCCTCCTTTGATGCAGTTTTCAAATGGGGTTTCAATATACCAGGCTTGGGTAATCACCTTTCTTTGTTTACCATTCTTGCTGTTGTTACCAATTTGCTGATTGCTCTATACAGCATGAACTCAACACCCGATTCTGGAAATCCTGCTTTGAAATACATGCCTTATATATTCCCCGTCATGTTGTTGGGCATTTTCAATGGTCTTCCTTCTGCATTGACATGGTATTACACGGTTTCCAACGTCATTACATTGGTTATGCAATTTGTGATTCAAACATATATTATCGATCACAATAAAATATTGGCAGAAATAGAAGCGAATAAAAAGAAACCGAAAGAAAAATCAAAATGGCAGGAACGTTTTGAGCAGATGCAAGAAACGCAGAAGAAGGTCAACAGTATGAAAGACAAGACCTCAAAAAGGTAAATAGATGAAAAGCTTTTTTCTTCTTTTATTTCTTTCGATTTCACATTTCAGTAGTGCACAAAAAATATTTTCTGAAGGTACCATCACTTATCAGGTGGTCACCTTCATCAACGGGCAATCTATTCCGGGGAAGTGAAGTCTACACAATCAGTAAAGGGAGCGCATACCCGTGTAGAGCTGAGTAATTCGATGGGTAAAACAACTACTATTTATGATTCACGGGATGGCGAAGGAGCAATTTTAAGAGACTTTGGATCGCAGAAAATCATGATTCCATTTACCAAAGTACAAATGGAAAGTAAAAACAAGAAATACGATCAACTTGTATTCGAATATTCAGATCAGGCCAAAGAGATAGTTGGCTATCAATGTCGTAAAGCAACTGCACAACTTGCCGATGGAACAAAAATCGAAGTATATTTTTCAAAAGACCTTATCTCCGATAATACCGATATCGGATTTCAGTTCGGCCGCATCCCTGGATTGGCATTGGAATTTACTTCTACCAATGCGAATGCTACGGTTACGTATACTGCCAGCTCAATAAGTTTTGATCCAATTCCTATACAACTGTTTGATCTGCCGAGTTCGGGCTACAGAATTTTAAGCTACGAGGAGAGTCAGAAAAAGAAATAGAAAATTAATGCTGAGGTTTCTGTGGTGTTTTGAACTTGTTCAAAATCACTTTGTTTCGGTAGGGCATGATGTAAGTAACATTGCCTTTTTGATAGGTGATCACGCTGTTGAAGGCAGATGTTCCGCCGTTCTTCCTGTATCCGAATGATTTATTGTCTTTGTAATAGAAACCTTCACGCAACGAAAGGGTGAGGTTCTTTTTCATGTTAGAAAAAGAATTCTTGGTTGACTTGGATTTCATCACTATTCCATCTACGGCAAATACTCCCAATGATATAGAAAGGGCTACCAATAAACCGCCTAGGTACCTGGTGTGTGGAGACATTATGTTTCGTGGATTCAACATTTTATACAAAATTAACATTTTTTATTGGATTTGGTTCAATTGAATCATTGGTATATGCGAAAAGGCATTGTTGATAAAAAGTTGGCATATTCATGGCAGTGGAATCCGGTCATTTTCAGTAAATTAGGATACGTAATACAATGAACGGAGAACCTCATTTGCCAGAGCAGGAAGATATCCAGGAGTTGCTGAACCTCTATGAAAAATTGAGGTCCGGCAAAGGGGGGAGTTTTTTGAGCGAGGAGTCGTTCGAGAGAATTATTGATCATTTCGATGACCAGGATGCCCTCCCTAGGGCGATGGAGGCAGCAGATCTCGGGATACTGCAGTTTCCCTTTTCTTCCTCTCTGCTCATCAAAAAAGCAGATTTGTTAATTGCCTCTCGACATTATAAAAAAGCCTTGACGCTTTTGGATAAAGCCGAGATTCTAGACAGTACAGATATTGATATTTATATTTTACGTACCGATGCCTACCTGGCATTGGATCTGCAGGAAAAAGCAGTTGAATTGTTGGAGGATGCTATACAGCGATTTGAAGGAGAAGATCGAATTGATTTACTGTTTGAATTGGCGGATGTGTATGATGATTACGAAGTATTTGAAAAAATATTTGATTGCCTCAAGTTAATTCTTGAATACGATCCCAACAACGAGGAGGCTTTGTACAAGATTTGTTTTTGGACAGACTTTACTGGAAGAAACGAGGAAAGCATCAAGCTCCACATGAAGATCTTGGAAGATTTTCCATACAATGATCTCGCCTGGTTCAATCTGGCTGCAGCTTACCAGGGTTTACGCCTTTTTGAAAAAGCAATCGATGCATACCAATATGCCATTGCCATCAACGAAAAATTTGATTATGCTTATCGAAACATGGCCGATGCTTTGATGCGTCTTCACCGCTACAAGGATGCTATCGAAAGTTTGGAAAGAGTTATTGAACTCTCTCGTCCCGAAGACCTGATTTACCAGGCCATCGGTTTTTGCTACGAAAAAGTGAAAAACTATGCACAGGCACGTTTTTATTTCAGAAAAGCATCTCACTTGAATCCCGACGATGCAAAACTGTATGAAAAAATTGCCCATACCTATATCAAAGAATCCAAGCATCAGCAGGCTATCAAATATTTAGAAATGGCACTGAGGATAAAACGCCTGGATGCAGATTTTAATTTCCTGATGGGGGAGTGTCACCTAAAACTTGAAAACCATAAAGAAGCTGTACATCATTTTTTGACAGTTGTTCAATCGAAGCCCCGAAATATCAAAGGTTGGGAGGCATTGATCAGAACACTTTTTGAAAACCATCAGTTCGCAGAGGCGGAAAGACAAATACAATTGGCCAGAACCAAAGCAGGTGAAAAGTCGATTTTTGATTTTTATGAGAGTGCTGTTCTTTTATCTCAGGGGAATCTCAAAGAAGGCGTGTCAGTGCTGGAAGAGTGCATAGAAAAGAATCCAAAGCAGCTCAAGCAGTTTTTACGGCTCTATCCATCTGCGGTAAAATACCCTCAGGTTGTAGAGTTGCTATTGAAATTCAAGCGAAGAAAAAGATTGTAATGTAGGTCCTCCGGGGCATGGCAATTCATGGGCTCTTTCGTAACTTCGCGCCATAGTAACCACCCAATGAATTTTAACTTAACACAAATGCCTGCCCGAAATGGCAAGCCGAGAAAGGAAGGCATTACCATGGTCATGGACAAGGGATTGTCCTTAGAAGAAGCCAAACAATTTATAGAAAATGCTGTCCCCCATGTGGATGTTATCAAGCTTGGATTTGGAACAGCCTATGTGACGCCTAAGTTGAGAGAGAAAATCGACCTCTATCAATCCAACGGAATTCCCGTCTATTTTGGTGGCACTCTCATGGAAGCGTTTTTGATTCGTAATCAATTCAATGATTATATCTCTCTGTGTAAGGATTACAATATCCAATACATGGAAGTAAGCGATGGTTCCATCACCATTCCTCATGCCGAGAAATGTGGGTACATAGAAAAGTTAAGCGCTATCGGTACTGTATTCAGTGAGGTTGGAAGCAAAGATGCTGCACATATCATCCCGCCCTATAAATGGATCGAATTGATGAGTGCAGAACTCAGTGCTGGAGCCACTTGGGTTATCGCTGAAGCCCGTGAAGCCGGAAACGTTGGTATTTACAGAGGAAGCGGAGAAGTGAGAGAAGGATTGGTACAAGAAATCCTAACGAAAATTCCGGGTGAACGTATTTTGTGGGAAGCTCCTCAAAAAGGGCAACAATTGTACTTTATCGAACTCTTGGGTGCTAACGTAAACCTCGGAAACATTGCCCCAAGTGAAATCATCGCACTGGAAGCTATGCGTATAGGTCTTCGCGGAGATACCTTCGGTTTATTTTTGAACAAATAAGCGAAGATCGATGAGAACCTTTGGTTTAATCGGGTATCCTCTCACGCATTCTTTTTCCAAAAAATATTTTACAGAGAAATTTCAAGCGGAAGGTTTGTTCAATCATACCTATGAAAATTTTCCAATTGAAACTATCCAAGAGTTAGAAGAAGTTTTTCAGAACAATCCTACGTTGGCAGGACTCAACATCACCATTCCTTACAAACAACAAGTACTTTCTTTCTTGGATGAGCAAACTGCGGTTGTTCAGGAAACAGGGGCCTGTAATTGCATCAAAATTATCAACGGAAAAAAAATTGGGTACAATACAGACGTCATTGGTTTTGGAAAATCGCTCGATAAAAAGTTAGCACCTTCACATAAAAAAGCATTGGTATTGGGCACAGGGGGTGCTGCAAAGGCAGTACACTATGCATTGAAAGAAAGAGGGATAGAATTATTACAAGTAAGTCGACATCCCAACCAAGCAGGAGTAATTCCATACGAAAAGGTGGATGCAGCTTTGTTGGCAGAGTTTACGCTCATCATCAACACCACACCTGTGGGAATGTACCCGCATGTGGAGGAAGCGCCTTCCATTCCTTACGAAGCGTTGAATTCTGCACATTATTTATTCGATCTAATATATAATCCCGAAAAAACACTTTTTCTTCAAAAAGGAGAAGCCATGGGTGCCCTTATTGAAAACGGCGCTGCGATGTTAAAGATACAAGCCGATGCTTCTTGGGATATTTGGAATGCTTAGTGTTTACATTCCTTTAGTGCAGTGATGGAGTACTGCCCTAAGATCCTCGCTGATGGATTTTACTTTTCGGTGCGTGTAATCAAAGCACACCATTTTTGTAACGACAACTGCCGCAATTATTTTTTTATTTTCTCTTTCAACACTGATGGAATAAAAACATTCAAAGCTTGCTCTTGATATGGTGTCCACCGATAAAGCAATGGTGATAATCTCACCATAGAACAATTCATGAAAGTATTCCAATTCTGCTTCTGCTAGTACAAGACCGAACTCGCCAAACTTCATTTCAGAACAACCAATGCTATCAAAAAAACGGAGCCTTGCTTCTTGCGCAAACAAAAGATAACGCTCGTTTCCAACATGTCTGCCATAATTGATGTCGCCTGTTTGAACTGTAAGCACCGTTTCAAAGCACGGTGGTGTAGGAACAAGGATTTTATTCTTTCTCATGTTGTATCATTTTTGAAGTGCCTGCAAAAAATCGTTCATTTTTGCAATGGCTTTTTTTCGGTGACTGATTCTTGATTTTTCTTCCAATCCTATTTCTGCAAATGTTTGTTGGTATCCGACGGGAATGAATACAGGGTCGTATCCAAAGCCGTCCTTACCCGATGGATGCAGAGCAATATTTCCCTCACAGGTTCCTTCAAATAAAAATTCTTTTCCATCCAAGATCAATGAAACAACCGTTCGAAAGCGTGCTTCTCTTTTTGAAACTCCTTCCATTTTTTTCAACAGCAATTCATTGTTCTGCTCATCCGAAGCACGGTCTCCAGCGTATCTGGCGGAACGCACGCCCGGCTCGCCATTCAATGCTGCCACTTCTAATCCGCTGTCTTCGGAAAAACAATCCGTTTGAGTCATTCTAAAAATGGTGGTTGATTTTTCAGATGCATTTGCTTCCAGGGTGGCGTGTGGTTCAGGAATATCAATTTCAATGCCTGCTTCTCTCAGTGTAATGATTTCAAATATATTTCCCAGAAGTGCTCGAATCTCTTTGGCTTTGTGTGCGTTGTTGGAAGCAAAAATCAGTTTCTTCATCAGACAAAAATTTGCTTGAGAGAATTCCACAATTTTACTTTCAATGTTTTGTCCTGCAGCAATTCTTTCAAATCGGGCGAACAGATAAATTGGATGCTGTCAATTTTTTGTACTTGAAAATGCGGGAACTCAACCGGAAGTCCAACTTCTGTTGGGCGCAGTCCGAATAAGATAATTTTTTTTGTTGTGTAGTTTTCCTGAGTCGATTGAACAGTGATTGGATGTTCTCTGCTGGCTTTAATTACCACAGAATTGTTGGAGTTTAATTTGCACGCAGCGAGAATGCCAGAAAGCAATTCTTCTGAAGCTGCATCCTCACCAAGTGCTGCTTCGGATTGAATAAAAAGTGCTTCCAGTGTTTTTTTCGCGGGTGCTTCATGGGTTGCGTTTTCATCGATCAATACATTTTTGTACAAATCGAATAGAATGCTTTGTGGAAGTATTATTCTTTCGGTTTTGCTCATGTGCTGAGATTCCTTTGCTGTTGGCTATTGATTTTGTTTCTTTGCATAAATATTTGGTATGCAAAAGGGAGCGATAAAGATAACAAAAGCGGCGACATCGAAATTGGCATCTACTGATTTCAATAATCTTCCATTCGGTAAATTATTTACCGATCACATGTTGATAGCTGAATATAAAAACGGTACTTGGGGTGATCCAGAAATTGTTCCTTATGGTCCTTTGAGTTTTGATCCTTCGTTGATATCCATTCATTATGGTCAATCCATTTTCGAGGGCATCAAGGCTTTTCGCATGAAAGACGGTAGTGCAGCTATTTTCAGACCTGAAGAGAATTTGAAGCGGTTCAATAAATCTGCTCATCGCATGGCAATGCCAGATGTACCTGCCTTTCATTTTATAGAAGGAATGAAGCAATTGCTTACATTGGAAGACAAATGGATTCCGGATGCATACGATCATGCATTGTATATCCGTCCTTTTATGTTTGCATCCGATGAGGTAATTGGTGTAGCGCCATCCTCCAAGTATTTATTCATGATTATTTTGAGTCCTGTTGGACCGTATTTCTCCAATCCATTGAAAATATATGTAGAAGAGCAGTTTGTGCGTGCAGCCCCCGGTGGAGTTGGGTATGCGAAAACCGCTGGTAACTATGCGGCATCTCTCTATCCTGCTAGATTGGCAAGAGAAAAAGGATTCGATCAGGTGCTTTGGATGGATGCTACTGAACACAAGTATGTTCAGGAATGCGGTGCCATGAATGTATTTTTTGTGATGGACGGAAAGGTGATTACTCCCGAACTTTCTTCTGGAACCATTTTGGACGGTATTACCAGAAAAAGCATTCTTCACCTGGCAAAATCGATGGGCAAAACAGTGGAGGAGAGGGAAATCTCTATCGATGAATTGGTGGAAGGGTATAAAAAGGGAACCCTCACCGAGGCATTTGGTGCTGGAACAGCAGTTACAGTTTCTAAAATTGAGACACTTCAATACAAGGATACCCAGATTCTTATGGATGCTGCAAACATGCCCGTGGCTGATCTTCTAAAGAAAACCATGACTGCCATGAGGGATGGAACTGCCCCGGATCCGGACGGATGGATGGTGAAGACAAATGCCTGATTTTCGCCGTATAAAATTTTAAAGACTGGCTTTGCTTTTTAGAAAAAAGCACCTACCTTTGCCCTCCCGTTAAAAAAAGGGGTAGCATGCCTACAATTCAACAATTAGTTAGAAAAGGAAGAGAAATCATCAAGGCCAAAAGCAAATCAAGGGCCCTTGATGCGTGTCCACAACGTCGTGGTGTTTGTACCAGGGTATATACAACAACTCCCAAGAAGCCAAACTCTGCCTTGAGAAAGGTGGCGAAGGTGCGTTTAACCAATAAAATCGAGGTGATCGCTTACATTCCGGGAGAAGGCCACAACCTTCAGGAACACTCAATCGTATTGATCAGAGGTGGTCGTGTAAAAGACTTACCGGGTGTTCGTTACCACATTGTGAGAGGTAGTTTGGATACTGCAGGTGTGAAAGACAGAAAGAAGAGCCGTTCCAAGTACGGTACCAAGCGCGAAAAAGCCAAGAAATAAAATATTAAATCGAAATCTATATAGATGAGGAAGTCCAGAGCAAAAAAATTACCCCTTGCGCCAGATCCAAAATTCAACGATACATTGGTTACACGTTTCGTGAACAATGTAATGTGGCAAGGAAAGAAAGGTGCATCTCTTACCATTTTCTACGATTCTCTAGAGAAGGTTGCAAAGATGACCGGTGAAGATGGATACGAAGTATGGAAAAAAGCATTGTCGAATGTTACTCCAGCTGTTGAGGTGAGAAGCCGTCGTATTGGTGGTGCTACTTTTCAGATTCCATCCGAAGTTCGCCCCGATAGAAAAATTTCTTTGAGCATCAAATGGTTGGTGCGTTATGCAAGAGAGCGCAACGGTCGCAGCATGGCGGATAAACTTGCCAACGAGATTGTTTCTGCTAGCAAAGGCGAAGGTGGAGCTTTCAAGAAGAAAGAAGACACACACCGTATGGCCGAAGCCAACAAGGCATTTGCTCACTTCAGAGTATAACCGCTCGGTATAAAAATCTTTAACAAAAGGGTCGATTCATCGACCCTTTTTTATTTCCAAATCTCCTGCTCTTGTACTAACTTTGCACCCGCAAAATCAATGTGCAATAAGCATTTGGTTTTCCAACAAATAAAAAAACAAACAATACCAACAGTCATGGCAGACTTAAAATTTCAACGCAACTTCGGAATTGCCGCTCACATCGATGCCGGTAAAACCACAACTACTGAACGTATCTTGCGCTACACTGGAATGATTCACAAGATCGGTGAGGTGCACGATGGCGCAGCTACAACCGACTGGATGGAGCAAGAGAAGGAGCGTGGTATTACCATTACTTCTGCTGCCGTAAGTTGCCAGTGGAATTTCCCAACTGTATTGGGTAAAGCAACTCCCGATACCAAAAAATACTATTTCAACATTATTGATACTCCAGGCCACGTTGACTTTACCGTTGAGGTAGAGCGCTCCATGCGTGTTTTGGACGGATTGATTGCCTTGTTTTCTGCAGTAGACGGTGTAGAACCACAGTCAGAAACAGTATGGCGTCAAGCGAACCGTTATAAAGTTCCACGCATTGGGTTTGTAAATAAAATGGACCGCAGTGGTGCAGATTTCTTGATGGTGGTAAACCAGGTAAGAGAAATGCTAGGTGCAAAAGCAGTTCCTCTTCAGTTGCCAATCGGAGCTGAAGACAACTT
>JAURIR010000061.1 GCA_030832645.1 Chitinophagales bacterium | reverse complement strand
CGACACGCAATAAAGAAAAAGCCTTCCAATTGGAAGGCTTTTTTATGTTGTATAAAAAGTAATTGAACTACTGCATTTTGAATGTATCCAAAAACTTGGTAGTAAAATTTCCTTTGATGAAATCTTCGTTGCGCATTAATTGTTGATGGAATGGAATCGTTGTTTTTACTCCCTCAATCACGTACTCACTGAGCGCTCTGCTCATGGTATCGATGGCTTCTTTACGCGTTCTTGCGATAGAGATAATTTTTGCAATCATGGAATCGTAGAACGGTGGAATAACATACCCCGCATATACATGCGAATCGATGCGTATACCATGTCCGCCTGGTTGATGCAGTACGGTTATCTTACCAGGACTAGGCCTGAAATCATTGTAGGGGTCTTCGGCATTGATTCTGCATTCAATCGCATGCATCTCAGGATAATAGTGTTTTCCTGATATCGGTTCACCCGCAGCAATTTTGATTTGCTCTTTGATCAGGTCGAAACTTGTTACCTCTTCTGTTACACAATGTTCCACTTGAATACGTGTGTTCATCTCCATGAAGTAGAAGTTCCTGTGTTTATCTACAAGGAATTCGATGGTTCCCACACTTTCGTAGTCGATTGCCTGTGCAGCTTTTACAGCAGCTTCACCCATACGCTGACGAAGATCGTCTGTCATGAAAGGCGAAGGAGATTCCTCCACTAATTTTTGGTGTCTGCGTTGAATGGAACAATCGCGTTCACTCATATGACATACTTTGCCGTATCGATCGCCCGCTACTTGAATTTCAATGTGACGAGGTTCCTCGACAAACTTTTCCATGTACACTCCATCGTTCTTGAACGAAGCAAGTGCTTCTGCTTTAGCGGTATTGTATGCTTTTTCTATCTCGCCTTCTTCCCAAACAACACGCATTCCCTTTCCACCACCACCTGCTGTTGCTTTCAGAATAACAGGGTAGCCAATTTCTTTTGCAATTCCCTTTGCCTGATCAACACTCTCCAACAATCCTCCGCTTCCGGGAACCACAGGAACACCTGCTTTGATCATGGTTTCCTTTGCAGTGATTTTATCGCCCATGGACCTGATTTGATCAGGTGTTGGTCCGATGAACTTTACACCATGCTCGCCACATATTTCAGCAAACTTTGCATTTTCTGCAAGAAAGCCATACCCAGGGTGAACAGCATCTGCGTTGGTAATTTCCATCGCTGCCATGAGATGCGGAATATTTAAATAAGATTCAGCACTGGAGGGTCTCCCAATACATACTGCTTCGTCTGCAAACTTCACATGTAGACTGTCTTTATCAGCTGTGGAATATACTGCAACAGTCTTGATACCCATTTCGCGACAGGTACGGATGACTCTCAAAGCAATTTCTCCCCTGTTCGCAATCAATATTTTCTTGAATGTCTTCTTTGAATCCTTGGTCATGCCACTGGTTTAAATAAATAATAATGCACGGTGTACTTGCAAACAACTAGATAGGCTCAACCAAGAATAGAGGTTGATCGTATTCAACAGGTGTCGAGTCTTCGACAAGAATTTTTACAATTCGACCGCTGATTTCACTTTCGATTTCATTGAAAAGCTTCATGGCTTCTATGATACAAACCACTTTTCCGCTTTTCACTTCATCCCCTTCCTCAACAAAATTAGATTTATCGGGGGAAGGCCTTCTGTAGAAGGTGCCGATCATTGGACTTTTAATAGTTAGCAGGTTATCTGCTGCAGGAGTGGCTGCCTTGGGTGCAGCGGCTGCAGGTGCGGCTTGGGAGGCAGCAACCGGAGCGGCCTGAACTGCCTGAACCTGTTGAACTGGCACACCAGTAACGTACTTATCTTCTTTCTGTTTGATGGTAATTTTAATATCTTTTTCCTCAATGGAAAGCTCACTGATATTAGACTTATTTACCATCTTTACGAGATCCTGAATCTGTTTTAAGTCCATTTTTTATTGGTTTTTGTCAGTTAACGGGCAGTAAAGGTGGGGTAAAATTAAAAAACGACCAAATTAAATTATACCCGTTTTTGCATAAAAAAGCCCCTTTTTTGTTTAAAAAAGGGGCAAAATATTCAAAAAAAGGTCAAAAAACGATAAAATTACTCTTTCACTCTTTCGATGTATTCACCTGTTTTGGTATTAACTCGGATCACATCTCCTTCGTTTACGAAAAGAGGTACCATTACGGTAGCCCCTGTTTCTACAGTCGCAGGCTTAAGTGTACGGGTTGCCGTATCGCCTCTGAGTCCAGGCTCTGAATAAGTAACCTTCGACACCACTTTATCGGGTAGCTCCACGCTCATGGGGAGTTCTGTTTCTGTATTAATCAACACAGAAACTTCCTGTCCATCGGATAGAAACTGAGGTGCATCCACTAAATTTTCAGCCACTGCAATTTGTTCGAATGTTTCATTGTCCATGAAGTTGTATCCTGTATCGTCTTTATAAAGGAACTGATAGCCTTTTCGCTCCACGCGAACCGGATAAATGGTATCGCCGCTGTTCCAGGTTTTTTCGATCGACCTGCTATTGTCTAAACCCTTGAGCTTTGCCCATACTTTGGCAGCTGCTCGGGCAGTTTTGTTTTCTCCGAATTCAATCACTGTATAGAGGCTTCCCTCTAGTTTAAGGATCATCCCTCTTGAGATGTCTGAAGTATTTGCCATAATCGCGTTTTAAGGCGGCAAAGGTAATCCAATTTGTGAAATAACACCCTACCTTTGCGGCGCAAATCATCACTCATAAACATAAATCATTCAAAATGAAAGTTACTGTTATCGGAGCCGGCGCCGTAGGTGCAACAACTGCAGACAACATTGCCCGTGCAGGCGTTTGTACAGACCTGGTAGTATTAGACATCAAGGAAGGCTTGGCGGAAGGCAAAGCACAAGACATGCAACAAACTGCTGCATTGCTTGGATTTGATACTATCATTACTGGATCTACCAACGACTATTCCAAAACAGCTAACAGCGATGTAGTGGTGATCACTTCGGGTATACCCAGAAAACCAGGTATGACCAGAGAAGAATTGATTGGCACCAATGCAGGAATTGTAAAAACAGTTTGTGAAAATGTGTTGAAATTTTCACCCAACACCATCATCATTGTGATCAGCAATCCAATGGATACCATGACATACCTGGCGTTGAAATCTACAGGCTTGCCCAAACACAGAATCATTGGAATGGGTGGAACATTGGATAGCAGCAGATTTAAATATCAATTGACACAACATCTTGGATGCAGTGCGAGCGATTTAAATGCCATTGTAATTGGCGGACACGGCGACACCACGATGATACCATTGATCAGTAAGGCAACATGGAACAGCATTCCTGTTTCTACCTTATTAAACGAAGAGCAACAACAAAAAATTGTAGCAGATACAATGGTGGGTGGTGCAACACTTACAAAATTGATTGGAACCTCCGCATGGTATGCACCAGGTGCTGCAGGTGCTGCGCTTGTAAAAAGTATTTTAAGAGACGAAAAGAAACTATTCACTTGCTGTGTGGCATTGGATGGCGAATACGGACAAAAAGATATTTGCCTCGGCGTTCCGGTTACCATCGGAAAGAATGGTTGGGAAAAAATTCTTCCATTGGATTTAACAGCCTCAGAACAAGAAGCATTCGAAAAAAGTGCTGCTGCTGTTAGATCGATGAATGAAGTGTTAGGTTAAACAGCCAGGGAGAAGGCACTTCTCCCTCGTTCACCTCACTCACTCTTCTACAAAATCAAGATCCTTGTGAAAGGTCTCTTCGGTGAAAATCAGTGCAACTACTGCAATGGCCATCACTAAAATTCCTGTGATCATTCCACTGGTAAGAAGTGTGTAATGCAATGAACCTTGTAGATAATCTTTGAAAAGTAAATTCATTAAAGGCAAAGCACCCCGCACCATATTGGGAATAGTAGTAGCAGCGGTAGCTCTCAAATTGGTACCAAAGTGTTCTGCACCCATGGTAACAAAGATTGCCCAAAAGCCGGTAGAGAATCCTAAATAGAAACATACAGCATACATGCTGGTATCGCTGTTATTAAAAGGACTGTAAAAATAAACTGCCCCCAAAAAGGTCATAACATAAAAGATGGTAAGTGCTTTTTTTCTGCTCTGAAAATACTGACTAACCAAACCAACGATGATATCTCCTAGCGCTATTCCTATATATCCATACATGATGCAGGCACCTGAATCTATTTTATTCTCGCCGTAGAGTTCTTTAGCAAAACGATTTCCTAAGTTCAATAATATCCCAATCACATACCATGTTGGCAAACCTATTAAGATAGCCAACAGATATTTTCTAAATCGTTTGCCGTTGTTGAAAAACATGAAAATATTTCCTTTAGACACTTCCGACTTCGACATTCCTTTGAAGATGCTGCTCTCCGATACTTTGATACGAAGAAATAGTAATACTACTCCTAGCAACCCTCCTATCTTATAACACAACCTCCAATCGCCTGTTAACTTATAGATTCCGTAAGCAAATACAGCACCAAAAAGTCCTACACCTGCAACAAAAGAGGTCATAACCCCTCTGTTTTTCTTTGGCATCAGTTCACTCACCAAAGTAATACCTGCCCCCAACTCTCCTGCCAATCCAATGCCGGCAATAAATCTCAACCAGGCATATTGATCGACCGTTTGCACATACCCAGTAGCAAAATTTGCAACAGAATAAAGAAGGATGGACCCAAACAATACGCTGAGTCGACCTTTTTTATCTCCCATGATACCCCATACAATTCCGCCTATGAGTAGACCAATCATTTGCCAATTGATGATGCGTGTGCTTACCGACAGCATTTCGGATTCAGATACATGTATGCCAACAAGGCTTGGTTCGCGCACAATAGTGAACAACAAAAGATCGTAGATGTCTACAAAATAGCCAAGAGCTGCAACGATTACGGCCAGACTAAAAAATTGATTCTTTATGGAACTTTCTTGCATGGTGAATTGATTGGCAGATTAGGATTTTTCCTTTCTCAATAATTTTATGATGACAGGAACAGTAGTTACGAAGATGATTCCGAAAACAATGAATTCAAGTTTTGATTTTAGGTCGAATCCGAATTGACTCAAGAAAAACTGATACAAGTAATGCCCTGCAAAAAGCATTGCGATGGCCCATGAGATGCAACCAACGATATTATATAAAGTAAATTTTCCTTTATCCATTCTAACAATACCTGCAACAATCGGTGCAAAAGTTCGGATGATGGGCAAAAATCGAGCAAATACAATTGCACCTGCACCGTGTTTTTCGTAAAATTCTTTGGCAGTGTTTAAATGTTTTCTTTTGAAGAAGAATGAATCTTTTCTAGTAAAAAGATAAGGACCGCTTGCAGCGCCAAACCAGTATCCTACAAAGTTTCCAAGTACACCTGCTCCCACTACCAAAGTGGCCACCAATAGTAAATTGAGAACGTCGTAATGTAAATTCACAAATTCTGCCGCCAGTTCATTGCAATAAATGCCGGCTACAAACAGCAACGAATCTCCTGGAAGAAAAAACCCTGCAAACAAACCCGTTTCAGCAAAAACGATGAAAAGAAATAACCAGAGTCCCCCGTGTTGAATATAAAACTCGGGGTTCAATAGATCTTTCAAATGAATGGCTAACTCAAACATCTTCGAATTTTTTATGAACCAATCTCTTGCGTAACTGCTGGCGTGAGTTCACCTTCCCATTTGCTAACCGCAGTGGTAGCCAAAGCATTTCCCACCACATTCGTCATGGTTCTGAACATATCGCAAAAATGATCAATCGGCAATATCAATGCAATTCCCTCGGGAGGGATATTGAACATGGCACATGTGGCGGTTACCACAACCAATGAGGCACGTGGCACGCCTGCAATGCCTTTGCTTGTTAGCATCAAGACCAACAACATAGTAAGTTGGGTTCCAACATCCAAGTGTATGCCATATGCTTGTGCAATGGCCAAGCTGGCAAATGTCATGTACATCATGCTTCCATCCAAATTGAAACTATATCCCAAAGGAAGAATGAAAGAAACAATTTTGTCTTTGCATCCAAATCGCTCCAACTCGCTCGTTAATTTTGGAAATACCGCTTCGCTGCTGGTAGTACTGAAGGCAATCAACAAAGGCTGTGAAATGAATTTGAAAAGCTGAAACAATCTTTTACCAAGTATAACATATCCCACCGTCAATAGCACTGCCCACAATGCAGCGATACCAATCAAAAAGTAAAGCAAGTATTTTCCATAAAAAATAAAGACATCCAATCCTTTAACAGCAATCACTGCTGAGATGGCTCCGAAAACTCCAAGTGGAGCAAAGTTCATAACATAGCCAACCATCTTAAGAATGATGTGAGCAGCTGCATCCAATGCTTTTACAATAGACTTTCCTTTTTCACCCAATGCGGTGGTGCCTACGCCAAAGAAAATACTGAATATAACCAGTTGCAAAATTTCATTGTTGGCCATCGACTCGATGAAGCTCTTTGGAAAAACATGTTCGATGAATTTTTGCAAAGAGAACTCCTGCGTTTTGCCGATTAAATCTTTGGCTCCCTCTACATCGGCTGTATCTAAATTAATGGCAGCACCAGGTTGAAAAAAATTCACCAGTACCATCCCTAACAATAAACTCACCAAAGATGCCGACACAAACCATAGCAATGCCTTCCCACCCACTCTACCCACTGCGGAGAGGTCGCCCAATTTTGCTATACCCACTACCAGTGTGGTGAATACCAACGGAGCGATAACCATTTGCACCAACCGGAGAAAAATGGTGGTTAGCAACTTAATGTTGGATGAGAATGTTTTTATGGTGTCTGCAGATGCTTTTGTATGTACCAAATAACCTGTTAGAATGCCCAATGCCATTGCGATCAGGATATAGGTCGTAAGCTTTGAAGAAACTCCTTTCATGGCGTGGCCGTCGTTTAAAAAATTAGATCGTAAAATAAAGGATTTAGCCGGATTTTAGAATTTTATTTGCCCTCTAAAAAATGCTCATTGAATGGAATAATTGGCTATTTTTAGCCATCTACAAAATCATTAACTAAACCAACAATATGAGTTTATTTAGAAAAAAATCACTCACTGCTTTGCTTTCGCAAGCAGAGGAAGGTGAAAAGGGATTGAAAAGAACGTTAGGAGCTGGAAACTTGATTGCACTCGGTATTGGCGCCATCATCGGTGCCGGTTTATTTGTAAGAACTGCAGCAGCTGCGGGACAAGCAGCAGGGCCAGGTGTAACACTATCGTTTGTTGTTGCCGCCATTGGATGTGCTTTTGCAGGTCTCTGTTATGCAGAGTTTGCATCAATGATTCCAGTAGCAGGAAGTGCTTACGCATACTCCTACGTTACCATGGGCGAATTGATTGCATGGATTATTGGTTGGGCATTGATCTTAGAATATGCCATTGGGAGCTGCAACTGTTTCGATTGCCTGGAGTGAATATTTAAACAAGTTGCTCGGAGGTGCTATCCCTTATGAATGGTCGCATTCTCCATTTGAAAGTTTCACCGACTCTGCTGGAGTTTTGCACCAGGGAATGATCAATGCTCCTGCATTGGTGATTTTACTTTTGTTGACGTTACTCCTTATAAAAGGAACACAAGAGTCTGCTTTTGTAAATGCCATCATCGTTTTTATTAAAGTGGCGATTGTTGTAATATTTATTGCAATTGGATGGAATTTTATTCGTCCTGAAAACCATGTACCCTACCTCATCCCTGCGGATACAGCTCCAGTAACAGACCAGGCTGGTAAAGTAATTGCCGACTACAGTGGATGGAATAAACATGGCTGGGGCGGTGTGCTAGGTGGTGCGGCCATTGTATTTTTTGCTTTCATTGGTTTTGATGCGGTATCAACTGCTGCACAAGAAGCTAAAAATCCAAAACGCGATATGCCGATTGGAATTCTTGGATCATTAGTCGTTTGTACCATTCTTTACATTCTCTTCGGTCACGTCTTAACAGGCGTTGCTAATTGGAAAGATTTTGTAGATCCTGAAAAAGGACGGGAAGCTTCTGTAGCCTATGCAATATCCACTTACATGGCAGGTTATGGTTGGTTGGCAACCGCAGTTACCGTCGCAATCCTGGCAGGTTTCTCCTCTGTAATATTGGTAATGCTAATGGGACAAAGTCGTGTTTTCTACACCATGAGCAACGATGGATTGATACCAAAAACATTTGGAGAACTTCACCCTAAATTCAAAACACCTTATAAATCGAACTGGATACTTTTTGTTTTTGTAGGTGCATTTGCGGGGTTGGTTCCAGGACACGTTGCAGGTGATCTAACAAGCTTTGGAACACTCTTCGCATTCGTTCTGGTGAGTTTAGGTGTTTGGATCTTGCGTGTGAAAGAACCTACCATTGAACGTCCTTTCAAAACTCCGATGGCACCGGTTGTGGCAGTATTGGGCGCGTTGATCTGCCTTGCGATGATTGTTGGTTTAGACAGACAAACACTCACTGTCGCTTTTGCCTGGATGGCGCTCGGATTGGTTGTTTATTTTCTGTACAGCAGGAAAAACAGCAAATTGAACCATTGATCTCATACAATTGATTTTCAGATCCCGGTCTCTTTCATGAACCGGGATTTTTTTTTCAACTCATAGGAAGCCTTAATTTTGTTGACTTACATTAAAACAAAAATACATGGGAAGGATATTTGAAGTAAGGAAAGCGACGATGTTTGCCAGATGGGACAGGATGGCAAAACAATTCACTCGCATTGGAAAAGAAATTGCTATCGCCGTAAAATCTGGCGGTCCAGACCCCACAACCAACCCTGCTCTTCGTAGATGCTTTCAGAACGCGAAGAGTGTGAACATGCCCAAAGACAGAGTAGAAGCTGCCATCAAAAGAGCGATGGGCAAGGAGATGGACAACTTTGAAGAGATTTTGTACGAAGGGTATGGTCCTCATGGTGTGGCTATTCTTGTAGAAACCGCAACCGACAACCACGTTAGAACAGTGGCCAATATAAAGTCTTATTTCAACAAAGGCAATGGTGCGATGGGAACCAGCGGAAGCGTAAGTTTCCAATTTAAAAAAATGGGTGTGTTTAAAATGAAAAACGAAGGGATGAACCCAGAGGAGTTGGAATTGGAATTGATTGATTTCGGGTTGGAGGAATTGGGCGAAAGCACCAACGATGCCGGAGAAGAAATCATCGTTATTCGTTGTGCGTTCAATGATTTTGGAAACATGCAAAAGGCGTTGGAAGAAAAAAATATAGCCACCACCAGTGCAGAAGTAGAATGGATTCCACTCAATTTGATAGAACTAAACGAGGAACAAGCACAAGATGTACTAAAACTGGTAGACAGATTGGAACAGGACGACGATGTGCAGAAAGTGTTTCACAATTTGAAATAGCTGTTACTCACTCAGCATCTCCATTACAACAGTAATGATTTGATCTAAATTGGGTTTTGAAAAATAATCGCCGTCGCTACCGTAAGCGGGTCGGTGTGATTGTGCACAAAGAATTCGTGGAGATACATCCAACCATCTGTATCCTCCTTGTTTATCGATTACTTCGCTGAACATAAAAGAAGAAGCGCCACCTGGAACGTCTTCGTCCACAAATAAAATACGGTTTGTTTTCTTAAGTGACTCAATAATTTTGTGATGTACATCGAATGGTATCAAGGTTTGCACATCCACCACTTCCATATTGATTCCTTGTTCGTGTAAGAATTCAGCTGCTTCCTCCACGATTCGCAGCGTAGAACCATAAGACACCACCGTGATATCACTCCCTTCGCGGACGACTTCTGGAACTCCCAATGGCAATTTGTATTCTAAAAGTTGTGAAGGCAATTTTTCTTTTAAGCGGTATCCATTCAAACATTCTATGATGATTCCAGGATCGTTGTTGTCTAATAGTGTATTGTAAAAACCAACTGCCTGCACCATGTTTCGTGGTACACATACATGAAAGCCCTTCAACGTAGTGATGATCATTCCCATTGGAGAACCGCTGTGCCAGATGCCCTCCAAGCGGTGTCCACGTGTTCGCACTATCAAAGGAGCAATTTGTTTTCCTGCAGAACGATAATGAAGACTGGCCGCATCGTCGCTCAGTACCTGCAAACCGAATAACAGATAATCGAGGTATTGGATTTCCGCAATTGGTCGCAACCCCCGCATCGACATACCCAAGCCTTGCCCCATAATGGTTAGCTCTCTAATGCCCGTATCGAAAATTCTATCTGCACCGTGCTTTTGTTGCAAACCTGCGAAACCTTGGTTTACATCTCCGATCATACCAAGGTCTTCTCCAAATGCAAAGACAGTATCATTGCTGGAGAACAGTTCATCAAAATATCTATTGAGTATTTCGTAGCCGTTCAATACAATGGATTCATCTTGGTACTGAAGTAGCGGAAGTTCTTTTGAGGTAGATGTTTTTGCAACACTGTACAAGTTGGTATTGTAAAAATTTTTGTTTTCTTCTTTTAATAATTCATAGTAGGACTGAATTGCATGCAACAACGATTTGTTTCCGGCATAGATAATTGTGCGATGCAATGCACTGAGTATATCTCTTCTAAAAGGTGCATGATTTTCATTCAACTCAATCAAGAGTGTTGAAACCTTTTCATTTGGCTCAAAGGAAAGAAACTCAGAAAGTAATTCAACAGCTTTTTGCTTTTGCTCTTGTATTGGCGCTTCGTATAACTTCCAGGTATTGACTCTGCACTCATTGACGTAGTGCTTTGCTTTTTCTTCGAGTGATTCAATCACAGAGAGATCGGCCAATCCATTGTCAATAATCCATGATCGCATTTTCACCAAACAATCCCAACTTCTTTCCCATTGTAAACGTTCGGGCGACTTATATCTTTCGTGGCTTCCTGAGGTGGAATGACCTTGGGGCTGCGTAAGTTCTTCCACATGAAAGAGTACGGGAACATGTTGTGTTCTTGCAAGTGAAATACCTTCTTCGAATACTTCACACATCTGGGCATAATCCCATCCCTTCACTTTGTAAATGAGCATTCCATTGCTTTCTCTGGTTTTTTCAAATCCAGACAATGCTTCGGAGATTGAAGACTTAACTGTTTGTAATTCTTTGGGAACAGAAATTCCATAGCCATCGTCCCATACAAAAACAACCAAGGGAACTTGTGCTACGGCCGCAGCATTCATCGTTTCCCAGAAATGCCCCTCGCTGGTGGATGCATCGCCGATGGTGCAGAAAACAACCTCGTTTCCATTTTTGGAGAATGTTGTCTTGTTTTTTAACTGATCAACATTTCTGTAGAGTTTTGAAGCATAGGCCAATCCAAATGCTTTGGGGAGATGTCCTGCAGTGGGTGCCAATCCTGCACAGAGATTTTTTAAATTAGCAACATCCAAAAAATCACCGTTTTCATCCACCATGGGTGAAGAAAAATGTGAATTCATGTTTCTTCCTGCACTGTGGGGATCGTTGTTGATATCAGGATCTGCGTATAGTTGAGAAAAAAGCTCGCTGATGTTTGCGGCACCGGTTGCAAATGCAAAGGTTTGATCGCGGTAATAGCCAGTATAATAATCGCCAGGCTTGAAGAACTTTGCCATGGCAATTTGCGGAACTTCTTTGCCATCCC
>JAURIR010000060.1 GCA_030832645.1 Chitinophagales bacterium | reverse complement strand
TGATCGAGTTCTGTATTTTCCTCGATCCATTTTTGCAATGCATCCAATGATTGAAAATCTGTATTCTTTACTGATTGTTGGAGAAGATCGATGTCTTCGTGCAATTTAACCCTGCGAATATCTTTTGAAAGCAAACTCGAATCTGCATTGCCTTGACTCCATCCGATGCAAGGAATCAACAAAACCACAAAAACAATGCGAATTGGAGACATATCCAACAAAATTAAGTGAATATCAATCGGGGTCGTTTGATTTTGCTTAACAATTTATTAATCTTGTGCTTCATAGAATTGAACACAGCAGAAGTTAACTTTGTAATAACGTTAAACAAACCGATGGCTTCCGAAGGAAAAAAAATACTAATAGCCGATGATGAGCCAGATATTTTGGAAATCATCAGCTATAATTTACAATTGCACGGATACGAAGTCGTTACTGCAAAAGACGGAGATCAAGCGATCGAATTGGCCAACGAAACACAACCCAATCTTATCATTTTAGATATCATGATGCCGAAAAAAAATGGCATCGAAGTCTGTAAATACCTGCGTTCTCAAGCTAAATTCCAGGAAACCATCATTGTTTTTCTGACTGCCTTGAACGATGAATTATCGCATGTAAGGGGATTGGAATTTGGTGCGGATGATTTCATTAGTAAGCCCATCTCACCAAAAGTAATGGTGTCTAAAGTGAACTCATTCTTTAGAAGATTGAATAAACAGGAAACGACCAAAGCTCTTGAAATCGGTGATTTGCGCATCGAGCCTGAAGAGTATATGGTATACTATAAAGATCAACCTATTAATCTCGCGAAGAAAGAATTTGAACTATTGAATTACCTGGCTTCTAAACCTGGAAGGGTATTCCTACGTAATGAAATATTGAACAAGATCTGGGGCAATGACGTCATCGTAGGCGACCGTACCATCGATGTCCACATCCGAAAGATCAGACAAAAGCTAGGAATTGATTGCATCACTACGGTGAAAGGAGTTGGATATAAATTCGAGTTCTAACATCCCTCCTCTTTTTCGTTTCCATTTGCATAAATTGCAGCATGTTCGATTCCAAGAACTCCTCACCCACTGGTATAGCTATAATTACAGCGCTTGTAACTGGAACAATTTCCATGTTGATCGTTCTGCTATCAAGAGGCGGTCTTGTCTATTCGATTGTATCCTTTGCAATTATTTTCGGAACCTGCTTTTTTCTTTCTCGTTATCTTATTGAAAGATTTATTCACAGAAGAATCAAACTCATTTATAAATTTATTCATCAGACCAAAGCATCCAAGCGGGAGGAATTTTTTCAAAAGAATGTACTGCCACAACAGAGTTTGGACGAAGTGGATGAAGAAGTATTGAAATGGGCAGACGACAGAAAAGCAGAAATGGAGGTACTGGAAAAAAACGAAGCCTTTCGTAAAGAGTTTTTACAGAACCTCTCCCACGAATTCAAAACGCCTGCATTTGCCATACAAGGATACCTGGAAACCTTGATTGAAGGGGCGCTTGAAAATCCTGAAGTGAGCAAGAAGTTTCTTTCCCATGCGCACAAAAACACAGAACGTTTGATTCATTTGATTTCAGACCTGGATGAAATCACCCGATTGGAAAGCGGTAAACAGGAATTGCATTACCAGCAATTTGTGATACAAGAATTGATCAACGAAGTATTTGAATCGCTCAGCATCAAGACAGCCCTTAAAAAAATCACTTGCCAAATCAAAAAAGGATGCGAACAACCTCTGCTTGTGTATGCAGATAAAGAAAAAATCCGACAGGTGCTGATCAACCTAGTTGACAATGCAGCCAAATACGGCAGCGAGGAAGGAACCATTGAGGCCAGCATTTACAGAACAGATGAAAATTCAGCACTCATTGAGATAACGGATACAGGTATTGGAATAGCAGAAGAACATATTCCCAGAATTTTTGAACGCTTCTATAGAACGGATTATGGCAGAAGTAGAAATATTGGCGGAACGGGATTGGGACTAGCCATTTGCAAGCACATCATTGAAGCCCATGGTCAGTTCATTCAGGCAAGGAGTACCCAAGGTATTGGTACTACATTTGGTTTCACATTGGCCCTTCAAAAGAGGTAAAGAATACCTCTGTCATTTCAAAACAAGGATCATGTAAGGGGTGTATCAATTAAAGGCTCCAATATTAATTAATTGTTACCTTTTTTGTATATTGTGTGAATAAACACGGTATACAGATTGAGAATTCCTTATAAAATATTGATTTTCAATGCGATCCTACTTTTGGGGGGAATCCTGGAAACCGAGGCAGGTTATAAATATCCTGTCGACTTCTGGGGGGATACTGTCTATTTCGCCCTTAAAAACCCTGTCAAAATACCCCAACCTTACTTATACGAGCAAGAATCCATAGAAGCCATACAGCAAGAGTTGATTGATGCTGGAGCGCCCGAAGTTGTAAAGCAAATCAGAGAGATTATCCAAAAGAAGGAGTTGTGCGACTGGCTGGCCTATCAACTTGTTCGCAAAGCAGCTAATCAATTGATTGCAAAAAATGCTGATTATTTAGGTTACACAGTAACAAAATGGTTCCTGCTTAAACATCTTGGATATGATCCGGCAATGGTCATGACCAAAGATCGTGTGATGCTATACGTCAAGAGCAATGACCTGGTATACAATACCCCCTTTAGAACTATTGACAACGATCAATATATTTGCCTTAATTACCACGATTACGGTTATCAATCAAAAAAGGAACCCGAAGAAATCATTGTAAAGGGGATCAAAAAAGATACTCGACCCTTTACATTTACAATCACCCATCTGCCCTCGATGGGTCAACAACAATATACCGACAAGGATTTAACCTTTGAATATGGCAATCAAAAGGAGCATATCAATATAAAATTGAATACTTCGCTGAAAAATTATTTCACCAATTACCCGGTTACCGATTATTTCAATCAATTCAATATACCATTGAGCGATGAAACAAAGCAATCATTGGTAACTGCGCTGAAAGAACGACTCAAAGGAATGAGCACTAAACAAGGCGTTGAATACATCATGTATTTTACGCGGTATGCTTTTTTATTTGAAAAAGACACAGAGGTCTTCGGAAGAGAGAAGCGATTATCTCCGGAAGAAACGTTGTTGTACAGCAAGAGTGATTGCGAAGACAGGTCTGCATTATTTTATTCTCTGATCAAGGAAATTTATAATCTGCCCATGATTGTATTGTCATACCCAGATCATGTTTCTGTAGCTGTGAAGCTGGAAAAACCTATTGGCAAAGCCATAGCATATGGGAACGATTTATATACTGTTTGTGAGCCTACACCACAATCGGTTGACTTACGGCTGGGAGAGCAATTGCAAAAACTTCAAACAAGTACATTTGAAATTGCATTTGCATACAATCCAGGCAAAAAATAAAAAAAGACCACCTCAAGAATGAGGCGGTCGTACTACTCTGTGTTAAAAACCGGGACGTTCATCCCGGTTTTTTTATAACTATTTATAGCCCCCATTTGGTCCAGCCGATGGTCCAATCGGTTGTACCAATTGCTCCAACAAATGTCACTTTGTCGAAGAAGGCATTGGTTAATGCAGAAGGTGTGAAATCACCTCCACTAAGGAGTGGAGAACCTGATTGAGGATTCAAATTAGGAGCCGAAACCTTGAAGGGATCTGTCAATTTAAGAGTGGTAACATCTGAAACTTCGGTTGTTTTTGTACTCTTGTATTTGTCACGAATTGTGGTAAGATCATACGTTGGAAAATTCGGAATAGTATAAGGAGCAGTAGATGCAGAGTATTTATCTGCCACAGCAAATTTACCAGCCTGATCGTGTATGTAACTATTATATAACTGCGAGCTGCCATTCAAGAAATATGATATGGATGAATCTTCCTGAATCCTAAACGCTTCTCTTTGCGCACCGATTACAACAGAGTTGGCAAGAATGAACTTTGAACCTCTTCTCCAGCGCATTCCCCAACCATAGTCGGCTGATGTTCCAGCTGCATTATTCGGGCCCACTGCAGTGAAGTTAGACATCACCGGGAAAGTGATAGGTGGACGACTGAGAGTAAATCCATTGGAGGGGTTTACGTTATCCACTTCAAAATTATTGGAGACGTCACCCGATGTACCTTTCGGATCTGTGAACGAAGGATCTCTAAAAGAAATTGCATATTGAATCATGCCGCGGTAACCATCGTCAAAATCAAAATCGTCGTCGGCTGTATTGTAAACGATTACATGTTTTAAATTAACTGCGCCTCCGAAGATTTCCAATCCATCATCATACCCTCTTGAAATTTGCAGATAATCAATGGTAGTTCCTGAACCAACACCGTATAGGGAGAGTCCATTTACTTCATCACCCGGGTTAACAGCCTTACCAGCATATTCTATGCGCACGTATTTAAGAACACCTGAGTTATCTGCATCGTTGTTTCCTCCAAAAGACTGGTATTTCACATCCAAACCACCTTCCATTACAAGATGGTTTGCATTCCATTTTGCATTGCCGGCAATAACAAGTCCACCAAAGTCACCAGGAGCAGGGGTTGTTTCAGCAGAAGTAAAAACAATTGGAGCAGAAGCAGTTCCTTCTGCAATGATCTTTGAATCAGGTGTAACGATCAATACACCAGCTGAATCTTTATTCGAAACAATTTTGGTACCTGGCTCGATTGTCAAGGTTACGTTATTAGTAACATAAACATACCCACGTATACGATAAACGAAATCCTTCTTCCAGGTTGTATTTGTATTGATTACACCTCTTACATCAAATCTAGTTCCAGTTCCAAAGAAGGTAAAATCTGATGTTGAAGTTCCAGCACCTGCAGGTGTGGTAACAGCAACTTTACCAGTAGCACTTCCAGTTGCAAGAACAGCCTCGATAGTGGTTGCATCTTTTACTATAAAAGAGGCAGCATCAGTTCCTCCGAATGTAACTTTTGTAGCATTTGTAAATCCAGTACCGGTGATGGTGATCTTGTCACCAGCAATACCAGATGCCGGAGCAAACGATGCCACAGTCGGGGCGGGTGTGACAGGCGGTGCAGGCGTTTCGGTCTTTTTGCAAGAGAATGCTGTTGTCAATAAAACAGCAACTGCGAAGAGCTTAAAGGTTTTCATTGTTTTTTAGTTTTTATAAATTGATTTTCAGTCCCAGGTTGAACCCTGTACCGTACTTTGCTGAGTTGATAAATTTATCTTTAGACGCATCAAAGTAATTGTTCTTAGGGGTTGCATCGAACTTATAAAACCATCTGTAAGGTTGAGCAAGAAGATCAACAATGGCAAGCTTGATTTCAGCTTTTCCCTTGAGGATCTTTTTACTTGCCTGGAGGTCGATCAAATCACGGGGCATTTCAAAAATATTGAATGCCGCACCTTGCACCGCTCTGAATTTAAGACGTGGGCCCACTCTGTTGTAGAGTACACTCACAGTGAATTCTTTTTCGGATGCATAACTCAAACTTCCATTGATGATATAAGGCGATTGCCCTTGTAAAGGGGAATTGATTTGTGTACCATTGAAGGTTACATTCCCTAGCATGTAGGACAGATTAGTATAAAAAGTTAAGTTTTCAAAAAATTTAGAACCTATGAATCCAAGTTTCTTCCTCAGCTCTACTTCTGCTCCGTAGGTGGTTGCTTTGTCGGCATTCATATAAGAAAGCACATCATTTCCGGAGTTGATTTGTTCGATCGGATTTTTAAAATCTTTATAGAATACGCTGAAGGAAACAATTTCACCTGTGGAAGGAAACGATTCAAATCGTATGTCGTAATTCTTAACAAGCGAACGTTTTAAATTAGGATTACCACGAACGACAACAAAATTGTCGTAGTCGAATACGCTGTAGCTAGCCAATTCTCTGAACTCGGGACGGTTCACAGATTCAGATGCTGCGAATCGGAGATTGGTTTTTTTACCCAATGCATAGGTAAAAAGGGCGGATGGTAAAACATCCAGATTATTCAGTTCAATGGTAGCTTGATTTTGTGCCTGCAATTCCTGATCGTAACGCTCTGCACGGACTCCTGCATTCAACTTCAGTTTTTCAGAAAACTTTCCATCGTACATGATGTACCCCGCATTCAAAAGAGCATTTGCGGTGTAAGAAGTAGAGTTATTTGCAATGTTTGCAAGAGTTAATTTGAATAAATCAATATTATCATTAGAAAATAGATTGCTGAAATCAGTTGCCTTGGTCTCATAGATGGCAACACCTCTGAAATCCAGGGAGGCAAATCCAAGTGCATCAACTACAGTAGATCGATCGCGGTAGTAGTTGATTGAACCGAATTTTAGTTTTTGCTGAACCCCGTTTACATCAAAATTGTAGTTAACATTGAATGCTATGTTGTAAATCTTTTCATCCAGGTTTGAAAAAATCCTTCCTGCATTTCTGATTTCAGGAGAATTCTCGTTTCCAATTTTCAAGTAATAATTATTGGTTGAATTGAACGGAGTTCTGAACGAAATAATTTTTTGATCTGGCTGACTCTTATAGGCATCGGAAAATGAGGCCGACCAATCAGCTACGAGCTTTTTTGAAATTGAATGATTTCCATCAACTACTGCACTGAACAATCCATTGGCAGAAAGTTCGTTGTTGTAACTCTTGATATAAAAGTAATCAGGACGGTTTGCAATATCGTAGCCGTTTCGTAGGCCAACGCTGTTTGTAAACTCGTTGTTGAACAGCCCTTTCAACGTGTACTTGTTCTTGCCTTTGGAATAAGCAAGATTGATCATCCCTTGTAAATTATTTTTTACATCGTACACATTGGTATTGTTTTCGTAAAGCATATCTCGGTTGATGAGGAAATTGGTACGGAATTTTTCAGCAACTTTTCTTCCCTCTCCATAACCAACTTGATAAAGAAATCCGAGCTTCGAGTTATTTTTCAGTACAAACGAGTTACCACCACTGATGCTTGCACTGATATTGGGAGCAGATTTGCTCAATCCCTCGTAGCCGAATGTTGATGGAAATTGCTTTGTGATGCTCTGCTTAGTTGCATTGGGCAGGCTGATAAATGCTGCACCGCGGTTATCGGCATAACCCTGTGGAACATTTCTGCTGTTGTCAAAAAATCCAAATCGCTCATAACTGCCATTGCTGGTTGTTCCGTAAAAATCTTGACCTGTTGTGAGTGTATTACCGGAAGTTGAAATGGAAACTTCGGTAAATGATTTACTCGGATAATCTTTGGTAACCACTTTTACCAATCCACCAGAAAAATCTCCCGGTAAATCAGCTGTAGGTGTTTTGTATATAATCAAATTGTCGATGGCCGAGGAAGGAATGATATCAAAGGAGAAAGCCTTTTTATCGGGTTCTGTACTTGGAAGAATATTATTATTGAGCATTGCTACATTGTAACGCTCGTTCAACCCTCTGATCACAACAAACTTGTTGTCTTGTACTGATGCGCCGGAAACACGTCGAATAACTTCGCCGGTATTTTTATCTGGTGATTTCCTGATTGCTTCAGCAGAGATGCCATCCTGGATACTTGAACTGTTTCTCTGCACCAAGTAGAGAGAGGCCACTGTTTCTTTTCTTCCAGAAGCTCTTACTACAACCTCCTGCATATTCTTTGATGAAGGAGAAAGTAGAATGTTTAAACCATCAGCATTGTTGATATCAATGTCATTGATGATTTTCTTTTCGTAACCGAGGTAGCTTACCTCGAGTTCTACTTTTGATCCTTCTTTTACACTGATCAAAAACTTGCCCTCCACATCGGTTAGAACAGTGGCAGAACCATTGCTTAGTTTAACGGTGGCTCCTACTAAGGCAGACCTAGTTTTACTATCCAATACTGTTCCGGTAAGTTTAATTGATTTTTGTGCAGAAGCAACAAAAGCAAAGAACAAGAAAGAGGTAAACAGTAGAGTAGTTTTAGACCTGCCATGGATCAACTGCAAAAGATCTTTTGCATTGATTTGATTCATTTTTTTGAAAAAAGAATTCATGGCTTGATTTAATTTGACGCAAAAGTATCTGCGCAGTATTACCTCAATGTTAAATCCAATGAAAATCAGTACAGGTGTGGATTTTGTTGATATCTCTCAGATTGCTTAACATTAAATTAACCTTCAAAAAACATAGGCTTAACAATCATATTTCGGAGAATGCCTTTTACTGCTCGTTTTACCTGAACAAGGAACGATTTCCGAATTAAAGAAATTTTACTTTTTCTTAAGATGAAAATACTTTTTGATAAAATTCAAGAGCTTACCTTTCGGAAATGCACAAATACCCATTTGTAGCCCGAGACATCAGTTGGTTGAGTTTCAACGCCCGTGTATTACAAGAAGCCAACGACCCTACGGTACCACTCAAAGAGAGAATCCGTTTTTTAGGTATTTTCTCCAATAACCTCGATGAGTTTTTTAGGGTACGGGTAGCTACGTTGAAAAGAATGGTTGAATTCTCTAGAAAGAAAGGCAAATTGAATATGCATTTAGAGGAGAGACCAGACGAAGTGTTACTTGACATTCTTCACACTGTGTTGAATCAACAGAACGAATTCGACCGGATTTGGAGAAATATTCAAGCGGAAATGAAGAAAGAAAAAATCTTTCTTAAAAATGATCAGCAACTTACCAAAGAACAAAGAGCCTATGTAGTTGACTTTTTTGAAAAAGAAGTCCGATCCAACATCATCCCACTGATGATTCAGAGCCTTCCGGAGTTACCCTATTTGAGGGAAAAGAGTATCTATCTGGGGGTGGTTATGAGGAAAAAAAGTTCTGCCTACAAGCAACAATACGCATTGATCGAAGTGCCTTCAAAATCTCTGGGACGTTTTGTTGAATTGCCTACAAAAAAGAAGGAAACACACATTATACTCCTGGAAGATATTATACGCGTTAACCTTCCTTTTATATTCTCGTATTTTGAATACGATCACTTCGAAGCACATATTTTCAAAGTAACCAAGGATGCAGAGATCGATCTCGATAGCGATGTCAGCACTTCGCTTGTAGAGAAAATGCAAAAGGGACTAAAGAAACGCAGGAAAGGGAAACCCGTTCGATTTGTGTACGATAGAGAAATGAACAGTGGGTTACTGCATTATCTCACAAAAAAACTAAAGCTGGATAATAAATCAAGCATCATACCGGGTGGCAGAATTCACAACTTTAAACATTTTATGGATTTCCCCGATGTCTTTCCGACGCATAAAAGGAGGAATCCCTCGTTTACACACCCCGACTTAAAAGGAGCTGTTAGGGTGACAGATGTAATAGACAAAAAAGATGTGCTGCTGCATTTCCCGTACCATTCCTTCAATGCCATTTTAGATCTTTTACGAGAGGCAGCAATTGATCCAGACGTAAGCTCCATCAAAATCACAGCTTATCGCCTTGCATCCGATTCAAAGGTGATCAATGCCTTGATCAACGCATCACGAAATGGGAAGAAAGTGGAAGTGATGCTGGAGTTAAAAGCACGATTCGACGAAGAGGCAAATTTGGAATGGAAAAATGTACTGGAGGAAGAAGGTGTGAAGGTTGTTTTGGGCATCCCCAATATGAAAGTGCACGCAAAAATTTGTGTCATCAAGAAAAGAATCAAAAACAAAACCATTCAGTATGGATTTGTAAGTACAGGAAATTTGAACGAAAAAACTGCAAACTTTTATGGCGATCATTGCCTATTGACATCCAACAGAAACATCATGGCGGATATCAATAAAATATTTTACTATTTAGAAAATCCTTCTGCGCACGAGAAAGTGCTGGAGAAATGCAATACTCTTTTGGTAAGTCCGACTGGCATGCGAAAGCGAATCAATCAATTCATCGATAAAGAAATCAAACAGGCAAAAAAGGGCCATCCCGCTTCGATTATTCTAAAACTAAATTCCCTCAGCGATACAACCTTGGTGAATAAATTGTGCGAGGCCAGCAGTGCGGGTGTATCGGTGCAACTCATCATACGTGGTATATATTGTTCAAAAAGATTTGTAAAGAAAAACGAAGTCTCTCCAACTGCCATCAGTATTGTTGACGAATACCTGGAACACGCAAGGGTATTGGTGTTTCACAACGCAGGCGAAAAAAATGTTTTCATTTCCAGTGCCGATTGGATGGTCAGAAACTTAGACCACCGAATAGAAGCTGCCTGTCCGATTTTTAATCAGGATTTAAAAGACGAATTGATAGCCCTGCTCAACATGCAATTGAAAGACAATGTGAAAGCCAGGATCTTAGATGCCAATTTCCATAACAACTATGTAACTTCGCCCTCGAAGAAAAAGAGTAGATCGCAACACGAGATCTATCAGTATTTGTCAAGAAAATAACGAATGATTTTTTGAGGTTAGCGGCAATAGATATTGGCACCAATGCATGCAGGCTATTGATCAGTGAAGTGATCACTCCTGAAAAAGGGACTCCCCAATTCAATAAACTAAATTTAATTCGTGTTCCCCTGCGACTGGGTTTCGATGTATTTGATACAGGCGAGATATCAAAACCCAAAAAGGACATGATTTTACAAACCATGAAGGCCTATGCGCATCTCATGAATGCATACAGAGTAGATAAGCATATTGCAGTTGCTACCAGTGCCATGAGAGATGCAAAAAACAGAAATGAGGTAGTAAGAAAAATCTTTTTGGAAACAGGTATCAATATTCAAATCATCAGTGGTGATTTTGAAGCGTCGCTTATTTACGAATCGCATATTGCAGAAAATTTGAACAGCAACAGCAACTATTTATACATCGATGTGGGTGGAGGGAGCACCGAGGTTACCTTTTTCAGCAATAACCAATTGGTGTATAAAAGATCCTTCAACATTGGAACCATCAGAATACTAAAAGAGATGGTAACAGAAGCCGACTGGGATTTTATGAAGGATGAGATAAGAGAAAATATCAAGGGCATAAAGAATACCATGGCGATTGGAACAGGAGGAAATATCAACAAGGTTTTCTCGCTGAGCAAGAAAAAAGACGGCAAAGCGCTTGACATCAATTTATTAAAAGACTATTACAAAGAGTTCTCATCCTGTACAGTGCAGGAGCGCGTCAGGAATTATAATTTACGCGAAGACCGTGCCGATGTAATCGTTCCGGCATTGTTGATTTACATGCAAGTAATGAAATGGGCGAATATAGATGAGATCTTGGTGCCTAAAATCGGACTTGCAGACGGGTTGATCCAACACCTGTATGCGGAGTTTACTACTTAACATTTAGATAAAATTAATTTCAGGATATCTTAACCCAGGGTTCTTTTCTAAGACACACATGAAATAGACTTTTGAAAAACCCATTGAGATGTTAAGACGCTCTCTAGAAGTAGTTGTCATCAGCGATATTCACTTAGGCACTTTTGGTTGCCATGCCACTGAGTTAGTAAGTTATTTAAGAAGTATTCAGCCTAAACTTCTTGTACTCAACGGCGATGTCATAGATATATGGCAGTTTAGAAAACATTACTTTCCTGCATCACATATGCAAGTAATCAAAGAGATCTTCAGTTTGATGGCGAAAGGAACCAAAGTGGTTTATATTACCGGAAATCACGATGAAACACTCAGAAGATACAGTGGGCTGGAATTAGGTAATTTAAAACTAGCTGATAAATTGGTGATGGATATCGACGGCGAAAAAACGTGGATATTTCATGGAGACGTTTTTGATGCAACGACCAAAGGCAGTGCAAAACTAATTGCAAAGTTTGGTGGACATGGGTATGATTTACTGATTTTACTGAATAGAGCCATCAATTGGCTCTTAAAACTGATAGGTAAAGAAAAAATGAGTTTCAGTAAAAAAGTGAAAAATAGTGTAAAAAAAGCAGTAGCATGGATTGGAAATTTTGAGCAAACTGCAGCGGAATTAGCAATAGAAAATCAATA
>JAURIR010000005.1 GCA_030832645.1 Chitinophagales bacterium | reverse complement strand
CAAGTTGCAGAAAGCGAATGCGTCCGAGGCTATCTATCCAAATCTGAAAATACACTTCACTTCGGATTAGGTACTGTAACTCTCATCGATTCTTTGAGAGTCTATTGGGCAGATCAGTCTTCACAACGCCTTGATCGCATCAGGGTAGATCAGGTTGTGAAACTCGATTACAAAAATGCACTTCCCAACTATTCCGAAATTACTGAATCAAAAAATTCGCTCCTTGCGTCTATTCAGCCTTCATCCTTTGGAATTGATTATGTACACGAGGAGAATGATTATATAGATTTTAATATTCAAAAAACACTTCCTCATAAATTTTCTCAATACGGCCCAGGCATTGCTGTAGGGGATGTAAGCGGAGATGGTTTAGACGATATGATACTAGGAAGTTCAAGTCGTTTCCAGGGTCCTACACTGCTTTGTCAACAACCCAACGGAAGGTTCATAAAAAAAACCCTTCCTTTTAAATTATCCGATCTGATTAAAGAAGAAGACATGGGGTTGTTGTTGTTTGACGCCGACGGAGACAACGACAACGACTTGTATGTTGTAAGAGGAAGCAATCAACACGATGCAGGATCGTCTTTGTACCAAGATATTTTATGTGAAAACGATGCCAAAGGTAACTTTACGATCGTATCATCCGCTTTGCCTTCGATCAGTTCTTCGGGCCAAAATGTAAAAGCTGCCGATATAGACAACGACGGTGATTTGGATTTATTTGTAGGCGCACGGGTAGAAACAAAAGCCTATCCAAAAGCCGGTGAATCTTTTCTTTTGCGGAATGAATCAAAGCCAGGGCGTCTCCAATTTACCAATGTTACCGATCAATGGAATAAAGAGCTTTCCAGAGTTGGACTCGTCAGCGATGCTCTGTGGAGTGATTTTGACAATGATCAGAAAGTAGATTTGATCATCGCAGGTGAATGGATGCCACTGACGTTTTTTAAGAACACTGGTAAGAGTTTGGTGAAAATTGATCCATCCGAACAAGTATCCAATGCACTGGGTTGGTGGAATAGCCTTTCGGCTGCGGATTTGGACAACGACGGTGATATGGATTACGTGGCGGGTAATTTTGGATTGAATCAGTATTTCAAGTGTTCTTCCGGAGAACCTCTTAAAATATATGCAAAGGATTTCGATCAAAATGGTTCGTATGATCCGTTTATCTCCTGCTATTTCCCCGACTCATCAGGTAAAAAACACGAATATTTTTTTCATACCAAGGATGATATGCAGAAACAACTGATTTTAATCAGGAAAAAGTTTGAGCATTATGCAGATTTCGGCCGCGCCACTGTTCAGGATGTATTTACACCTGAGGAAATGAAAGGAGCTCAAGTACTCTCAGCAAATTATATGAAGTCGGTGTGGGTTGAAAATCTTGGGAACGGAAAATTCAGTTTACATGAATTGCCTAACGAAGCACAACTCGCCCCCATTTATGGAATTCAATGTTTGGATGTGAACCGCGATGGTTACCAAGATATTGTTATGATTGGTAATGATTACGGGATGGAAACAGGACAAGGAAGGGCAGATGCATTCAATGGATTGGTGATGTTGAATGATGGCAAAAAGCAATTCAAGCCCATGTCTTTTGAAGCATCCGGATTTTTCGTACCAGGGGATGCCCGAGCACTTACCAAAGCAATGATAAAAGGAGAGCAGTACTTAGTTTCCACGGAAAATAGAAAACCGCTCAGTCTTTTTAAATACAGTACCAGCGAGGATAAAATCGATCGTCTCCGTAAGAACGAATCTTTTGCTGTCGTAGAATTGCCAAATAATCAAAAACGAAAAATGGAATTCTCCTGGGGTTCTTCTTTTCTGTCGCAAGAAACAAGATCGTGGGTGTTACCTGCACATCGGGCTATTACCATCTATGATACAAAAGGAACCATCACTCGTACCATTCAACCATAAGCGATGAAAGCTATAAAATATATCCTCTCTCTTTTTATTGTTTCAGTTTTTTTCATGGGTTGTGGCTCTTCGAACAAAACTATTCTGTCGAATAATGAGCTACCACATCAAATGATCAAAAAACTCACTGATATCATTGTAGTTGATATTTTTACACCTCCTGTGGCCAGCAGAATTTATGCAAATTGCTCTTTGGCCATGTACGAGGCATTGCGTTTTGATCAACCATCATCTTCTTCTATTACTGCACGTTTGAAAGGGTTTGATCCAATGCCCACACCTGCAGAGGGCAAAAAATATAATTTTTCTATTGCTGCTATTCAGGCATTTTGTGAAACTGCGAAAAAAGTAACTTTTTCTGCTCCCGAGATTTCCAATTACAAGGATTCATTGATCAATTTATACGGCGCAGATTTAGAGAAAGAAGTCATTGACAGTTCCATCGCCTTTGGACAGCGAGTAGCTGATGTGGTTGCAAAAAGACTATCCAAGGATAATTATAAAGAGACAAGAGGGATGGAGCGATTTGAAGTGAAAACTTCTGAAAAATCTCGATGGATTCCTACGGCACCCGATTATGCAGATGGATTGGAGCCCTATTGGTCTAAGATGATGACAATGGGATTGGATAGTTCCAGTCAGGTGGAAGCAGATCCCTATCCGGCATACAGCGAAGACACCAATTCCGATTTTTACAAAGAAGTGAAAGAGGTATATGATATTTCAAAAAACATGACCGACGAGCAAGTTGACATTGCATTGTTTTGGGACGATAATCCATTTGTTTCCAAGCACAAAGGACATGTAATGTTCCAGGATAAAAAGATGACACCCGGTGGTCATTGGATGGCTATAACCGCGACAGCATGTAAGATTAAAAAAGCCGATCCTGTTGCCAGTGCTAAGGCATATGCATATACGGCTGTTGCCTTATACGATGGCTTTATTTCGTGCTGGTATATAAAATATAAAACAGTTAGAATTCGCCCCCAGTCTGCTATACAGCGATTGATAGATGAGCAATGGATTTCTTACATTCAAACTCCTCCCTTTCCTGAATACACTTCAGGACATAGTACAATTTCTGCATCTGCCGCAGAGGTGTTGACGCATTTATTTGGGGATAATGTAGCATTTACAGATTCTTCCGAATACGAATACAATTTGCCTGTTCGTTCATTCACATCCTTTAGGCAAGCTGCCGAAGAAGCATCCATCAGCAGAGTCTATGGAACCATCCATTTCAGATCGGGTTGTGTAAACGGGAATATTCAGGGGAAAAAAGTGGCTGGAGTGATTCTTGAAAAATTAAAGTAATCAGTGAGTGCAATCATTTGTATGGCAATGATTGGCCTTTCTACAATTAAGGTAGTTGATCACGTGTGCACAGATGATCAACATAACTGCAGGTATCAAGAGAACAATACGGTAACTGTCGATTGCCTGTTTTAACAATAATAGTACAATACCTATGGAGAAGATAATGATAGGGGTGTATTGATGGTGATGCTTCTTAAAACCATGCATCAAGGAATAGATTCCAATTGCTGCTGCTAAAAGTATCATTCCGTATTCAAAAAATACGTTGTTGATGATATTGATGCCCAAAATCGGCAAACTGCTCATCAAAAGCGGGAGCACAGCACAATGGATGGCACAGGCCACCGAAGCCGCAATCCCCAATGCATCGTAATTGATTTTGAACATAATCGAATTACAAAATTAAACATTTTGCAACAAAGTTGCATTCTTACTTTACCCTAACTTTGTATTACTAGTAAGACAAAATCAATAATGAATAAAAAAGCAGTTCGCTATTTGGTATTTTTTGGAATATTATTAGCATCATTCTACGGGGCAATGATGTACTATACCGATTTTGAGAAAGTCAAACTACCTGTGGTCAATACTGTTCAATCTTTTCATTTTACCCGACACGATGGGAAGGAGGTATCAACAACTGATGTTAATCATCGAGTGTATGTTGCAGAATATTTCTTTACTACTTGCAAAGGAATTTGTCCAAAGATGAACAAAAACATGAAAGAAATTTATGAGCAGTTTAAATCTGATAGTAACTTTCTTATCATCTCTCATACTGTAAATCCAGAAGTAGATTCAATTCCTGTTTTGCAACATTACGCAGATTCACTGGGGGCATCCTTGAATAATTGGTGGTTTGTAACTGGCACAAAAGAGTCCCTGTACAAAACTGCACGCGAAAGTTATTTATTGGACGATCCCAAAAATAGTTCTGTCAATATCAACGATCAGTTTTTACATACACAATTTTTTACATTGGTAGATAAGCAAGGAAGGGTGAGGGGTATTTATGATGGAATAAAAAAAGACGAAGTAAAAAAATTAGTCGAAGACATCAAGGAATTATTAGCAGAATGAAAAAATTGAGTGGAGATATATTGAAATCAAGTGCTTTGAGTATTACTTCAAGCAGAACCAAAATACTGGATATATTTTTATCCTCTCCTACTGCTTTGGCACACCAAGACATTGAGTTGAAGTGCAAAGAAAAATACGACCGAGTAACCATCTATCGCACACTGCAAACATTCATGGAAAAAGGGATTATACATACTATTCCTTCCTCGGATAATATCACACGGTATGCACTGTGCAATGATGAGTGTATTGTAGCTGGGCATCACCACGACAACCATGTTCATTTTAGTTGTGATGCATGTGGTAAAACAATTTGCTTAGACGATACACAGATACCTACTGTCAAATTACCTATTGGATATCATGCACATGAAATCAATATGATTGTATCAGGTGTATGTAAAACATGTAAATAATAAAGCCCTGGTGTAGAAACACCGGGGCATTCGTTAAGGCTCTGATTAGTAGCAGGCCAAATATAAATAATCTGAATTATTTTTTTGAATGTAGCAGCGTGATATTAGTCACTGATTATAAACTTTCTAACTCTTTTTTAATAAATCGCATTAAACGACTGATCCTCGTAGCATCGAAAATGATTTCAATACCTGCGTTTTTATAAAGTTCTGGAAGTGTTTTTGTGCCACCTAAACTCAATGCTTTGATGTAATTTTCAATTCCTTTCTTCGGATCTTCCTTGTATTGAAGCCACATCCCGATGGCTCCCAGCTGTGCAATTCCGTATTCTATGTAGTAGAATGGAACCTCAAATAAGTGAAGTTGTTTCTGCCAGCTGTATGACCTGAATGATTCAAGTCCACTGAAATCAAGTGCAGCCGAGCTGAACTCATTCAAAATACGTAACCAGTTTTCCTTTCTCTCTTCCAGTGTATGTGCAGGATTCTCGTATATCCAGTGTTGGAATTTATCGATGGTAGCAATCCAAGGAAAAATGGTAATGACTCTTTCTAATTGATGTCTTTTGGCTCTTTTCATTTCCTCTTCGTTAGCGAAGAATACATTCCAGTGATCCATGGTAAATAATTCCATCGACATGCTCGCTACTTCGGCCATTTCTGTTGGATATTCTTTGAAACCGGTCAATTCTAGAGGGTGCGATAAAAATGAATGAATGGCATGACCACCTTCGTGCACCATGGTTGTTACATCACTCATTTGTGATGCTGCGTTCATAAAAATAAAAGGTGCGCCAGATTCTGCTAATGGACAATTATATCCGCCTGGTGCTTTTCCTTTTCTGCTATCCAGATCAAGGTGATTCAATTCATTCATTTTTCGTAGGCAATCACCAAAAAATGGATTGAGTTGATCAAGGCATTGAACGGTTTTTTCAAGCAAATCTTTTCCATCCGTAAACGGGCGTAGTGGTTGAATTCCTGCACGCTCTGCTTCTGTATCCCATGGGCGCATGGTGTCTACCCCTAATTTCTTTTGCTGGTATTGATAGATTTCATCTACCAATGGCATCACTTCAGTTTTTACCGCCTCATGAAATTGAAAACAGTCTTGGGGTGTGTAATCAAAGCGACCCATTTCTGCAAATTTGTAGTCGCGGTAGTTTTTAAATCCAGCATTCAATGCAATTTGATGTCGAATGCCAATCAATTTAGAAAAAAGATCGTTTAACGGCTCTTTGTCTACCAGCCTTCTCTCTGCAATTTTTTTATATACCGTTTCGCGGATCTTTCTGTCTTCGTTTTCCAGAAATTTTCCGGCTTGTTGTAAGGTATATTCTTTTCCATCTTGTTCAATCGTCATCTTCCCGGCAATCATTCCATATTGTTGTTGCAAAACACTGGCCTCTGCCTGAAGCGGGATATTTTCCTCTCTGAAGAGATCGATACTTTTTTTGATGGAACGTATGTAGGTAAAATAAGTATCCTGATCCAGTTCTTTGGTAAAAGGGCAATTGATTAATTTTTTATTTAGCAAATCAGCATAGGGCTGGATGCGTGGCTGAATTTCCAAAAAGAAAAAATTAAATGCTTCTTCCAGTGATTTATTCTCTGTATCACATGTCATCCGAACCTGCCGCCAGCAAGCATCTTCAGAGATAAAGGCTTCAAGTTCACTCAGGTCCTTTAGCCATTTCTCCAAGTCGGCTTTGCTGTTCAGTTGCCTGTCGCGCAGTGTGATAAAGTAGGGCTCGAGTGTTTGCCAGTCTTTCAACTCAAATACCTCTGGTAAGAAACTGTGTTTTAGTTTCTCAATATTCGCAGTGTAATGCATCTGGAAAAATTTAAGATTCGTTTTCTGAATTGGTAAGCTTCACCTCTATGCCATGTTTATTTATTACATGGTACCACTTGACCATTTTTTTCATATCACTTGTGTACACTCTTTCAAAGTCCATGGTGGGGTAAACTTCCTTAAAATAATCCTTGATCGCCTTGTCGTCTTTTTCTGATGGCAGTTCTTTTGCTGCATTTTTCATTGCATGAAAAATATCTACGAGATTGACATTTTCGTCGGTGGTATAAATTTCAATGGATTCCAAATGCGAAAACTGGTGCAATCTGCTTGAAACAAATTTCGTTGATTGGTCTTCCAATGATTTTACAACGGCACCATCGTTTTTACTACTCAATAATTCAAACAAACCCGAAAATCCTGTAATTGAAATTAGTTTATTGTACTCCATGATTCTGATTGAAAGCGCAATTTACGATGAATTAACCAATCTCCCTTTCATCCAATATTGATTGGATTCGCTCTTCAATTGTTTCCAGTTTTGTAAAGCCCTTGGCAATCATATATAACTTTGCATCACTTACTTGCAAAAAGACGGTTGGAAATCCATTTACTTTAAGCTGTTGGATCAGTGCAAAATCATAATGCGCTGCTTCCTTGTATTTTTCTGTCTTCAACTTCAGGAAAAATTCATCTATCTCGATCTCGTACTTCGCCATTAAATGACGGTATGCTTCACGGTCTGTTAGGTCTCTCCCCTCGTAATGCAAGCTGTATTGCAGGTCACAGGCAAATTCAATGCTTCGATCCGGGTGGTATTCCCTGAATATGGCCATGGCAATGGCAGGCATTTCCGAGCAAGGGTACCAGTCGCTTTTATCCGGATTGAAAATATGCCAGAGATAGTCCTCTCCGAATTTCACACCGGTCATCTCCTCTACATTTTTATAGGCCCCCTGTATATAAGGTGCAATATTACCTATATGTTTAGTTGATTCTACGGGAATCATTCCACCTGAAAGGGTTTCGAATTCAAATCGGTTTCGATTGCGTATCCAGAGTTCTTTTATGACGGGGCTGAATCCATAACACCATCCGCAATAGGCATCATAGCAGTACAATACTCTTGGTCTCATTTCGATTGTACCTTTTCGAATTGCTGATCATAATCTTCTCTCAGTGTTCCCATCAACCGATCCCAAAAGAGAAAGTATAAACTGTAATTGCCTTTAAAAAATTGGTGGTGTTGGTTATGTGCAACAGAGGTATTGATCCATCTTCCAATCTTTGTTTTATGAAAATTTGAAGGATACAATTCCCATCCAATATGACCATATACATTGTAAATGATCATGAAAAAAAAGAAAAAGAAGAAATGCAAGCGATGAACTGGCATTATGAAAAGAAATACAATTAAGATGGATCCTTCAATGATTGCTTCCAGTGGATGAAAAGAATAGGCAGCCCATGGTGAGGGATTCGTTGATTGGTGGTGAACCAAATGAAATAATTTGAATAACTTTTTATGGTGCATCAATCGGTGCATCCAATAAAAATAAGTGTCATGAACGATGAGCATAACTGGGAATACCGCAAAGAAATACCACCAGCCTCTTTCTGCAATCGTTGAATACAATAATGTATGGGAAGACACCTCTTTGTTATAAATGAAAATCAAGGGGATACAAGAAAAAATTGATATCGTAATTACAGAGAAAAATATTTCTCTTAGCACATCTTGTTTACCAGGATACTTTTGTTGAATTTTAGTTGTTACATACTTGTTTTTGAACAATACATAATAGATAAAATAGGTTGCCCCAGCTATGACAAAATAGCGACTGCCGATCAGTAGTAATATTTTAATATAATTGTTCATTTTAATGTGCCTCCAACCAATTATTCCCAATGCCGGCTTCTGCGACTACAGGTACTTTATTCGGCAAAGGTAAGGCTGCTTCCATATTTTCCAGTATCAATGCTTTTAGTTCATTTGCTTCTGACTCGAGGGCATCAAAAATCAATTCATCGTGTACCTGTAAAATCATCTTAGATTTTAAACCCGCGTCTTTGATGGCTTTGTGAATCCGAATCATGGCCAACTTGATCATGTCGGCAGCAGTACCCTGAATAGGTGAATTGATCGCATTTCGTTCTGCAAATCCCCTTACCGTGAAGTTGGATGAATTGATGTCTCGCAACCATCTTTTCCTCCCCATCAATGTTTCTACATATCCTTTCTCTTTGGCGAAGTTGATGGTGGATTCCATATATGTTGTAATACCTGAAAATTCCTTTTTATAATTATCAATAATTGTTTTTGCCTCTGTTCTGCTGATACCCAGATTATCTGCCAATCCAAATGCACCTTGTCCGTAGATGATACCAAAGTTTACACTCTTTGCTTTGTAGCGCATTTCCTTTGTTACCTCCGATTCGTCTATTCCATACACCTTTGCTGCAGTAGCTGTATGAATATCTTTACCTAATCTAAACGCTTCACACATGTTTTCGTCGCCACTTATAGCTGCCACAATTCTCAATTCAATTTGAGAATAGTCGGCAGAAACCAATACATGATTCTTGTCTCTTGGAATGAATGCTTTTCTAATTTCTTTTCCTCTATCGCTTCTTACTGGAATGTTTTGAAGATTGGGATTGTTGCTCGCTAACCTGCCTGTTACCGCTACTGCCTGACCATAGGTTGTATGGACTCTTCCCGTATTCGGATTGATCAACAGGGGTAAGGCATCAACATAGGTCGATTTCAATTTTGTAAGTTCTCTGAATGTTAAGATATCTGAAACGATTGGGAATTGATGCGCTAATTTTTGTAATACATCTTCCCCTGTAGCATACTGACCAGTTTTGGTTTTTTTAGCCTTGGGATCCAATTTTAATTTATCGAACAGCACTTCTCCCAACTGCTTTGGAGATGCTAGATTGAAGCGCACTCCAGCAGTTTTATATACTGCCTCTTCCGATTGCTTTGCTTCTCTTTCTAATTCTTTCGAATAATCATTCAGAAAAGAAGTATCAATTCTTACGCCTTCAAACTCCATATCCATCAGTACTTTCACTAACGGGTTCTCTACTTCGTAAAAAACTTTTTCTACTTTCTTCTTTTTTAACTGAGGTTCAAAAATATTTTTCAGTTGGAGTGTGATATCGGCATCCTCTGCCGCATATTCCTTCACTTTCTCTATTTCCACATCGCGCATGGTTCCTTGGTTTTTACCTTTTTTACCAATGAGTTCTTCGATGTGTATGGGCTCGTATCCAAGAAACTTTGCACTCAACAGATCCATGCTTCTTTTCCCTTCCGGCTCAATTACATAATGAGCAAGCATCGTGTCAAAAATATTTCCAGCCAATTCAATGCCCAATCGTTTGAGAATCAGTAAATCATATTTTATATTTTGTCCTATCCAAACTTTGGTCTCGTCACTAAAAAGGGGTTGAAAGGCATTGAGGATAGACGCTGTTTTATTATCATCATCCGGGCAGGGTACGTAGCAAGCAGTTCCTGCCTTTATCGAAAAACTCATTCCAACAATTTTAGCAACATTTGCATCGAGCCCTGTAGTTTCTGTATCAAAACAGATTTCTTTTGCCTTGCTCAATTCTTTCACCAATTGATTAATTTTCTCTGAAGTATCAACCAGTGTGTAATCGTGCGGTGTATTGTGGATGTTTTTATCTGCTGTAAATATTATTTCTTCTGAGGAAGCCGATTCCTGTTGTTGAGCAGCTTCCGGTGCAACGCTAGAAGCATTTCCAAATAAATCTCCTTGAACAGGAGCTGCTTTTTCAACAGGACCCGCAATGGGGATGTCTTCTCCCAGGATTCTTTTACCGATGGTTCTGAATTCTAGTTCACTAAAAATTTCTTTTAAAGTTTCTTTGTTTGGTTCTTTTACTTTGAAATTTTCTTCGTGAAATTCAACAGGTACATTGGTAATGATGGTTGCTAATTTCTTACTCATTACTGCAAGGCCTTTTCCTTGTCTGACTTTTTCTCCTACCGCACCTTTGATCTGATCTGCATTTTCCAATACTGCTTCTAACGTTCCATATTCTGCCAAGAGTTTAGCTGCTGTTTTTTCGCCCACACCTGGAATGCCGGGGATATTGTCTACTGCATCTCCCATCATGGCGAGTATATCGATTACCTGGCTTACATTTTTAATATTCCATTTTTCACAAACTTCCGCGGGGCCGATGATTTCTACATCTCCGCCTTGATAAGGAGGTTTATAAATTTTAATATTTTCAGAAACCAGTTGTCCGTAATCTTTATCAGGTGTAACCATGAACACTTCGTATCCTTCCTTTTCGGCTTGCTTGGCGAGTGTTCCAATTACATCGTCTGCTTCGTATCCATCGGTTTCGATAACCGGAATATGAAAACCTTCAATTATTTTTTTGATATCAGGGATGGATGCTAATAAATCTTCAGGTGCTTCTTGTCGATTTGCTTTATAATCTGCGAAATCTGTATGACGCTCTGTAGGTGCAGCAGTATCAAAGCAAATGGCCATATGGCTCGGCTTTTGCTTATTGATTAAATCGACCAGCGCATTGGTGAAACCAAATTGTGCATTGGTATTTTTACCCTTGCTTGTAATACGAGGGTTTCTGATCAAGGCATAGTATGCTCGGAAGATCAATGCAAACGCATCCAACAAAAAAAGCCGTTTTTCCATTTTTAAAATTTCGAATCTATAAAGTAAGGCAACATTTTTCTCCAGGTGGGCCAATCATGATGAATGTCATCTGCCCAGATTTCAAGGTCGTGTGGTATTGATTTACTGTGCAATACCCCAGAAAATCTTTTGTTTGCTTCAGGATCTTCATGTGAGCCACTGCCCGAAGCTATGACCATTTTCCCACTTCTGATTTGTTCTAATATTATATGATCTGTTAAGTTTGGGATGTAGTGTATAGGCGAATTAAAATACACTTGCTCGTCGTAATAGCCAGACGTATATTCTGTTAAATCATATACTCCGCTCATTGCAATAACACCCTTGAAGAGATCAGGTCTTTTTAAAAAAATATTCATTGAATGCAATGCGCCAAAGGAAGCTCCTGTTGCGATGATCGGTGTTTCTTCCGAAGTAAACTTCTTGATGAAAGGAACCACCTCGTTGAAGATATATTCATTGAATTGATTTTGACGGATTGCTTTGTGTGCTCCTTCCATTTCTTTATTCATCCAACTTTCCATATTCATGCTGTTGATGGAAAAGACTTTTATTTTTCCTGCATCTATCATAGGGCTCAGTGACTGAATCAATTCAAATCTCTCGTATTCTAAATAATCAGCAGCAGCAGTCGGAATCATCAGTACTGCAAACCCATAGTGACCATATACCGCTACGGGCATTTCTTTTTGAAGCGCAGGGCTGAACCATTGATGAATCTCTCTGATCATTAAGGAACTACTTTAATAATTCCTCGCATTACGGATGCATGGCCCGGGAATGTACATACAAATGTATATTCACCTGGTGTTGATGGAGCAACAAAATAAATCGATTCAGAAGTACCTGGTTGTAAGAGGGCTGTATGAAAAAGTACTTTTGAACTTACAGGTACATAATTCAATTCCGAACCTTTTAATCCCAGTTTTAAAGAAAGTGTAGCTACTTCATCTGCAGACCCAGGAGCAACGATCACAACATTATGTGTCATATCATCGTTGTTATTGAAAATCAATCTCACTTTTGAGCCAGCCTTGATCTCAAAATTGGTTACATCGTATTTCAATCCCGGCTTGGTTCCCAGTTTCAGTACTTTATCCGGTTGTATCCAATCCGTTGGCATGATCGTTTGTCTTTTTTTGGATGCAACAGGTTTTACTTTTTCCATTTCTTTCATCTCGTGCATCATCCCTTTTTGCATACTCACTTTTTCGTTTTCTTTCAGCACGGTTTTGTTTCCTTCAGGAATATTATTCAATGTATAATAGCCAAAGTCGTGCAGCAATGATTTTTGCTCGACCGACTCCAAATTTGAAACTCTTATTTCATGGATATATCCGGGAATCAGGCTGTCCAATACCAACTTTACTTTTCTTCCATCGGCCGAAGGAACAATGCCTACAATTTTTCTTGATTGGTTGTTGATGATAGGGCTACCATATTGATGGTGATACATATACGTGAAACTCTTCACTGTATAATTTTTTGGATCTTTCAATTTCGCAGCATTCACCGGTAGCGTGAACTCTACTTCAAATCCATCAGGCAGCGCGTGAATATTTTTCATCTCAAAAGGTGTTTCTCCGTTCCAAACCAATCGCTGCAATGCATATTCTGCTTTTCCTGTGCTGGCCCATCCTCTGCTGGTCATACCTCCAAATATCGATCCATCCAAACCCCAGCGTAGTCGTACCAATCCAGATGCAAATCCTTCATAAAAAGGATAACAAGCTCCCTGGTAGGCACCGTTAACTTTTTCTAACGACATTCTCATGATTTTTGAGTGTCCTTGATCGGCAACAAAATATTGACCAGCAAATGGACCAAAAGTTCCATTCGTTTGATCTTCGATTATATCGGCAGTTGAAATTCCCATGATGGTATGCGGGAACCATACTGCAGGAAGTTTTAATTCTTTTATTTTTTTAGCAGCTTCGTACATCGGTTGTCCGTTGTCTACTTGCTTGAGATCTTCTTTGGTTAGTTTCAAAGGCGATGCTGGTTCTTTGGTCCAGTTCAATCCACCTGCATTACCGGCAAAATCACCTTTCTCTAAATGCGTAACTCTTCCGCTTCCTACCCAATCACCTTGGTTCTCTGCATAGAACACATCGTTGTTGCTGTTCACCATGAACCCGGCGGGTGAACGCAATCCTGTAGCAATTGGTTCTTGTGTACCATCGGGTTTCACTTTGATGAGCCATCCGTGCCATTTGCCCAAGCCATCTCCATATCCTACCCAAGCCACATTCAGTGTAACAAACATGTCGCCGTTTTTATCAAATACAGGACCGTAGGCATATTCATGGTAATTGCCACTTAATTGAAAAAGTGTAACGGGTGTATAGCTGTCTGCGATGCCATCTCCGTTTTTATCTTCGATCTTCGTAAGTTCGCCTCGTTGTGTGCAATAAAAAGCACCGTCTTTGTAAGCCAAGCCCAGCACTTCGTGCAAACCCGAAGCAAATCTGCTGAAATGTGGTTGTCCATTGCCATAGGCATTTTGAATGATCCATATTTCCCCTCTGCGGGTGGAAGCAGCAATTCTTCCATCGGGCATTACGGCAATGCCTCCTACTTCTAATTTTACATTGTCGGGGATGGCAATGGTTTTAAGAGAATAAAAATCTTTTTCTGATTGAACTACATTTTTCTGTGCGCTACTTGAGAACACAATCAAAAGAAAAAATGTAGAGAAGATAAGTTTATTGAACATACGCATGTTTTCTAAGTATCAAAATAGTTTTACCAAATCAGTTGGTACTGAATTTTATCTTTTGCAGGAAGAATCAATACACGTTGATCCAGGTAGGATTCAATGTTGGGGAATACACCCGGGGCAAGTTGTACAAAATACTGTTGATCGCCGATTACATAGACTCCATTTCCCAATGGTGTTATATTGGAGCCTTGTGCAATTCTGATCCATGTTTTTTCTTTGCCTTCACCAGATACATTGATTGTTCTCATCAAACCTCTTCCGGTTTCATTGGGGGTAATCTGATCTTGAATTGTCAATTTCTTGTATTGATAGTTGAATGTTGGTTGTCCTTTGTTGGATAGCTCATATCCTTTGTATTGATAATCTGCAATGGAGTCTTTGGTTGCTGTTTTTTCATAAACAGGACAATTTCCAGTAAGATCGATGGTGGCACCAAGTGGAGAGGCAACTTGTGGTTCGCCTCTCTCGTACCACATGTCGGTAGCGTTCAAGAAATTTCCTTTCCAAATTTTCAACATTGCACCTTGCAATAAATCATATGCATAATGCATTTGCGAAGGATCACCTACAGATACTACATGTGTTAGTTTTTTATTGTGATGGTACATGAACGATCGGATGATTTCTGTATTCGCATTTGCTTTCACTTCTACCAATGGAGCAGGTGTTCTATCTGGCATAGAAGCAGGTGAATGCAGTGCAATGGCTTTGCTGTTGGGCTTTTCAACATAGAAAGATAATCCAGGTGGGGCCCAGTTTACATCTTTGTTGATCCACATTTTGAATGTATGATTACCGGCTTCAAGTTCAACACTACCTGTAAGCGGCTCTGCTCCAATATGTGTCCAGTTGGGTTCAATAACTTTTTTACCGTCAATTTCTAAACTACCGTCACCCGTATGCAACATCGAAAACGTATATACATCTTTTACAGGCACATTTATTTTTCCGTCGAATTGTAAAAAATATTGATCTCTTGCAGAAGCCAATCGTGCGTCTAGCGCAGCAGTTTTTCCAAAACTTGTTGGTTTTGTTTTAGTTGCTTCTTCAGGTGTCTTGGCAGATTTTTCAAAATATGTATAGTTGATATCACTCAGGGTAACATTCAATTCATCCTGTGGAGCGTATTTAAAATTTTTGAATGCTACCTGTCCATGATCGCCCTGTATCATCAATGGTCCGTATGCTTTCTCGTCTTCAAATGCCGGTGATCGTGTAGGTCCGCTTACAAGAATATTTTCGTGAATGGTTACACCGTTTAATCGCACATAAACAAATTTTGCATTTGCAATTTTTTTTCCGGACGCATCAAAGCGCGGTGCCTGAAAAGATATTTCCATATGCTGCCACAAGCCCGGTGCGAATCCTGCATTGGTCATTGGTGCACTTCCTTCAAATCCTTTTTCATTTTTCCAACGCTCGTAAATTCCTCCTACATCACTATATGTTGGCAACTTCACTCCCCAACTGTCATTGATCTGTACTTCGTATCTCGATTGAAGATAAATACCGGAATTGGAACCTTTTGGAATCATGAAATCAAAGTCGAGCAAAAGATCACCGTGTTGCATTTTTGTTGTGAGATGGTGACCTTCTTGAAACTGGATGCTCCTTGAATAATCATTGAAAAGGATGGAGCTTCCTTTAGCGGTACTCAATGCAGTGTCGCCGTAACCAGCTTGAACAGCTCCAATGATTTTCCAATTGGCAGGGGGTGCTTGAAAACTTTCTAGAGAAGTAAAAGGAAGTTCCTTGAATCTTGGTTTTACTTTTTGTGCGGATGCTGAAATAAAAATGCACAAAAATAAGAGTGCAGTCGTTGAAATTTTTATGCGCATGGCAAGTAATTGAGTAAGTGTGAATTTACTCAATTCATGGCTTATTATTGCTTTAGAGCGGGGTTGCTTTTTTCATGTCTTCCAAGCGATTCCTGGCTTCAAACATCAGGTCTCTCAAACGCGCGGCTTCCATGAAATCAAGGTCTTTTGCTGCTTTGTCCATGGCTTTTTTCAACTTGGTTACGTGCTTTTCCATTTGAGGAATGGTTGTGTAGCTGGATTGCTCCTCTGCAACCATATCACTTACATGTTCCTCTCCAATAGCCGCCAGCATATTTCTCTCATCATATCCCTTGATATCCAATACAGAAGTTTGCGCCATTACTTGCTCCTTGCTCTTGGTTACAGTCAGTGGTGTGATGCCATGAAGCGTATTGTATTCTATTTGTTTTTTTCTTCTCCTTTCGGTTTCATCCATCGTTTTTCGAATACTCCCCGTTATGGTATCTGCATAAAAAATAACTCTTCCCTCCACATTTCTGGCAGCTCGACCAGCTGTTTGAGTTAGTGATTTTTCGTTTCGAAGAAACCCTTCTTTGTCTGCGTCCAAAACCGCTACCAACGAGACTTCCGGAAGATCCAATCCCTCTCTCAATAGATTTACTCCTACCAATACATCGATGACTCCCAATCTCAATTGTCTAAGAATTTCCACCCGCTCAAGTGTATCTACTTCGCTGTGAATATATTTTGATTTGATTTGGATGCGTTTGAGGTACTTGTCCATCTCTTCCGCCATTTTTTTTGTGAGGGTGGTCACCAATACACGGTCGCCTTTTTTGACGGTCTTGTCTATTTCATCCAATAAATCATCCACCTGATTGTGGCTAGGTCGTATTTCAATGGGGGGGTCGAGGAGGCCAGTAGGACGTACTACTTGTTCTACTACTACACCCTCGGTTTTATTGAGTTCGTATTCACCCGGGGTGGCAGAAACGAAAACTGCCTGGTTAATCATTTGTTCGAACTCGTTGAAATTAAGCGGACGATTGTCTAATGCAGCTGGTAATCGGAAGCCATAATCCACGAGCACCAATTTTCTGCTTCTATCGCCGCCGTACATTCCACTTACTTGTGGTATGGTTTGGTGACTCTCATCAATGAAGCAGAGAAAATCTTTTGGAAAATAATCCAACAAACAGAATGGTCTGGTGCCTGGCTGTCTTCGGTCAAAAAATCTTGAATAGTTTTCAATGCCGCTGCAATAACCCAACTCTTTGATCATTTCAATATCAAAGTTCACACGTTCACTAAGTCGTTGTGCCTCGATCATTTTACCACTTTCTTTGAAATAGTTCACCTGCTTACTCAACTCATCAATTATTTCGGAGATCACTTGATGGATGATTTCTTTGGGTGCGAGGTAGAGGTTAGCTGGAAATATAGCTGCATTTTGAATGGCTCCAATTCTTTTACCAGAGCTGATTTCAAGCGTTTCAATGCTTTCGATTTCGTCGCCAAAAAAAGTGATGCGGTATCCGAAGTCAACGTAGGGTAAGTTGATATCGATGGTATCGCCTTTTACTCTGAACGTTCCTCGTTTGAATTCGAGTTGAGTTCTTTGATAGAGTGAATTCACCAGTGCATGAAGAAAACCCTGGCGGCTGATGATTTGACCTTGTTGTATACGAATGATACCATTTTCAAATTCGGTTGGATTTCCCATTCCATAAATACAACTAACAGAAGCTACTACTATGATATCTCTTCTTCCGCTTAGTAATTCAGACGTTGCTTGTAAACGGAGTTTATCCAATTCCTCGTTGATCGAAAGATCTTTTTCAATATATGTATTGCTTACAGGCATGTAAGCTTCCGGCTGATAATAGTCGTAGTAGGAAACAAAATATCCTACTGCATTGTTTGGGAAGAATTGTTTGAACTCTCCATACAGTTGCGCAACCAGTGTTTTGTTATGAGTGAGAATCAGTGTTGGCTTTTGAACCTGTTGGATAACATTTGCCATCGTGAAGGTTTTGCCCGAACCGGTAACACCTAACAATGTTTGATAACGTTCACCGTGTTCAATGCCCTCCACCAATTGCCGGATGGCTTCCGGTTGATCACCGGCTGGTTCATAAGGGGCTTGCAATTCAAAGGGCATTCCCCAAAATTAATTCATCTGACTCACTTGAATCTTTCTGGATGCATTTCATCATACGGAGTGATGGATTGAAAGAATTTCCCCAATGCTATTATTTCTTCTTCTTTGAACAGATTGCCGAGGAATGTAATGCTGTTGGGGGTTCCCTGTTTATTCAATCCTATTGGCATGCAAAGCGCCGGTTGTCCTGTTAGATTGGTGATCGATAATTGTTTTCCGCCAAAGCTGGGCGTGATCACCACATCATAATCTTTCATGGCCTCGTTTGTTTTTTGCATCAAGAGAGAACGATGGCGAATGGTATTGATATATTCTACTGCAGGAATTGTTCTTGCCTGTCTGAAATAATTGGGCCAATCATTTCTGGTTTGTCTGGTCATTTGATCATCGATGTTCATACGAGTGAATTCATCAAAAGCAGCAGCAGCCTCACTTCCTATCACAATCCCAATCATATCGAAGGCGTAGCTTTCAGAATCCGGGAAATTCATCGGATGCACATCAATTCCTGCATCTTTTAATTGTTTCAATACCGTCCATTCCTGTGCACTTGAATCGAGTTTATCAAAAATATTTTTCGCATATGCTACGCGTAATTTTTTTATATCTTGGTTGGGCTTATAATTGAATGCAGCTTCTACTGCACTTGCATCTTTATTATCTGTACCGTGTATAAAACTAAAAACGGTTGCTGCATCAGCAACAGATCTGCAGATGGGCCCCACTTTATCTAAACTCCAGCTCAATGTCATGGCACCAGAACGACTGATGCTTCCGAAAGTTGGACGCAAACCGGTTGCTCCGCATGTATGACTGGGAGAGATGATTGAGCCATGTGTTTCTGTTCCGATGGCAAAGGGTACAAGGCCTGCGACGGTAGCAGAAGATGATCCGGCAGAAGAGCCACTGGAGCCTCTTTCAAGGTTCCAAGGATTTTTTGTTCTTCCTCCAAACCAATAGTCGCCCATCGCCAAAGCTCCAAGAGTGAATTTCGCAACAAGTACCGCTCCTGCATTTTTTAATCTTGTATATACATAGGCATCTTCTTCGATTACTTGTTCTTTATACGGTTGTGCGCCCCATGTTGTTTTGGTTCCTTTCACTGCAAACAAATCTTTTAGTCCATAGGGAATTCCTTGCAAGGGACCTTTATCAATTCCTTTCTTGAAATCTTCGTCTGCTTTAGCAGCTTGTTGCATAGCGATATCTTCTGTGATGCTCACTACGCATTGTAGGGTGTCGCCAAATTTTTTTATTCTATTGATGAAGAAGGTTGTCAGCTCTTTGGACGTAATTATTTTTTTGCGCAACAACGATCCCAATTGTTTTATTGAATAAAACGCCAGATCGTTTTTATTTGCAGGCAGTTGAATATTTTTATCGTATTGCCATAGGATAGGTTGTTGAACAGCCTTATCGGGTTGAAGACGCTGCGACATGCTCATCCCAACGCTGTTGTTCAATGGGAGCAAGTGCATTTTTCTGTAGTCAACCAAATTGTTTTTCACGTCTTGCAGCATCATTTCAATTTCTTTATCGCTGTATTTGACATCGATTAAGTTGCCAGCTTGTTGAAGAGTTAGTTTTGAAATGGTGTCTTGCGCAATGGATGATGTGCTGATAAACAGCAATGCAATTAAAATATTTTTCATACTCTTATTTTACGTCGCGTTTTAAATAACTTGAATAATCGGGAATGCTGCAGGTGTATTCTTCGTACATGAGTGGGGAGGTTAGAATGAAATCTGCAGATGCTCTATCGCATGCAAACGGGATATTCCAGGTAACTGCTAATCGCAGCAGTGCTTTGATGTCAGGATCATGTGGCTGGGCTTCCATTGGGTCCCAGAAAAATATCAAGGTGTCTACATTGCCTTCTGCAATCAGGGCACCGATTTGCTGATCGCCTCCAAGAGGGCCACTCAATAATTTTTTGATGGATCTGTCGAGGGCCTCTTCCAGTAATTTTCCTGTGGTGCCGGTTGCCAACAACTCATGTTTAGACAATGCAACTTTGTTATAGACTGCCCAATCGATGAGTTCCTTTTTTTTATTGTCGTGTGCAACCAATGCGATACGTTTTCTTTTATTGAGGACTCTCTTTTTTTCCATGTTGGACGATTGAGATGGGAAGTTAATAAAAAACCGCATCCTTATAAGAGGATGCGGTTTCTAAACAAAAAGCCCAACTGAATAGTTTACGTAGTTTGCATTTCTTTCAATTTCTCTCTGATTTTGGCTTCCACTTCATTGGCCATTTCCGGATTGTCGATCAGTAGTTGTCTCACACTGTCGCGGCCTTGTCCTAATTTATCTCCATTGTAACTGTACCAGCTTCCGCTTTTTTGAATAATGCTCAACTCAACACCCATGTCGATGATTTCACCTGTTTTGGAGATGCCTTCTCCGAAGATGATGTCAAATTCTGCAGAGCGGAATGGAGGAGCTACTTTGTTTTTTACCACTTTTACTTTCACACGGTTACCGATTGCTTCTTCACCGTCCTTGATTTGTGCCGAGCGACGAATATCCAGACGTACAGAAGAATAGAATTTCAAGGCATTACCACCTGTGGTTGTTTCGGGATTACCGAACATCACACCAATTTTTTCGCGTAACTGGTTGATGAAAATGCAAATGGTATTGGTTTTACTGATAGTAGCCGTCAATTTTCTCAAGGCCTGACTCATCAACCTGGCGTGCAAGCCCATTTTACTGTCGCCCATCTCTCCCTCCAACTCGCTTTTGGGAACCAGCGCGGCAACAGAATCAATTACTACAACATCCAATGCACCAGACAAAATCAATCTGTCCGCAATTTCTAGTGCCTGCTCACCATAATCAGGTTGGGAGATCAATAGATTGTCTACATCCACCCCTAATTTTTTTGCATAGCCACTGTCGAACGCATGTTCAGCATCGATGATGGCGCAGACCCCACCCTTTTTTTGGGCTTCTGCTATTACATGGGTTGCGATCGTTGTTTTACCTGAGCTTTCTGGACCATAAATTTCTATCACTCTACCTCTCGGCAATCCGCCGATACCAAGTGCTGCATCCAGTCCGATTGATCCAGTTGATACCACTTCGATTTGCGCTTCACCTTTTTCATTCATCATCATCACGCTTCCCTTTCCATAATCCTTCTCAATCTTGTCTAGCGTGAGTTTCAGCGCTTTTAATTTTTCGTTGTTTGACATAATTAATAATGTTTGAGGGGGTAAAGGTAAAACATCCAAATTTAATAAACTAATTTTTTTAGCATTTTCTCCACTAAAATTATTAGTGTTTTTCACAAAAAACCCTGCTGGAAATACACCAGCAGGGTAGACATGAGAAAACAAACAAGAAAATTCCGGCAAGCTACCGGTAACAAAAATCTCCATTAAGGTACAGATTTAATAACACGCTTACAAAATATTTTTACCCACATCCGACCTACATTTATATATCCTAACAAATTGATATGAGAAAATTAATGTTGCTCGCACTGCTTATTTATTCAATAACAGTCAATGCTCAACTTCCCTCACCCGTTGTGCTTCCAAATGGTTGGAGCCTCACTCCACTTGGTCGCAGCCTTTCTTTAGGAGACCTCCCTCTTAACATGGCAGTTACTCATTCTGGTAAAAGAATGGCAGTGAGTAATAATGGCCAAAGCGGACACTCTATCCAATACATCGATGTGGCTTCAGAAAAAATTCTCCATGATATGCCGATTGATAAAGCATGGTATGGACTGGCCTTTTCAGACGATGATCAGCTCCTTTATGTTTCAGCCGGGCACGATAACAAGATCAATATATATAGTACGCAAGGTGATCATCTCGATTTAAAGGACAGTATTCTTCTCGGTCAACCTTGGCCGAATCCGATTGGACCCGCAGGCATTGCAGTCAACAACAAAAAACAACTCTTGTATACTGTTACGCGCGATGACAGTTCCCTTTATATCATTAATACTTCCAGTAAATCCGTCCTACATAAAATTAACCTGGGAGCCGAAGCTTATACCTGCATGCTTTCGTCAGATAAAACTATTCTCTATGTTTCTCTTTGGGGAGGCGATAAAGTTCTCAAGTTGGATGCGAGCACCGGAAAGAAGTTAAATAGCGCGCAGGTTGGTGATAATCCCAACGAAATCATCCTCACTAAAAAAGGCGATCGACTTTATGTTGCCAATGCCAACGATAATTCGGTTTCTGTGATCACTACTTCCAATATGAAAGTGGTAGAAACCCTAAATGCAGCTCTCTACGCAGATGCAGTTCCAGGATCTACGACCAATGGGTTGTCTTTGTCTGCCGATGAAGAACGATTGTATATTGCCAATGCCGATAATAATGCATTGGCAGTATTTGAAGTAGAGCAACTTGGTGCCAGCAGATCAATGGGATTTATTCCTGTAGGATGGTATCCAACAAATGTGAGAGTGGTGGGTAAAAAAGTATTTGTTACCAATGGGAAAGGATTCAGCTCGCTGGCAAATCCAAATGGCCCGAATCCCATTGAGAAGAAACAGAAGGTTCGTTTCCAACAAGGGGATGCAGCGAAACCTGCGGCAGTACAATATATCGGCGGACTCTTCAAAGGCACGATGAGCATTTTTGAAGAACCTGCTGAACAAGCGTTGGGTCTTTATTCCAAAGCTGTTTATGCAAACTCTCCTTATACAAAAGAAAAGGAATTGAATGCAAGCGGTGAAAAGGGCAATCCCATTCCCATGAAAGTCGGCGACCCATCTCCAATTAAACATGTGTTTTACATCGTGAAGGAAAACAGAACCTACGACCAGGTATTGGGAGATGTTACGGGTGGAAATGGCGATACAAGTTTGGTGTTGTTTGGAGAAAACATCACTCCAAATCAGCATGCGTTGGTGAAAGAATTTGTATTGCTGGATAATTTTTATGTGGATGGAGAAGTGAGTGCAGATGGGCATAACTGGACCTTTGGTGCGTATGCTACAGATTACCTAGAAAAAAACTGGCCTACTTCTTATGGAGGAAGAGGCGGAAAATACGATGCAGAGGGAAGAACACGTGCTGCAGATAATAAGGGAGATTTTATTTGGGGGAATGCGAAGAAGCACGGTGTTAGCTACCGAACCTATGGAGAATTTGCGGATGATTATAAACCGAATTTGAAAATTTTAGAAGGACATTTTTGTCCGTATTATACCAGTTGGGATGAAACGGTACGAGATACCACGCGGGTGAATCAATGGAAAAGAGATTTTGATTCATTGCTGCGCATCAATGCTGTACCTCAGTTGAATACGCTGCGTTTGATCAACGATCATACGGAGGGCATGAGTTTGGGAAGGCCTACACCCTTTGCACATGTGGCAGACAATGACTGGGCCGTTGGATTATTTATAGAACATTTGTCGAAGTCACCTATATGGGAGCAGTCGGTTGTATTTATTGTAGAAGACGATGCACAGAATGGTCCCGATCATGTGGATGCGCACCGAACCACGGCATATGTGGCGGGGGGTTATGTAAAACGTGGGTATGTAGATCACACACCTTACAGTACTTCATCGATGGTGCGGACAATTGAATTGATTTTAGGTATGAGCCCGATGTCGCAATACGATGCGGCTGCAACGCCCATGTGGCGCAGTTTCAGCAAGACTTCCAACACACAACCTTTTCGATCAATTGTTGCTAAAGTTGATATTACAGAAGTCAATAAAAAGGATGGACCCTTGGCAAGGAAAAGTAGAACATTTGATTTCAGTAAGGAGGATCGGGTGAATGATTTTGAATTCAGTGAAGTAATTTGGAAGGGTGTAAAGGGAGAGAACAGTGTAATGCCCGCTCCAAAAAGAAGCGCTTTTGTGCGTACAATTGATGAAGATGAAAAATAAGCCATTATATTTGCGTAACGTCAATTCTTTAAAAAGAAACTAACAATGAAAACTAAAAATTTTGTATTGCCTTTATTATTGGTAGGTACTTTATTTTCTTGCGTAAGTACCAAGAAATATCAGGCATTGAACGACAAGTATGCTTCCTTGAACAATGAATTGGTAGCATCTCAAAAGGAAACAAGAGCATGTAAAGATGAAAAAGCGGAAGCAGATCGTCAGCGTGCAATTGCCGATGCGCAGAGAGAAGCACAGATTGCCTCTTTGAAAGATCAAGTTGACATGTTGAAGAAAAACAACAACGTTGCTTTGAAGCAACTGGAAGATTTGTCTGTTATTTCTTCTTCTCAAGCGGAGAGCATCAAGAAGTCGTTGGACAACATTGGTGCCAAAGACTCCTACATCCAATCTATTCAGCAGGCTGCTGCAAGAAAAGATTCATTGAACATGGCCTTGGTGATGAACTTGAAAGGTGCTTTGGGAGATTTGGCTGATCAGGATGTAAACATCAAAGTAGACAAAGGAGTTGTATATGTAGATATTTCTGATAAAGTATTGTTCAAAACAGGAAGTTTTGATGTTAGCGACAAAGCGAAAGTTGTATTGAGCAAAGTTGCTACTGTATTGAAAGCACAACCTGATTTGGAATACATGGTAGAAGGTCATACAGACAATGTAACCATGAATGGTAGCAATGATTTGATGCAAGATAACTGGGATCTTTCTGTGAAGCGCGCAACTACTATCGTACGATTGTTGCAAAAGCAATACGGTTTGAATCCTGCTCAATTGGTTGCTGCTGGTCGCTCTGAATACAAGCCTATTGCAGACAACTCAACTACAGAAGGCAAAGCAAGAAACCGCAGAACACGTATCGTTGTTCTTCCTCAATTGGATCAGTTCTTCAAATTATTGGAGAGAAAATAACGCACCCTACTTACTTACTAACCCATTACAAGAAACCAGAGAGCAATCTCTGGTTTTTTTGTTTGAAATATATTATGAATGAATCAACTCAAACTCGCCGGTTGATTTGTTCTTGCGGACATTGTTTCCCTCAAAGTACTTTCCGTTCATGGCCACATAAACTCCATGCGGGAGGGTTTGTACAAATGCAAGGCTGCTGCCGAGATTAAAGAGTCCGTCGGAACTTCCGAATTTATAAGGGACCATCGCTCCTGTCAGTACGATGGTTTTTTCTTTGATGGTATCCGATAAAAATTTCGCCGTCACTGCCATGGTATCGGTACCATGGGTGATTATGATCTTATCTTGTTTGGCATCTGCACAGGCTTTTGCAATCATCTTGCGGTGCTCATCCTGCATATCCAAACTGTCAATCATCATCAAGGTGGTAATATCCAGTTTAATATTCGATCTTCCTAAACGCAACATCTCATGCAAATGCGTCTCCTTGAAAAACAACTCACCCGTAAGCTCATTGTATTCCTTGTCGAACGTTCCTCCAGTGATGAAAACCTTGATGTCCATGTCCTAATGTACAAACTTTAAAAAGAATGCTTACCTTTTATTTTTAAAACAAGTGACATGAAAAAGAGTTTACTTTTCCTATTAGCCGGCTTTATATTTTTATTCGCAAAAGGCCAGGCGGATTATGTAATTGTCAATGGAAGAATTGTAGACGGCACTGGAAACGGTTGGTACCGTGCAGATATAGCCATCCAACAGAATAAAATACTTGCTGTAGGAAAGGGACTCGCTGCAAAATACCCTCAATCAAAAATTATAGATGCTAAAAACAATATTGTTGCACCTGGTTTTATCGATGTGCATGCACATATTGAAGAGAGTGTATTCAAGCGACCTACTGCTGAGAACTATATATATGATGGAGTAACATCTGTAGTTACAGGTAATTGTGGAAGCGGTGCAGATGATATTGCACAATTTCTTTATAAGATCGACAGTACAAAAACTTCTATCAATGTAGCAACACTCGCAGGGCATAATACCATTCGGAGATTGGGAATGGGATTGGATAACAGAAAAGCCACTGCCGATGAGATGAAAAAAATGGAAGAGTTGATGAGCAAAGCGATGAAAGACGGTGCAGTGGGACTCTCTACTGGCCTCATTTATTTACCCGGGATGTACTCACCTACCGAAGAAATTGTACGACTCTCCAAAATTGCAGCAGCAAGCGGGGGCGTTTATGCAACCCATATGCGCAACGAAGGCAACCGTGTGCACGAAGCAATTGACGAAGCATTGACCATAGGGAGAGAAGCCAATATTCCTGTGCAGATTTCACATTTTAAAGTAACAGGAAAAAATAATTGGGGAAGATCTACCGAAACCCTGGGCATGGTGGAAGAAGCAAGAAAGCAGGGATACGATGTAACGATTGATCAATATCCTTACACTGCAAGCAGCACCAACCTTGCTGTTCGTTTACCCGATTGGGCATTGGAAGGCGGATTGGATTCGCTGCGTGTGAAAATGAAAGACCCTGTCATCCGTAAAAAAATATTGGATGGCATGAAGGCATCCCAGAAAAAAGACAAACAAAAAGATTACAGTTTTGCAGTAGTTGCTTGGTTCGGTCCAGATACTACGATGAGTGGTAAGAGTATCACACAAATCAATATTGAAAAAGGCGGCAAGAAAAATTTTCTCAGCGAAGCAAATCTGATTCTTGATATGCTTGCAAAAGCAAATGCACAGATGATTTATCATACCATGAACGAAAAAGATCTGGTGTATTTTATGAAATATCCATTCAATATGCCTGCAGCAGATGCGGGTATCAGTGATGGGAAGGGAATGCCCCACCCGCGCGGATTCGGAACGAATGCGCGCGTATTATCAAGATATGTGCGCGATCAAAAAGTAATTGGTTTGGAAGAGGCTGTTCGAAGAATGACATCCCTACCTGCAACCAAATTCAATTTAAAAGACAGAGGATTGATCATGGAAGGAAAGTTTGCAGATATTGTAATTTTTGATGAACAAAAAATTCAAGATTTATCCGTTTATGACAATCCTCATCAGAACACGGTTGGGATGGAATATATTTTTGTGAACGGGAAGTTGGTCATTGAAAACGGCCAGCACAATGGAACCAAGAGTGGTATTGCTTTGAGAAATCATCCATAAAAAAAGGGCCGTCTTTCGACGACCCCCTTGCGTGTCTATAGGTATTTGCAAATTACTTGACGAGTGTAACAGTCGTTGCTTTTACTTCTTTACCCTTTGTAGCTGTTACAGTAATGGTCTGCGTTTTATAACCAGTGGCTTCGAACTTCAAGGTATATGTACCATCGTTCAATCCGCGGATTTTATAGTCACCATCAGGCTTTGGAAGTGCTTTGGCAACTTCGGCCCCACTTGCATCGAGGGCAGTTACTACTGCAAAGATGTTGGTGGGTAGTACTTGACCTGCAATGGCTGCGAAATTTTCATCATTGAAGGGACGAAGTTTAGGAGCAAGATAGTATACACCATTGCTTTCTATGATGGAGCGGGCAACATCCAAGTCGATTGTTACTTGAAGATCTTGCGGACCACCATGCTCACGACGACCTTCACCTTCTCCACGACCATGTCCTCTGTGTTCATCATGTAGATGGATGTAAAGATAATTTTCGGTATCGTTTTTCAACACCAATGGATGTTCAACACTGTCTTTGGTTGTAACAGTATTATTGGGGCCGAGTGTAATGCGTACTTTTCTTACGGTACCTACTATATTGCCTTCGGCAATTTTAGCATCAATACCGTTGCGAAGTTTCATTACATCAATTACCCCAGGAGTATAATTTAAATCGGTCCATACACCATATTCATCGCCTCTCTTCAGATGGTCGTCTTCGTGACGATCGCCATCAGCAAAATGATCGTCTTTGGAATGTTCCTGATTGGTATCAACTTTTACTTCTACTTTTTGAATATCAATTTTTGCGGCAATGTAATCACCCGGTGCATCTGTCAATAATACTTTGAATTGACCTGCACGGTTCATTCCATTTTTAGAGCAGGAACTGAGTCCAATTGCAAAAACAGCAAAAGCTGCAAGAGCCGATAAAAAAATGTGTTTTGTTTTCATGTGTGTCATTTTTATAGTTACTCATAGGGTAATAAACCCGAACACATACATAGACTTGTGCTTCTTTACTAGGTTTAACACAATTTATTCTTAAACAATATTTTAACAGTTGGGTTTGCCCCCCTTCCGCAGCTGCTTTTACATTAAATTGCATCTATGTTCAATTACTTGGATGAGCTGAACCCGCAGCAACGGGAAGCCGTGATGCATGTGAATGGTCCGTTGATGATTATTGCAGGAGCCGGAAGCGGCAAAACCAAGGTGCTGACTTCCCGCATCGCCCATTTGATGGCACAGGGAGTAGATGCCTTTAGAATTTTAGCCCTAACGTTTACAAATAAGGCCGCTCGTGAAATGAAAGAACGAGTGGAAAGAATTTTGGGCAACCAAGAATCGAATAACTTATACGTTGGAACCTTTCACTCGGTATTTGCCCGTATACTGAGAACAGAAGCTACTCGCATTGGGTATCCATCCAGTTTTACTATTTATGATACCGATGACGCAAAGAGTGTATTAAAGACAGTTATCAATGAACTGCATCTCGATGATAAAATGTACAAACCATCCGTGGTGTACAACCGAATTTCAGCCGCAAAAAATGCGTTGATCACAGCAGAGGAATATGCAAGTGATTTTGGATTGCAACAGGAAGATGCCAGAGCCAATCGTCCTGCCATATCTCAGATCTATACTGCCTATTCAAAAAGATGTTTTAAGAACGGAGCAATGGACTTTGATGATTTGTTGCTTCAATTTTATCTAATTCTTAAGCACCACCCCGATGCATTGCACAAATACCAGCACAAGTTCAGTTATATCATGATCGATGAGTACCAGGATACCAATCCTGCGCAATACGAAATCATAAAATTACTTGGAGCAATGCACGAGAATGTATGCGTGGTTGGTGACGATGCACAATCCATTTATTCTTTCCGTGGTGCAACCATCGAAAATATTTTATTGTTCAAGAAAGATTACGACGATGTAAAAGTGGTGAAACTTGAACAGAACTATAGAAGCACCAAACAAATTCTGAACGTTGCGAATCAGGTGATTGCTAATAATAAAGGGCAAATACCAAAGGAGTTGTGGACGGAAAACAGTGATGGCGAAAAGATTCGATTGGTGCGCACCATGACGGATAACGACGAAGGAAAAATGGTGGCAGATACCATACAGGAACAAAAATTGCGTAACCATTTTTTTAATAGAGACTTTGCTATACTGTATCGAACCAATGCACAAAGCCGTGCATTTGAAGAATCGCTGCGCAGGATGAATATTCCTTATACCATTTTTGGCGGCATCAGTTTTTATCAGCGAAAGGAAATCAAGGATTATATCGCTTACTTGCGCATCATTGTAAATCCACGCGATGAAGAAGCACTCAAACGTATCATCAATTATCCTGTAAGAGGTATTGGAAAAACAAGTTTGGATAAACTGATTTTATTCGCAAACGAAAAGCAAATCAGTTTGTGGGAGGTGTTGACAAAAGCAGCTGAATTTGGTTTTCGTGCAGGCACATTAGAAGCAATTGAAAATTTTGTGCTCATGATCAAAAGCTTTGCCAGCATGTTGAAAAAAAGCAATGCATACGATGTTGCTTTTCATGTAGGCAAGCAAACTGGCTTGGTAAAAGAATTGTTCAATGATAAAAGCACCGAGGGTGTTCAGCGATACGAAAACGTACAAGAATTATTGAACTCCATCAAAGAGTGGGTGGATGATAAACAGAATCGTGCTCAGATCGATGAAGATGGAGTGTTGTTAGAAACAGAGGGAGGAGGAGACAGCCAGGGAGGAGGGAGAAGGGAGGAGGGATCGGTTGACAGTGAACAGTTAACGGTTAACAGTCAACCGTCAACTGATAACAATCTTCAAGAACCTATTCCTGCTAGGCCTTTAAGAGAAGATGTTTTGCTGTCTGCTTATTTACAACAAATCACCTTGCTTACAGATGCAGATCAAAAAGATGAACATGCCGATACGGTGAAGCTGATGACAATCCATGCTGCAAAAGGATTGGAATTTTCTTGTGTGTTTGCGGTAGGCTTGGAGGAAATGCTTTTCCCTAATGCGATGAGTATAAACACACGCGAAGAATTGGAGGAGGAAAGAAGATTATTTTATGTAGTGATTACAAGAGCTAAACAAAAGCTCTGGATCAGTTATGCCAATACACGTTATAAATTTGGACAGGTAGTTCAAAATGATCCGAGCAGATTTATCAATGAACTTCCCGAAGAGCATCTCGACAAGTCGTATGCAGGTGGTGGATTCAGGAATCAATCCAGTTCGTCGGCCTCTGATCGCATGAAAGGCTGGGGACAAACAACCACTATTCAACAAAAGTCAATTTTCGATCAACCAAAAAAAACAACCGATCGCCCAGGGTATATACCTGCAACTCCTTCGGTAACCAAGCCCATCCTTCATCAACCCTCTGCTGACTTTAAGCCGAGTGATGTTTCCGATTTGAGTGAGGGGCAAAAAGTAGAGCACCAAAAATTCGGATTTGGAATAGTACTTAAAATGGAGGGAGCTGCACATAATCCGATTGCTACCATTAAATTTGATCTCAACGGGGAGAAGAAGATCATGTTGAATTATGCGAAGTTGAGGATTGTGGAGTAAAACAGAGAGAAGGCCTGCCTGCCGGTAGGCAGGGAGGAGGGGAAAGGGACAGGGGGTGCGGCTTTATACAAAATTACACAAGTAAAAAATAAATAATCTGTATGAAAAAGGTAGTACAATTTTTAATATGCTTTCTTTTTGTTGCTTCAGCTCATGCTCAGGTTGTATTGCCTGAAAGAGAACAGGCAAAAGTGATTGACGATATTTTGGAGGAACGATTTAATACGGTTGTTCCCTCGTTGATGGAGAGAGCCGGTATTGATATGTGGATTGTGATCTCACGAGAATACAACGAAGATCCTGTTTTGAAAACCATGTTGCCATCTACGTGGTTATCGGCTAGACGTACCACCATGATTGTATTCAGTTACGATGCAAGCAAAAAGTCGTTGGATAAACTTGCCATTGCGCGTTATAATGTTGGAGAATCGATCAAGGCATCGTGGGACATGAAAAAATTTCCTGATCAGTGGGATGCATTAGTGGATGTAGTGAGTTCAAGAAATCCAAAAAAAATTGCGGTAAACACATCTGAAAATTTTGCACACGCAGATGGTTTAGATCATACGCATTATGAAATGCTGATGAAAAAACTTCCTGCTGCATTCAAGTCGAAAGTTGTCAGTGCCGAACCTCTTGCAGTTGGATGGATGGAAACCAGAACAGAAAAGGAAATGCAGATCTATCCGAAATTGGTTGCCATCACACACGATATTATCAAAGAAGGTTTTTCCAGTAAGGTTGTTACACCAGGTGTTACTACTACCGATGATTTGGTTTGGTGGTTCAGACAAAAACTTACTTCTCTCGGATTGATTACTTGGTTTCATCCATCCGTTGCGATTCAACGAAGTGATTCAACCAGCTTTGAACATTTACGAAGTTTTTCCAATCGTCCGAAAGACGATGTTGTGCAGCCTGGAGATTTATTGCACGTTGATTTTGGAATAACATATCTACGACTCAATACCGATTGTCAGCAACATGCATATGTTTTGAAACCAGGGGAAGCCGATGCCCCAGCTTCTATTAAAAAAGCTTTTGCCAACAGCAATAGGTTGCAGGATATTCTTACTTCCAATTTTAAAACTGGAAGAACCGGCAATGAAATTTTGTTGGCCTCCTTGCAGCAAGCAAAATCAGAAGGCATCACTCCAAGCATTTATACTCATCCATTGGGATTCAACGGTCATGCTGCGGGTCCGACTATTGGAATGTGGGATATGCAGCAAGGGGTTCCAGGAAGTGGGGACTATAAATTATATCCCAAAACCGCCTATTCCATCGAGTTGAATTCCGCCACTTTCATCCCCGAATGGAAGAAGGAAATCCGCATCATGCTTGAAGAAGACGGTTATTTTGACGGGAAGGACTTCCGATATATAGGCGGACGCCAGGAAACCCTGCATATCATCAAATACTAAGGTACTGTAAAAAAAATACTACTATGTATTGCATAGTATTATAAAATTCCCTACTTTTGTCCTGTAATTGGTCACTAAAGATCAATACCAGGATATGAATATTGAGAATACACAGAGTCAGATGAAGAAGGGGGTGTTTGAATTCTGCATCCTTTCTATCATCCGCAGAGGCGAGGCTTATCCTTCGGATATCATCGAGGAGATGAAGAAAGCCGACCTGAATTTACTGGAGGGAACACTCTATCCCTTACTTACACGACTTAAAAATGCAGATTTACTGAGCTATCGTTGGGTAGAGAGTCCAAGTGGACCTCCTCGAAAATATTTTTCTCTGACTGATAAAGGTTTGGCTTTTTATGCTGAACTGGAAGCAACTTGGAGGGGAATGGCATCTTCGGTGGAGAGGGTAATTAATACAGAGGGAGAAGGGACGAGGGAGAAGGGAGGAGAAGGAACAGCCGTTGACAGTTGACGGTTAACCGTTAACTGTCAACTACTAAACGTTTACTAATAACTTATAACCTACAACTTACAACTTAGATACAATGAAAAAAGTCATCAATATTAATTTTCAGGGAAGAGTAGTTCCGATTGAAGAACCTGCTTATGAAAATTTGAAGAAATACATTGATAGTCTGCGAAATTATTTTTCCAACGAAGAAGGAAAGGAAGAAATCATCAACGATATTGAAAACAGGATTGCAGAATTATTCAATGAAAGAATAAAAGCCGGTGCTGCATTCATTACAGAGGAGCATGTTGAAAGCATTGTTTCCAGCATGGGCAGGCCAGAGCAGTTTGATGAAATTTCCATGAACGAGGAAAGCAATTCAAGTTCTCAGAAAACTTTTATAGAGCGAGAGAAACCTCGGGGCAGCATTTACAGAAATGCAAATGAAAAACTCATTGGCGGTGTATGCAGTGGTGTGGGTTATTACTTTAGAGTAGATACATCTATCATACGAGTATTGTTTGTATTGCTTGCATTTGGATCTTTTGGGTTTATGTTCTTCTTGTATATTTTATTGTGGGCACTACTTCCATCAAAATATCTTACGGAAAATAGTGTGAGAAGAAAATTGTACCGCGATGCAGATAATAAAGTGATTGGCGGTGTGTTGAGCGGTATCGCGCAATATTTTGATATTCAAGTTTGGATACCACGCTTGATATTTCTTTTACCTGTATTGCTGGGCATCCTTCGAAATACCTTCCCGTTTGGGTTTCCATTTTTCTATGGTTTTTCTGGCTCCTTGGTGTTGACCTATATCATCCTTTGGGCTGTAATTCCTAAGGCAGTAACTGCATCTGAAAAAATGGAAATGAAAGGAGAGAAAGTTGATCTTGAATCCATCAAAAATAAAATTCAGGATGAATTGCAGGGAGTGAAAAAAAATATTGACGATAACAAGGAAAAATGGAAAGATGATTTTAAAACAACCTCATCTACTTTTGCTCAGGAAGTGAAAGAAACGGCTCGTCCTGTTGGCAGGGGATTTTTCAGATTCATTGCAGCAATCTTCAAAGTATTTATCTTTTTCATTCTTGGAATCATTGCGTTGGTTTTGTTTGCATTAGGAACAGGTGCAGTTGTAGTCGGCACTTCTTTGTTACCGCTCAAAAATTTTATAGCCAATAGCGGAACAATCCAACTCTATGCGTGGGGTACTATTTTTCTTTTTGTTATTCTTCCAATTGCAGCTGTATTGATCTATCTATTTAGAAAAGTAACAGGGGTAAAATCAAGGTCAACTTGGATGGGTTGGGCATTCGGTGGATTGTGGACATTGGGCTGGATAGCAATTATTATGTTGTCTGTAACTATTTCAAATCAATTCAGGAGATCTGGGCAGGTTAAACAGCAACTTTCGATTGAACAGCCTGTTTCAGGAAAAATGAAATTGATGTTCAATGATCCGAAAGGGCAGTTTTATCCAATTGATTTTGATTTTATTGAAAGTAGCAATGATGATTTTAATGAAGTAGATGGTTTACGATTATCTAAGCACGAAGACAGTCTCTTGTTAACGAATATGCGTGTTCGTCTTGAAAAAAGCAACGACGATAATTTTCATTTATTGGTTATAAAACGTGCAAAGGCTTCCACTACTGCAGACGCAGAATCCTATGCAAGTAACATTAATTTTCCTGTGGAGCAGATGGATAGTATTTTAAATGTACCTCTTGGTTTTGTGATCGACGATAAAATGAAGTTCAGGAATCAACAGGTTATTGTCTTACTCGAAGTTCCTGTGGGAAAAGAAGTATACATTGATCGAAGAGCGAATAAACTGAATTGGTTCAATATCAGAGGTGGTACTAAGGGCTTGAATATTAACATCGATGATGATTGGGAATATGATTCTTGGAGACCGGGTGCTTGGTATAGGATGACCGAATCGGGAGTAGAAAGAATTGGTGGAGTTGACGAACCAGATGGAGAAATTGACAGCGATGAGTTGGAAAATAGAATTGATCGATTGAGAGAAGAAATCAGGGAAAAAGAAATTCATTTGAAATCTACTGATATCAAGATCAAGGGAAATGATACTACAGTGGATGTTCAAATAAAGTCGACTGCTTCAAATGCGAAGCAACCCAAATTAGAGCCCGAAGCCCAAGCCCCATCTCCCTCTGGGAATTTTCAGATTTTATTCAGAGCCTTGAGTCTCCTGAAATTGGCGCGATGATTTGATTTATCTTCGCACCATGAAATCAACTCCTTTTACCTCAATGCATCAGGCACTGGGTGCGAAGATGGCCGAGTTTGCAGGATACAACATGCCAATCTCCTATTCAGGCATCAACGATGAACACCATGCTGTTCGAAACAATGCAGGCGTATTTGACGTCAGTCACATGGGTGAATTTGTATTAAAAGGCGATCAAGCATTGGCGCTCATACAGAAGGTAAGTTCCAATGATGCTTCTACATTAGAAAACGGTCAGGCCCAGTATAGTTGCATGCCAAATGAAAACGGCGGTATTGTAGATGATTTATTGATTTACTGCATAGAAAAAAATAAGGTATATATGTTGGTGGTGAATGCATCCAATATCGAAAAGGATTGGGAATGGATTCAACAATTTAATCAGGGCAATGTAGAGATGCATAACATCTCTGGTAAAACATGTTTACTGGCAGTTCAAGGTCCAAATGCATGCAAGATCCTCCAGCCCTTGACCGATATGAATATTATCGATTTAAAATATTACACATTTGTAAAAGGCGTTTTTGCGGGAGTAGAAAATGTTTTGGTGAGTGCAACGGGTTATACGGGCGCAGGCGGAGTTGAAATTTATTTTGAAGACAAGGGCGATGATGCAGTGAAAATATGGAATGCAATTTTTGAAGCAGGTAAAGAGGCGGGCATTAAACCAGTAGGATTGGGTGCGAGAGATACATTGCGCTTGGAGAAAGGCTTTTGTTTGTACGGCAATGATATTGATGATTATACAACACCTCTCGAAGCCGGTCTTGGGTGGATAACCAAGTTTACCAAAGAATTCAGTTCTTCCGAATACCTTCAAAAGCAGAAGGCATCAGGCGTTGAAAAAAAATTAGTAGGTTTCGAAATGATCGATCGAGGCATTCCTCGTCATGATTATTTTATACGCGACGAAGAAGGAAACATGATTGGGAAAGTTACTTCCGGAACTCAATCGCCAACCTTGAACAAGGGTATAGGAATGGGGTATGTTTTGAGTGAACATGCTAAAGTAGGTTCTCATATATATGTTGATATTCGCGATAAGCAGTTAAAAGCTGTTGTTGTAAAACTTCCATTTGTTAAATAATCATCACCTTGGCATCCAGGAACTTATATACCTGCCTATCCCCCGCTTTACTCGATTTATACGATATCAGTAATTCGGTTGTAGTCATTATAGACGTGTTGAGGGCTACTTCCACTATTGCAACAGCACTTCACAACGGAGCTTCATCTGTAATTCCCGTTGCAACTGTTCAACAATGTATAGAGTTGGGTGAATCAGTAGGCGGTATTACCGCAGGGGAACGTGATGGGAAAGTTGCAGAAGGACTTACTTATGGAAATTCACCTTTTGAATATCCACGATCATTTATTGAGAACAAAGTGCTTGTGCTCACCACCACCAATGGCACCAAACTTTTGCACATGGCTTTGGACAGAGGAGCACCTGAAATCATTACCGGTTCCTTCCCCAATCTATCGGCAGTATGTGAGCATTTGATTGCATCTGATAAAGATGTATTGCTTGGTTGTGCTGCGTGGAAAGACCGCGTAAACCTCGAGGATACAATGTTTGCCGGTGCGGTTATATCAACCATCAAATCTCATTTCAACATCCTTTGTGATTCTTCTGCCATTGCAGAAAATATCTATCTCGAAGCAGGAGAAGACCGCTTCGGGTTCATGAAAAATAGAAATGCTACACATTATCATCGCTTGATGAAATACGGCCTAGAGAAAGATATTCGTTATTGTCTGACTGCAGATGGCGCCAACGTGCTACCAATTTTTAAAGGCGACCGATTGGTAATTGCCTAATTCGTAAATTGTAAAAAAAAATTCATGAGCAATGCTTCACTCAGAAGCCAGGGCTGGTTCGGGCGTACTGGTAAAGACGGATTTATTTATCGTGCATGGATGAAAAATCAGGGTATACCCGATGAAGAATTTCGCGGGAAACCAGTTATTGGAATTTGCAATACCTGGAGTGAACTTACTCCCTGCAATGGGCACTTTCGTGAATTAGCAGAATCTGTAAAAAAAGGTGTGATCGCTGCAGGTGGCTTCCCTGTTGAATTTCCTGTGATGTCGTTGGGGGAAACTCTTATCAAACCTACGGCAATGCTTTATAGAAATTTAGCAAGCATGGATGTAGAAGAATCCATTCGTGCAAATCCAATGGACGGTGTTGTATTGTTGTGCGGATGCGATAAAACCACTCCTTCTTTGGTGATGGGTGCTTGCAGTGTTAATATTCCTACGATTGTTGTTTCAGGAGGACCAATGTTGACTGGCAGATACGAGGGCAAGAATATTGGAACTTCGGATATCTGGCGTTTTGCAGACGCAGTACGAAGTGGAGAAATGTCACAAGAACAACTTACCGTGGCCGAAGCATGTATGTGCAGAAGCCAGGGGCATTGTGCAGTAATGGGTACGGCTTCCACGATGGCCTGTATGGTAGAATCGTTGGGCCTCACTCTTCCTTCCAATGCAGCTATTCCTGCTGCAGACAGCAGAAGGAAAGTGTTGGCACAATATTCAGGAAGCAGGATTGTTGAAATGGTGAAAGAAGATTTGAAACCCTCTGATATATTAACAAAAGAAGCATTTGAAAATGCTATCAGAGTAAATGCAGCTATTGGAGGTTCAACCAATTTTGTGATTCATCTATTGGCAATTGCAAGAAGAATCGGTATTGAATTGAACTTGGAAGATTTTCATCACAATTCAGCGGGCATTCCTTTGTTAGCGAATCTTCAACCTTCGGGTGAATACTTCATGGAAGACTTTTATTATGCTGGTGGATTGCCAGTTGTAATGAAAGCATTGGGAGATCGATTGCATTCGAATTGCATCACCGCAAACGGGAAACAGGTAAAAGAAAATTACAAAGATGCTCAGTCGTTCAATGATAAAGTGATCAGAGACACAACCAATCCGTTTAAAAAAGAAACAGGGTTGGCAATTCTAAAGGGGAACCTCTGTGAAAACGGAGCTGTCATTAAACCAAGCGCTGCGAGTCCGCACCTGATGCGGCATACCGGTCGTGCAGTGGTTTTTGAAAATATAGAAGATTATCATGCGCGTGTAGACGATCCAACTTTAGAAATTGATGAAACCTCGGTGATGGTTCTTAAAAATGTCGGTCCTGTTGGATATCCTGGCATGCCAGAGGTTGGTAACATGGGCATTCCAAAAAAACTTTTGGAAAAGGGGGTAAAAGACATGCTGAGAATTTCAGATGGAAGGATGAGTGGAACCGGTTTCGGTACAGTAGTACTCCACGTTTCTCCAGAAGCTGCAAAAGGTGGAACATTGGCATTGGTTAAAACGGGCGATATGATTGCGCTGGATGTTTACGACAGAACCTTACAGTTGCTGATAGAGGATGATGAACTCGCTAAACGAAAAGCTGCTTGGAAGCCAACTCATACAGAAGCCACACGAGGGTACGTACAATTGTATCAACAACATGTTGAGCAGGCACACTTGGGAGCAGATATGGACTTTTTGAAAGGAGGATCTGGAAGCAAGGTTACACGTGATTCTCACTAAAAAAATAAATCTATAAAGATACGTCTTTTCATAACACCAATTGGTAGCATAACAGGTTAATTATTTTAAGCAAATCTTTCATGTCGTGCGAGATCTTTTCGGTTACTTTCGCAGATTAACTTGTTTGAATCATGTCCCTTTCACACTTATTGAAATTCGTGTACAACAATGGAACTGATGAAGTGATTCGTCGTGGTAAAAAAATCCATGCCATTGGTTTTGTAGAATTTGTAGAAACGGACGACCTCTTGGGTTCCGTCACTTTTCGAGTCAAAGACGATAATTACAGCACTTTTTATAAAGTGCATATTCAGAAATACAGAGACCCTCGTGCACTTTCATTGAGATGTACTTGTCCGTATAACCTCGGCGATATTTGCCGACACGAAGCGGCAGCTCTTTTGCAATTGCAAGATTTGATTGACAAGAATATGATCGGCGATAATACTATTCGCTACGATCAGAAGCATACTATTGTCAAGATGAAGCAAATCGATTTAAGGACTATTAGAATGCTTGCTACAGCTGAAGTGTGTGAAAAAGCGGAATTATTTCTTCGTACCAATAAAGCCACTATTTTAACTGCAAAAGAAGAACGGGTAGAAGCGAGATTGGATTTAAACGGGGAGTCGTTCCAGATGGTAATACAACGCAACGAAGAAAGAAATTTTGATACTTCCTGCAAATGCAAAGAAGACGCGCATCCCATTTGTTTGCACAAAGCAATTTTATTTTTACAGTTGCTCAATGCTTATGGCTCGCAGTATTTTGATACCATCCGAAATTGGGACAAAGAAAAAAACAAGTTGCTGGGTATCTATGGCTATAGCATGAACGATCTTGGTTGGGATGAAAAATTTGAATTCACTTATAAAGATGGTAAACCATTTTTACGTGTATTGGATTCTTCTGTGAAAAGGGTGAATACGGTAGTCGAAGAAGTGAAACCCATCAAAAAAAGAGAGAGTGTACAAGAAGAGGAAATAGTGGAGGAAATAAAAGTAGAGGCTTCAAAACGACTGGGAATTGTTTTTAAAGAAACCCCCGGGAAATACCCTGGCTTTGCGGTTGAATTGGTGTCAGGGGAATTTGATGCTTCTTCATTGAAGTTTATTGGTAAGGTAGAACAAGTAGATCTGTCTAAATATGTTGCATCTCAGGAACTCTCTGAAGAAGATATTGCAATGATGAATGCAGTGAGAAAATTGCAAAAAAGCGAGATCGACAAGTATGTGAGTAGAAATTCCCCCTTTTCGGGAATTTGGGAAAATATTATTTACTCCGAAGATGAGGGTTTACCTGCCGAAACCACCACGCTGATAGATGAGTATCTGTATCCAAAACTGCTTAAACTATTTTCTGAGAACGATGGAAGGACCGCATTTTTGAAATTGCCTGCTGGTAAAATGTTCACCACGGCTCATCTTACTGCGTTGAGTGTGGGGGAAGGAAGAGTGAAACCAGGTTTGAGAGTAGAGCTTGCAAAAAAGAATGTAGATATCACTCCTGTTTTATTCGTGGAGGAATGGGATACCGAACTCAATGCCAATGAGTGGGGTTCTTATCTATTGCCTATTTTGAACAATCAATTGTATTGTTGGAATGCGCTGGAGGATATCGAAGCCATCGGTCAATTTGTATCAGAAAAAAATAAACATATACCTGCAGACAAGTGGCCCGAATTTTTAAAAGAGAAGGTTCTTCCTTTCGCAAGAAAGTATAAAGTAGATTTTGATAAAACTATTCTTTCCGAAGTTTTCGAGGGTGAACCTCAATTGCGATTGCTGTTACAGGAAAAAAATGATTACCTGATTTTTACTCCCGTTTTTGATTATCACGGCTACGAAGTAAAGTATACCGATAAAGAAACTGTATATATTTCTGAAGGTGCAAAAATCAAATTGATAAAAAGAAATCCAGAAACAGAATCAAATTTCATTCAGCGCATCACCTCCTTGCACTCGAATTTTATTCGAACAGAGAATAGTTTCAATTTGGTATTAAAAGGATCTGAAGTACTAAAAAACAATTGGTTTTTCTTATTTGTGGATGCAATGAAAGAAGCCAATGTTCCCATTGTTGGTTTTGAAATTTTAAAGAATTATCGTTTTAATACTGCAAAACCGCAAACGCGGATTTATATCAGTAATGGCATAGACTGGTTTGATGCGAAAGTGGATATCGTGTTCGGAACCCAAAAGGTAACCATAGATGATATTAAAAAGGCATTGCAAAACAAACAACAGTTCGTTCAATTGAAGGATGGAAGTTTAGGAATTCTTCCTGAGGAGTGGTTGAAAAAATATTCTCTGCTTTTTAAAGTTGGAGAAGGCAAGCAAGATCAATTAAGGCTTTCAAAGTATCATTTGAGTGTGATCGATGAGTTGTACAATGAAATTGACGAGGAAGAAGTGATGATCAAACTGGAAGAAAAATACGATCGCCTTCGGTCTTTCAACCGCATCAACGAAGTCAATCCACCAAAAGAATTGGCACACGTGCTTCGTCCTTATCAGGTTGCAGGGTATCATTGGTTGAATTATTTAAACGAAGTTGGTTGGGGTGGTATTCTTGCCGATGACATGGGTTTGGGTAAAACAGTGCAGGCCTTATCGTTTATTCAATTGTACAAAGAAACGCACGGTAAAATGACTGCATTGGTAGTTTGTCCAACTTCATTGATGTTCAACTGGGAGAACGAGATTAAAAAATTCACTCCTAAACTTACCTATATCATTCACCATGGAGGTGAGCGAATTAGGAACAATAAACGATTTGAAGATCACGATGTTATCATTACTACTTATGGAACATTGCGAAGTGATATCAAATTCATGGTTGAAGTTGAATTTGACTATGTAGTACTTGATGAATCGCAGGCTATTAAGAACCCGCAGAGCAAAGTAACTAAAGCTGCATCTCTATTGAATGCAAAGAATAAACTCTGTATGAGTGGTACTCCTTTGCAGAACAATACGTTTGATATTTATGCTCAAATGAATTTCTTGAATCCAGGAATGTTGGGCTCAGTAGAATATTTCAGAAACGAGTTTGCAACCCCCATCGATAAATTCGGAGAGAAAGAAAATAAAGATCATCTGAGAAAGCTTTTATTTCCCTTCATTTTACGTAGAACCAAAGAACAGGTTGCAAAAGATCTTCCAGAAAAAATAGAAACCATTCTATTCTGTGAAATGGAAGAAGAGCAACGAAATATATACGATGCATACCGAAACGATTACCGTGATAAAATCATGGGTGTTATCAGTGAACAAGGAATTGATAAGTCGCAACTCACCATCCTTCAAGGATTGATGAAGCTTCGTCAAATCTGTGATTCTCCTGCTATTATGAATGAGGAAGATAAAATGCCAAATGTTTCTGTGAAGTTGGATGAAATTGGTAGAGAAATTACCGAGAACATCGGTCATCACAAGGCGTTGATCTTTTCGCAGTTTTTAGGAATGCTTGCATTGATCAAAGAAAAATTGGTTGAGTTGGGCGTTCGGTTTGAATATTTTGATGGCAGTACCTCCGCAACAGACAGGGAACGTGCCATTCAGAGCTTTCAAAACAACGACGAGGTAAGGGTCTTCTTAATTTCATTGAAAGCGGGTGGTGTGGGATTGAATCTTACTGCAGCCGACTATGTATATATTGTAGATCCTTGGTGGAATCCAGCAGTTGAGCAACAAGCTATAGACCGAACTCACCGTATCGGACAGACCAAAAATATTTTTGCCTATCGAATGATTTGCAAGGATACAATTGAAGATAAAATTATTCAATTGCAGGAGAAGAAGAGAAGCTTGGCAAGAGATCTGGTTACAGATGACAGCGGATTTGTGAAGAGTCTTACCAAAGAGGATGTTGAATATCTTTTCAGTTAATCACCAAAGAATCGTTTTTACGCTCAATAAGAGTGTTGCACCTATAACCATCCACCCAAACAATCGGAGCCAAGCAGGATGTTTGTATTCACCTATTATTTTTTTATTGGTGGATGCAATGATTATCAGTGTCAATGCAACAGGTAATATAAATCCATTCAGCGCTCCTACTGCTACCAATACTTTTACCGGCTGACCGATCGCAACAAATACAGCGAGTGAAATAATCACAAATGAACTGAGTACAGTTGACTCTTTTTCTCTGAACAAGGGATGCATCGATTTTAAAAAAGAAACCGACGTATAGGCAGCTCCTACAACAGATGTAATGGCAGCACTCCACATTACAATCCCGAATATTTTATATCCAACATTTCCTGCCGCTTGTTGAAATACATCTGCAGCCGGGTTGGTTTGGTTCAATGAAATGCCCTTTGCTACTACACCCAATGCTGCTAAAAATAAGAGTACTCTCATCACAGAGGCCAGTACAATTGCAGAAACGGCCGACTTACTGACGGATTCAATATGATTTGTTCCTGTCATCCCTGCATCCATCAATCGATGTGCACCTGCAAAACTGATGTAGCCACCTACAGTGCCTCCTACTAACGTGATGATTGCCAGGAAGTCAATTTTTTCTGGTACGAAAGAATATTGCAACGCTTGGGCATACGGCGGTTTTGCTTCCACCACTACATAAATGGTTAAGAGGATCATTACAATTCCTAATCCTTTCGCAAAAAGATCCATCCATTTCAATGAATCTTTAGTAATAAAAATGATGATCGCAATGGCTGCACTAATGATTGCGCCTATCTTGGTATCTATACCTGTTAATACATTTAATCCCAAACCTGCTCCTGCTAAATTCCCACAGTTGAATGCCAATCCACCGATTACTACCAATAGTGTTAAGACATGACCAGCCCCGGGTACTACTTCGTTTGCAAGATCTTGTGCTCGTTTTCCACTTACGCAAATCACACGCCAAATATTGAGTTGTGCACCAATATCTAAAAGGACAGATATCAGTATAACAAATCCAAAACTTGCAACAAGCTTATTGGTGAAAACTGCGGTTTGAGTTAGAAAACCCGGACCGATTGCTGAGGTTGCCATCAGGAAAGCAGCTGCAATGAGGGGGGATGAGAATTTTTTTTGATTCAATTGAATGAATTAATGATGGATAGAAATATTTTTTTCTTTCAATGCACTATGAATTGCTTTTGCAAAAACTACCGCATTTGCACCGTCTCCATGAATGCAAATGGTTTTCACCGGCATTTTCAACCAGTTACCTTGCGTTGATTTCACTTGCTTTCTTTCAATCATCTGAATCACTTGCTCTACCGCTGCTTCGGGGCTATGGATCATTGCATTGGGCTCACTTCTTGGTGTTAGTTTTCCCTCCTCTGTATAGGTGCGGTCTGCAAATCCTTCTGCGAAAAATGTCAATCCTTCACTTATACATACTTCTTCAAATACACTTGCTGGTAATCCAACCACTTTACAGGAGGGGGCAACTGATTTTATCGCCTGTACAATTGCCTGTGCAACTTGCGTATCTCGTGCAGCAGTATTGTACAATGCTCCGTGAGGTTTTATATGATGAAGAACAGCTCCTTCCCTTTCGGCCAGTTCCTTGATGGTATAAATTTGCATTTGAACCTGCTCAATAATTGTATCTAAAGGGAGATTGATTTCTTTTCTGCCAAAATTTTCTCGATCGGGGTAAGAAGGGTGTGCACCGATTGCAACTTGATGTTGAAGCGCCAATTGAATTGTTTTTTGCATGGTGTTAGCATCTCCTGCATGCCCACCACAAGCAATATTTGCGGAACTTATAAAGGGCATTATCTGGGCATCTGTGAGCATTCCCTCCCCCATATCGCAATTCAAATCAATGGTCATTATCAAATGTATGGATAATCACCGCAAAATTTTTTATATTCATGAAATGAAAAATAGGAGAACATTTATCCAGTCAGCAGCCATTGCTTCTGCCGGAATGCTTGCCAGCAAATCTTTCGCATTTAACATCCTTCATAAAAATATAAAGGAAGAACAACTCATCGGTCACAATGGCTTCAAGTACAAGGTTGATAAGGAGTGGGCCAAAATAAATCCTTCCTCCCATCCGTTGATCAATTGCCATGAAATGGTACAGGATAGTAAAGGGCGTTTGTTCATGGTGGGGGATGATGTGCACAACAATATCATGGTCTTTGATAAATCCGGGAAGTTGCTGGATTCCTGGGGAAATTCTTTTCCTGCCGGGCATGGATTGACCATTAGTAAAGAAAATGACGAAGACTTTTTATTGATCGTAGACAATGGATTCTACAACGATGCTACCGGTAAAGGAGTATCGCAACACGGGAATGTGGTGAAGACAGATGTAAAGGGTAGGATTATTTTTTCGTTGGCACAACCCCATACGATAGGGGTTTACAAGGACGAGGATAAATATTTTCCAACAGAAACGGCGGTCGCACCCAACGGTGATATATATGTTGCAGATGGTTACGGATCCGATTATATACTGCAGTTTGACAGCAGGGGAAGGTTCATCAGAAAATTTGGTGGACATAACAATGAGAATCCAGCACATAATTTAAGAAATGCACACGGAGTGGTTGTAGACTTACGAGATAAAAATAATCCTGTACTTATTTGTACTTCCAGAGAAGAATGTTGTTTTAAAGTCTATACACTGGATGGTAAATACCTGAAAACAATTGATCTTCCAGGTATGTATGTATGCCGGCCTGTTATTCATGGAGAAAATTTGTATGCAGGTGTTTGTTGGTCGAAGGACAGGGAAGGGAAACGCAATGCCAATACCGGATTCCTCACCATCTTGGATTCAAAAAATAAAGTAGTATCGAGCCCGGGTGGAACAGCACCTACATATCAAAACGGTGTTTTGCAACCCACACTTCAGGATGCATCACGCGTGTTTATGCATGGGCATGATGTATGTGTAGACGATGACCAGAATCTCTATCTCTGTCAGTGGAATGCAAATCGCTCTGCACCAATCAAGTTGACCCGCGTTTAATAATCAAGTCAGTCCAATACTGTTTTTGATTTTTTTCAGCATCAATTGTTGATCCTTCCATCTGTTGATGGAATCTTCTTCAGAAATTTCTTTGAAAGAAATTTTATCACTTGGTCTGCATTGCGCCAATGTAGATAAATCAGCACCCGCAATTCTCCCTATTCTTGGGTAACCGCCAGTTGTTTGAGCATCAGACATAAGTACAATGGGTAATCCTTCGTGCGTAACTTGAATAACCCCTTTTGTAACTGCAGTAGATAGTAATTCTTTTTTCTCTTTCGTTTTCAACTGCATTCCCTCCAATCGATATCCCATTCTATTCGATTGATTCGATACAGTAAATTGATGCGAGAAAAAGTTTTTTTGTGATGTTTCATCAAACCAATTCCATTCAGGTCCAGGTATACAATGGATGATTTTTTCGTGCGAAAAATTTTCTGCGTAATTGATTTGCCAAGTTGATATTTCAATCTCTTGTATACTCTCGCTGGTTGCATCTGTCATTGCCAGATAGGATCTGCATCCAACGGCACTTGGTTTTGTTTTTAAAACAGAAAATCTCGGAACTTGAATCAGTTTATTGAAAGGTATTTTAATATTGTTGATATAAGGAATTGATCCACTGCCTGTAATAGCAATACTCGCATCCTGGTTAAACAGTATCTCGGTTCCATGAAGCGTCATTTCCAATACCGGAGCTTCTTCGTTGTTCTTACAAATGATGTTTGCGATTTTTGCAGCAATGGGGTCCATGACACCACCAATTGAGACACCGAAAGCTTGCTCGCCCCATTTCCCAAAATCTTGAAGCGAAGATTGTATACCCGGTTTGATGATGGTGATGTTCATTTGTATTGATCAAACTCTTTTGTAGAAATTGGTTGAAATTTTACACGGTCTCCTGCTCGAAGATGATAGCGGGGATTTCGATCAGGGTTGTACATATCAATAGGTGTCTTTCCAATTATGTTCCATCCACCTGGTGAATCAGTAGGGTAAATACCCGTTTGTTTTCCTGCAATAGCCACACTTCCAGCATGGATATGCAGAGACGGAATTTTTTTTCGTGGTAATTCTAACTCTTTTGGGAGTACTCCCATGTAAGGGAATCCAGGTGTAAAGCCAATCATGTACACTCTGTACACCGAAGAACTATGCAGATGAACAATCTCTTCTTTCTGTATGTTCAATTCATCGGAAACGGATTGAAGGTCTTCTCCTAAATCGTAACAGACCGGAATTGTTATGATATCTGTTAATTGTTGATGGGTATCAATTGTGAGCTGCTCGTTATAGATTTTAACGATATCGATTACATTTTTACTTTCGATCTTATTTGAAAAATAAATCGTCAAACTGCTGTAAGCAGGAACAGATTCGATAAACCCTTCGAAGGGATGTGATTCAATATATTTTTGCAATGCAATAACATGGGTATTGATTGCTTCGCTGATGGTTGCAGCAAATTCAAATGTGACAGCTTGATCATGAATGGAATATATTCGAGTGAATTCCATCTGAGGGATCTTAATAATTGATGACCTGCTCTTCAATAGTTGCTGGCAGTGATCTCCATTCGTACTCTTGGTTTCTTAATTGAGGTTCGAATCCACCTTCTTTGATAGCTTCCTGAATGGTTTTATATGTGAACCTATGCGGGGCACCGGCTGCACTCACTACATTTTCTTCCAACATGATGCTTCCAAAGTCGTTTGCACCAGCATGCAAACAGATCTGGGCAATCTTTTTACCTACTGTTAGCCAAGAAGCCTGAATATTTTTAACATTCGGCAACATGATTCTGCTGATAGCAATCATTCGAATGTATTCCTCGGGTGTTGTCATGTTTTGAACACCGCGAATTTTTGCAAGCAAAGTATCTACATCCTGGAACGTCCATGGTATAAATGCAAGAAATCCATTTGCATTCGCTGGTTTACGCGATTGAACTTCTCTGATCTTGATCAGATGTTCGAATCTTTCCTCTAACGTTTCAACATGACCGAACATCATTGTTGCGGAAGTAGTAATATTGAGTTGATGTGCAGCGGCCATTACATCCAACCATTCTTGTGCACCGCATTTACCGTTACTCACCAATCTTCTTACCCGGTCTACTAAAATTTCTGCACCAGCACCTGGAAGTGAATCCATGCCTGCTTCTTTCAAGGCTTTCAATACTTCTGTATGGGTAGATTTCTCGAGTTTGGTGATGTGGGCAACTTCAGGGGGGCCTAACGCGTGAAGACGTATATCTGGAAACTCTGCTTTGATGGCACGAAAAGTATCTACATAATATTTCAATCCCAATTCCGGATGGTGTCCGCCCTGCAATAACAATTGGTCGCCTCCCCACTTCAATGTTTCACGGATTTTTTTTCGATAGGTATCCATATCTGTGATGTATGCCTCTGGATGACCCGGTATTCTGTAGAAATTACAAAATTTGCAATTCGCGATACATACATTGGTTGTGTTCACATTGCGGTCAATTTGCCAAGTTACCTTTCCGTGAGGTACTTGTTGAATCCGCAATTGATTGGCGATGTGCATCAATTCGGTAAGCGGTGCTTCTTTGAATAATGTTAGGCCTTCATCCGCAGTCAGGAATTCAAAATTCAATGCCTTTTGATATAAATCGTTTAATTCACCCATGTTTTAATGTAATCGTACTGCAAAGTTACTACATCGGGTAAACAATCTTCCCTTGATTGTTGTAAATTAGGAAGAATAGATTCTTTATGCTTGGATGGAGGTTTTTGTTGAAGACTGTGTTGTTATTGGCTGCATTTTTTACTACAGTACAAATTTCTGCCCAAGAACAATTTATAGAACCTCAGGCAAAGAAGATTACCAGTTTTCATTTTCAATTACTTACAGGTGGAATTATCATAATCAATGCTAAGGTGAATGATTATCCCGATAGCCTTCATTTTGTATTGGATACGGGGAGCGGTGGAATTTCACTGGATTCGATGACGGTTGAAAAATATAAGATGCCTGTGGTTCCATCTAATAAGAAAATCAAAGGTATTGGGGGTGTTCGGTCGGTTTCTTTTTTGAACAATGCCACCATGAAGTTGCCCGGGTTAGAAGTAGAGGGACTCAATTTTCATGTGAATGATTATGAAATATTATCCAGTGTGTATGGAATAAAGATTGATGGTATCATTGGGTATAGTTTTTTTATAAAGTACATCATAAACATCAATTACGACAATAACGTACTAACTGTCTATAGTAATGGCGAGTATAAATATCCCCGCGGTGGTTATATGCTCAATCCGCTGTTTACTGCCATCCCTATTTATCAGGCACCCTTTAAAGAGAATAAAAAATATGTACAGCGATTTTATCTTGATACTGGTGCAGGATTGAACTTTTTACTATCAGAAAATTATGCGAACGACAGCAGCATCTTACTTTACAAAAGAAAAAAACCAGTGCTAACACAGGCAGAGGGATTGGGCGGGAAGATGGCTATGCAGTATACTACTGTTAAATGGCTTAAGATTGGTCCGTATAAATTTCGGAAAGTACCTACTCATATTTTTGACGACGAAGTAAACGTTACGAATTATCCCATTGTAGGCGGGTTGATAGGCAATGACTTGTTAAGGAGATTCAATAGCACCTATAATTATGCAAAGCAAGAAGTGCATATCATTCCCAATAGTCAGTTTCGGGATTTCTTTGATTATGCCTATACAGGGTTGGCCATTTATTATGTAGATGGACAAATCCTGATTGATGGAGTGGCTCCTGGCTCACCAGCAGAAAAAGCAGGGTTTAAAATAAATGATTACATCATTGCGATCAACAATGATTTTTCAAAAAGTATTCAATCCTATCGAACAAAATTGCAGACGGTTGGAGAAAAATTATCTTTTCTAATTTCACGCAACGGCGATTTAATCAAACTGAATTTGAAACCAGTGAGTATATTATAACTAATTTCGTGGCATGATAAAATTTGATCGTTTTGTATTGAAAAATGGGTTAAAAGTATTGGTTCATCAAGACCAGAGCACGCCCATGGCGGTTGTCAACGTTTTGTATGATGTTGGCGCAAGAGATGAAAGCGAGGCAAAAACTGGATTTGCACACTTATTTGAACATCTGATGTTTGGGGGTTCGATTCATATTCCTGATTACGATGAACCACTTCAGTTAGCGGGTGGTGAAAACAATGCGTATACTACCAATGACCTTACCAATTACTACTGCCAGCTTCCTGCAGAAAATGTTGAAACTGCATTTTGGTTGGAAAGTGATCGTATGTTGAGTTTAGCGTTTAGTAAGAAAAGTTTGGATGTGCAACGCAAAGTAGTGTGTGAGGAGTTCAAAGAACATTATATCAACAAACCTTATGGAGACGTTTGGCACTTGATGAGAGAGTTGGCCTATAAGGTTCATCCTTATAAATGGATGACTATTGGCAAGGAGCTATCGCATGTTGAAAACGCACAACTGGAAGATGTAAAAAATTTTTTCTTCAAGCATTATACTCCTGCCAATGCTATTCTGGTAGTGGCAGGCAATGTAGAAACCGAAAAGATGAAAGAATTGGCCGAAAAGTGGTTTGGCGATATTCCTTCCGGTGAAAAATATAAAAGAACAATTGAACAAGAGCCCCTGCAACAAGAAGAGAGAAGAATGACCGTTAAGCGCAATGTTCCGATGGATGCAATTTACAAGACTTGGCACATGGCCTCTCGCTTGGAAGATGATTACTATGCCACCGATTTGCTTACGGATATTTTAGGCGGAGGTGCATCGTCGCGATTATATCAATCGCTTGTAAAAGAACAACAATTGTTTGCGCATATCAATTGTTATCACTTTGGGAGTTTAGACAGAGGTTTGTTTACTATTGAGGGTCAATTGGTAAAAGGAATTGAAATTCAAAAAGCAGAAGCAGCTATCGAAGCCGAGTTGGATAAAGTAAGAGGAGTCTTGATTGATGAACGCGAACTTCAAAAAGTAAAAAATAAAACCGAAAGTGTGATGGCTTTTGAAGATATGAGCGTGATGAACAGGGCTGGCAGCTTGGCTTTCTACGAACTATTGGGAGATGGGGAGTGGATGAATACCGAATTTAAAAAATACCAAGCAGTAACTGCCGAAGATATCAAGCGAGTAGCATCAACAATTTTACAATCAACCAACAGCAATACCATTTGGTATTTGGCTCAATAAAAATACTTACATGTTGAACAGATCTCATGCACCATCTATAAAAGATGCTATCGAATACCATATTGAATTAAAAAAACCGGATCAGTTCAAACTTGATAACGGTGTGAATGTGTACAATGTGCAGGCAGGAACCGAAGAAGTAGTACAAATAGAATGGGTTTTTAAAGCCGGTAATTGGTTTGAAGAAAAAAAACTCGTTGCTTCTGCTGCTAATTTTTTAATGAAGAACGGGACGTCTAAAAAATCTGCCTATGAAATCAATGAATTTGTTGACTTCTACGGCGCCTATTTGAACAGAAGCTGCTACAACGAAACAGCAGTCGTAACCTTGCATTGCCTTACCAAGCAATTGGAGTATTTACTGCCACTGGTGCAAGAAATTTTCATGGATGCAGTGCTGCCTCAAGATGAGTTGATGATTTATCAACAAAACATGAAACAGCGTCTGGCTGTGAACTTGAAAAAATGTGATTTTGTAGCAGGACGAAAAATAGATGCCTTGTTATTCGGGGAGAAACATCCTTATGGTGTTTTCAGTGAAATGAATGACTACGATGCGTTGCAACAGGAAGAACTCAAAACGTTCTATGAATCTTTTTATAAAAATGGACATTGTACAATTTTTTCTGCTGGTATCTTGCCCGTTGGATATGAGAAGTTATTGAATTCTTATTTTGGCCAATTGCCATTTAATAAAACAATCGTTAGTAAAGCAACTCATGTCATTCAACCTTCTCCTCAGAAAAAATGGAATATTCTGAATGACCCTGATGGTGTACAAGCTGCCATTCGAATTGCCCGTCCCTGCCCTATTCCGAGTGATCCAGAGTTTCCAAAGTTGCAAGTGCTGAATGTGTTGTTTGGTGGATTTTTTGGATCAAGACTCATGACCAATATTCGCGAAGACAAAGGGTATACCTATGGTATTTATAGCTATATGATGAACCACCTTCACGAAAGTGCTATCTTAATAAGTACGGAGGCCGGAAGGGATGTATGCGAAGCTACCGTGAAGGAAGTCTATTATGAAATGGAGCAACTTAAGAAAGGCGAAATCGAAAAAGATGAATTGCTCCTCGTAAAAAATTATCTGATTGGTACATTGTTGGGCGACTTAGACGGCCCCTTCCACATCATCTCCAGGTGGAAGAATTTAATCTTGCACGGAATGACCGAAAGTCAATTTTACTATGCAGTAGAAACTATTAAAACCATTCAGTCAAAAGAATTGAAGCAACTCGCCGAGAAGTACCTCAACCCATCAGAGTTTTATGAATTGGTAGTAGTCTAAAGAATATTTTCAGAATGAAAAGATTTTCTTTTGTTTTATTTACTTTCATGTTTGGTGCCTGCATTAATTCGTCTACTATGCAAAAAGGAAGTTTTGGATATGATTTGGAATTTCTGAAAACTCATCACAAAGACCTTGTACTATTGGAAGACAGTTCTTCCGATTCTAAATTGATTGTACTTCCCGCTTATCAGGGTAGAATCATGACCAGTACTGCAGAGGGGTTGACTGGAATGAGTTTTGGATGGATCAACCACGAGTTGATTGCTAGCAAACAAATTACTCCGCATATTTATGCGGTAGGTGGCGAGGAACGCTTTTGGTTAGGACCTGAGGGTGGCCAGTTTTCCATTTATTTCAAAAAAGACAGTGCATTCGACTTCGAGCAGTGGCAAGTACCAAAAGAAATTGATACCGAGCCTTTCGAATTGATTGCTCAATCTTCCACTAGTGCCTCTTTTAAAAAAGTTGTTCATTTAAAAAATTACAGTGGGTCTTCATTTGATGTGGGAATAAATAGGATGATTCATTTGTTGAATCGAGATAGTCTCTATCAATTGATTGGTGATATAGATTCCTCTGTTCGTGTTGTTGGCTTTTCGTCTGATAATACAATCACCAACCTAAGCAACAATACCTGGGATGAAAAATATGGTATGCTTTCTATATGGATCTTGAGTATGCTCAACGCAGGTGATGAAACAACCATTGCCATTCCATATCGTTCAGGGAGCGACATTGAATTTGGTAGAGTTGTTACCGATGATTATTTCGGGGAAGTGCCAAGCGACAGATTAAAAGTCACGAAAGATCTGATTCTACTGAAAGCTGACGCTAAGTACCGAAGTAAAATTGGTATATCTCCTAAAAGAGCTAAACCTTTTGCAGGAAGTTATGATGCAAAAAATAATGTACTGACTATTGCCTTCTTTTCTTTACCAGAAGGTAATCAGCAATATGTAAATTCTTTATGGGAAATTCAGACAGATCCCTTTTCTGGTGATGCAGTCAATGCATACAACGACGGTCCTATCAGCGGTAAACAAATGGGGAAGTTTTATGAAATTGAAAGCTCCTCTCCTGGTGCAGCATTGGGTCCGGGTGAGTCATTGTCTCATCAACACACGACCATTCATTTAAAGGGTAGCAAAGAACAACTAGAAAAAATTTCAACAAAACTATTCGGTGTCTCTTTACAAGAAATGATTCTTTGAATTATTTCAACGACTTTAAGTAAGTGATACTTTCTGGGAGTTGTTTCATTACACGGGTTGATTCATCTTCAATAAAATAATGTTTTACGCCTGCTTTTTTTGCAGCCTTCATTACATCACTGATTTGAACATCCCCTTTTCCTAAAACAACATTGGTTTCTTCGTCGGCATGACCGGTAGTATTGCAAACAGTACCGTATTGTCTGTCTTTTAAATGCAACATTTTGATCCTCGAGGGATATTGCTGAATAATAGCTACAGGATCTGCACAACCTTGCTTTGCCCAGTAGACGTCCAATTCAATATTGACATACGCAGGATCTGTTTTTGCCATCAGGTCATCAAACAAGCTGCCATTTTTCGATGGACGGAATTCATATCCGTGTACATGGTAGCAAAATTGAAGTCCAGCTTCTTTAAAAATTTTACCTGCTGTGTTGAATCTTTTTGCAGCTTCCTCAATATCCATAGGTCCAAATTCATCTCCCTTGTGCCCGATCCAAAAACATGTTACATAGCTAGCCCCCATTTTTTTTGCCTGTTCAATAGTGGGGGTTAAATCTTTTGTGAGTGCGTCATAGTCTACACCAATTCCTACCATTTTAAAGCCCATTGCATGAATCATCTTGGTGTATGCTTTTATGCTCATGCCATATGTTTCGCCACCTTCTAATTCTTTGATACCCATGGATCGAACTTTCTGCAAGGTTTCTTTCAAATCTTTTTTCACTTCGTTTCGAACAGAGTAGAGTTGCAGTCCAATTTCTTGTGATTGTACTGATACAGTAAGTAAGATGAGTGAGAAGCTTAGTAAAAGTTTCATATGTTATTTATTTCTTTTTCCAGGGATGTATTGTTCTTCCATATTTTTCATGATATCTTCTTTATAGAAATATACATCCTTGAATTGGCCACTGCAATACATTTCTGCCTGGTCTTTAAAATGGTTGGATTGTTTATCGCCACTCTCTCCTCCTGCCAACAATGATTTTGCTTTGATCTTTTTCCCGAATTCCACTGCACAAATGAAACTGTTACCACCGTAACCGTATCGTTTTTTTGAATTATCGAAAGACCTGCTATTGAAGGAAGGCAGGCTTCCCCACATGGAAGAAGCAAATGGAGAAGGGATGCTGGGTGCTGCATCATCATAATACGGGCTCAATTTATTTTCAATTCGTTGGAATCGATTGATATCTCCCCATTTTACTTCCCAGGTACCAAAATCTGTTTTTAATTTTTTCAATACCTCGTATAGAAAGTTGATTTTTTCATTGTCGGGCATTTCTTTTAGCAAACGCGATAATTCAAGTGTAAGATCAATGTCTCCTTTTTTATCTCTCATGAGATAAGGCAACACTCTCTCTGCCCATAAAATCGCAATCGTAGTTGCTACAGAATTTGCTGCAGACCTTCTATCCCACTGACTCAACAGTTGAATAGCTTTTTGGATATCGGGTTTTATATTATCGGCAATTGTTGTTTTTGTAGAAGCGAAGAGCGATGGAAGCAATATATCAAAAGCAGAAAGATAGGTATCGTATCCAGCTTTGATCAACCCATTGATGTCTACTTTTCCTGCATTGCTTAAAACACGCACTGCATTGATTCCTCTGAAATTTTCTGCATCAGGGGCCATATAGCTAGGATACTTTTTCCTCGACAATACTCCAGGTCCTGCTGCAGTAAACGGATTTGAATTGCAATTTTGTAGCCATCCTGTGCTTGGATTATACAGATGAACAGTTTCTTCTACGGTATGCAAACCTTTCCAGTCGGTTGCAGAAGTAGATCCATCTACTTTATCGTTCCAGTCAAATCGAATATCTCTTTTAGGCATAAAGTTTCCATGCCAATAAGCAATGTTGCCTTGATCATCTGCATATACAGTATTATTTGAAACATTCTCACGTAAGTCCATAATCGATTTGAATTCTGCAAACGTTTTTGCTTTTGTTCTGCTCCATGATTGTATCAATCCATTCAGCGATCTGTTGTTGGATTGCATCGTTATCCATTTATCCTCGTCTTTTGCCATAACTGGACCGTGATGAGTAGCATAAATCTTGAATTGCTTCTTATTCCATCCATTCGATGTTTTATAGGCAATTTCAATTGGTTGAATGCTGACAGGTTTCAGGGCGTTATCGTGTTTATAAAATATACCATCGTTATTTTTTACAATGGTTTCTTCGTATAGATCAGCAACATCTGCTTCGCTGGATGTGTGCATCCATCCGCAGTGTTCATTAAAACCCTGGTAAACAAAAAACTGTCCCCATGTAACTGCTCCATACGTATTCAATCCTTCTTCGCTCACCATGTGCACTTCGGGTCTAAAATAAAAAGTAACGTGTGGGTTGATATACAATAGCGCATTCCCAGAACTACTTTTTGAAGGTGCTATGGCAAATCCATTTGAGCCAATCAGCTGCTCGTAATTTTTATTTTTTATATGAGATAAATCTGCTGAGATCCCTTCATAAAATTGTTTAATATCTTTTGCAGTGAGGTTGCTTGTTTGGATGGCAGAAATACTTCCATCGGTATAAGTAAGCGGGTACCATGCTTTGAATTCCTTTAGTAGTGCAGGTTTCACGCCAGGATGTGTGTAGAGGTAGTAGTTAACACCGTCGGCAAAAGCGTCTAATAGTTTTTTCATCCAAGCGGGACTTCTATTATAATCATTTACAGATGCAGCAGAATCGATTACCATTTTTACGAGCAAGTCTTCATAAATATGATCTTCTCCTTTTATCTCACTGGTTCTGCCGAGCATTGTGATATAATTCATTTCTACACGTTGAAAATCATCTTCGCACTGGGCATAGAGCAATCCGAACACACAATCAGCATCTGTTTTTCCAAAGATGTGTGGGATCCCCCATTTATCTCGAACGATATTTACTCTCTTCGCAGTTTCTTCCCAACTGGCAATGGTTGATTTGTTTTGTGCAAATGTTGAACCAGTAATACATACCAGTACCAGGATCAAATATTTTTTCATTGTTGATTTTCTTTAAATACTCGGATAAAATTTCCACCCAATATTTTTTTGATGTCGGATGAAGTGTAGCCTCTTTCCAGTAAAGCTTTTGTAATCAATGGCATATTGGAAACATCGTTCAATTCTCTAGGAGACGAGTTGATGCCATCAAAATCAGATCCTAAACCAACATGATCAACTCCAATTAATCGTACGATATGGTCGAGGTGATCAAGTAGTTGCGCAAGTGTTGGACGTGCGTCATCAATTTCACTTTTGTATTTTTCGTTGATACGCATGTTGGCAAAAAAATCACTCGGATTTATTTTTAGCAATGAATCTTTTTCTGCTTGGTGTTTTTGAATGAAAGCGCGGTTTTTTGAATTGAAGCTGCTGTCTACAAATCCGGAATTGAAGTTGAGATGGATGACGCCACCGTTTTTACCAAGTGCTTTGATTTGATCGTCTGTCATGTTGCGGGGAACTGGGCAAAGACTGTATGCACAGCTATGAGAAGCGATGACTGGTTTTTTTGAAACACGCACTGCGTCGTAAAAGGTTTTTTCTCCAACATGCGATATATCTACAATCATTCCCAACTCGTTCATATGCTGAACAATTTTTTCACCAAATGCATTGAGTCCGTATGGATGACCAAGATTTTTCTTAGCTCTTTCGTCTGCTGCAGAGCTTGCCCACTCTGTACTGTTGTTCCAGGTGAGGGTCATATACCTCGCTCCTCTTTTGTACAAACTATCGAGGTAATCCAAACGATCTTCCATCATGTGTCCACCTTCCACACCCATCATGCAACCTAGTTTACCAGTTTTTACAGCTGCGTCCAGGTCTTGCGGTGTCTTTACAAGCATTGTTTTATTGGGATTGCGTTGAACGATGGCGTAGACTGAATCCATTTCCTGATTGGCAAATGCATAGGCAGTGCCCTTTCCATAGTTCTCGTCGCAGAAAATAGAAAACACTTGAATATCAATTCCACCTTCTTTCATTCTTTTCATATCAGAATGTGTGATTCCTTTCAGCGATTGTTCAAAGCTTACTTTTTTTTCTATGCTGGTACTCACGAAATCATTGTGTGTATCAATGACGATGGCATCTTTGTGCAATTTTTTATAAGATTGTGCTTGCACGGATAAAAACAAAGAACCCAAAACGAGTTGTAGGAGAAGTATGAAGCGTTTCATTCTTTACAAATTGAAACATCAATTTAAGCAATTAGGATGCAATTAACTTCAACTGTGCTTTCTCAATTTTCGATTTTCATTTTGGGGGGCAGTACTCCCGACTTGAAATAACGGGAGGCGTCCAGTATGTATTGATAAAATTGATATTCTTCTGTGTAAGCTACTAATTCGTATGCAGGTCTGTATACGATCATGAATTTCTCGAGGTCTTGTCCTGTTAAACCGGTAATCTGTTTTACAAGATTTTTTGTAAACCTGCTGTCAACAAATTTTTGTTGCTCTTCTTCAATCAACCTGTTTTGAAGGCTGCGAAGTGATTTATTTCTTTTGAAGCGGAATGAATTGATCAAACTCGTAAGATCCAGTCCGGGCGTGCCTCCCATGGTACCTGTTTCAGAGAGTTGCAGTCCGCCTCTTTCGAATTCAAATACTTTTCTGTAGCGCTCGCGGTTTTCGAGTGAGTCTTCTTTGTATGATTTTGTAACCACTACAATTTCTTTGAGTGTTTTGTATTTGTCTTGCACTGTAACTTGTAAAGCAATATCAAAACCTGCGGGGTAATTGATTTCTTTTACCGGGAAGAAGATGGTTGATTTTCCAATATAGGTAAAGGACACAGAATCATTTTTGTCAACATTCAACCCGTATCTGCCAATAGAGTCTGTATAGGTGATCACACCTTTTTTTGTAGACACTTTCACTGATGATACAGCAACCATACGCGAAGAGTCGTACACTCTACCCGTTAACCAAATTTGTGATTGGGAGGTAAAAGAGAAAGCGATTAGAATGGACGATATAATTATTCTTTGTAGCAAGTTCAATGCAGATTGATCCATTTCTCAATTTCTGTTGGGAAATGTTGATGTTCAAGTGAGTGAATTTTTTCTGCGAGGGAGTCGGCTGTGTCTGAGGAGTGAACTGCCACTTTTGCCTGGAAGATTGTTTTTCCGTGATCGTACTCTTCGTCTACCAGATGAATGCTGATTCCACTTTCTTGCTCTCCTGCGTCGATGACAGCCTGGTGTACTTTTTCACCGTACATGCCTTTCCCT
>JAURIR010000059.1 GCA_030832645.1 Chitinophagales bacterium | reverse complement strand
TCCTCATTTAAAAAATATGGGGGAGTGGAAACACTTGAGTCATGCTTCTTCGCTTTGTGGAAATTGTACAGAGGTTTGTGCAGTTAAAATTAATTTACACGAATTGCTATTGGAAAACCGGAGAGAGGCTCTTAAAAAAGTGAAGGGGGATGTATTGGAAAAAGTGGCATGGGCAGCATGGCAGCAGGCAATGCTCTTTCGACCAATGATGAACATGGGAAATAAAAAAATGAAGAACTGGGTAGTTAATAAATTATTCAAAGGATGGACAGCGCACCGCGCCGATTTAGACTTTCCTGAAAAGTCGTTCAATCAACTTTGGAAAGAGAAACAAAAGTCTACCGATTCGATTTCCTAAAACTATTGTTTACCAAGAACACACCTGCCAGGGTGGCAATGGTACCGAATGCAATATGGACGGTTAGCATCTCATTCATTAGCATGCTTCCTATGATCAAGGCAACAATGGGATTGATGTACGCATGGACTGTTACCAATGCAGCAGGGAGTCTCTTGAGTGCATACACATAGGCTCCAAATGCAATGACGGATCCAATCACGATCAAATAGGCAACCGAAAGCCAAGCCTCTTTTGGTAAGTGCGCTATCGAAACGAAATCTCCCAACAAGTAGGAAATAATATTCAGTAAAATTCCACTGAACAGCATTTGCCATCCCAATGAAAAATAGGGATCTGTTTCTTTAGCTTGCTTTACAGTTAACAGTGCACCCGCAGCCCATGTGATACTGGAGATGAGTCCAAATAAAATTCCCAGTGCAAAATTTCCCTCCTTGATTTCCCCGAAGTAGTCATAGAAGCATATTATAACGCCAATGAACCCCATGCCAATACCTATGATGGTTTGAGGGCTGAAAGAATTTTTCTTCTGAAAGAAATAACTGATGATGACTACCCAGATGGGAGCGATGGCACCCACTACTGAGGCAATTCCACTTGGCATATATACTACTGAAAGAACACTCAGTCCATTGCTCAATACAAACATCACAACTGCCATCAAAAGAATACGCAAAATCTGATCTTTCTGGATGAACATCTTTTTGAACACAGCGAAATATATCACATACAAACTTCCTCCGATGATATGTCGCAATCCGGACAACTGCAATGCAGGCAAATAACGAATGCCAACTTTAGAAGCCATCCATGTTGTGCCCCATAGTAAGGAAACAATGGCAACTGCAATGAGTCCCTTTGTGCGTTCGGATGATGGATGATCCTGGCTCATCAGTGTCTGAAGTGGCGCAGGCCTGTTATGACCATTGCCAACCCGTTTTGTTTACAGTATTCAATAGAGTCCTTGTCTCGTATAGATCCCCCGGGTTGTACGAAGGCTGCTATGTTTTCGGCATGACTCATTTTTACACAATCATCGAAGGGGAAAAATGCGTCACTAGCCAGTACAGCACCTGTAAGATCAAAATTAAATTGCTTTGCCTTTTCGATTGACTGTCTCAGTGAATCAATGCGGGATGTTTGACCGCAGCCTTTTCCAATCAATTGTTTATTTTTTGCAAGTGCAATCGCATTCGACTTCAAATGCTTGCAAACTTTATTGGCAAAAATCAAGTCCTCTTTTTCTTGAGGTGTTGTATTTCTTCCACCTACTTCTTCCCATCCAGCAAAGTTTCCCATGTCGTGTTCCTGAGTAAGTACCCCATTTAAGATCGATTTGAATTGCATGCCGATAGACAGGTCTTTTTTCTGTTCTAAGAGAATTCTATTTTTCTTACTGGTTAATATTTGTAAAGCGGCTTCGTCGTATGCGGGAGCAATCAACACTTCAAAGAAAATTTCATTGATCAAGTTAGCAGTTGTGGCATCAATTGTACTGGTGCAAACCAATACTCCCCCGAATGCGCTCTCCGGATCACCCTCCAATGCTGATTTCCAGGCATCGGCAGTAGTTTTTCTCGAGGCTATCCCACAAACATTGGTATGTTTAATGATCGCAAACGTAATATCCTTCTCGTCCTTGAATTCATGAATCAAGTGCATTGCTGCATCCACATCCACCAGGTTATTGTAGGAAAGTTCTTTTCCGTTCAGTTGGGTAAATAGCTCGTTGAGCTGTCCATAGAATATACCTTTTTGATGGGGGTTCTCTCCATATCGCATGACATGAGGGTTTCCCACGGCATATAGAAAGGATTGTCCGTTGCTTCCGTTGAAATAGTTTGAAATCGCAAAATCATAATGTGCCACAATTTCAAAGGCCTTGGCAGCGAAAGATTTTCTTTGTTCAAGCGATGTACTGCCGTCTTGCTGAGAAAGAATTTCTATGGCTTGTGCATAATCAGTTTTGGAGGCAATCACAAAAAGATCGCTGAAATTTTTTGCAGCCGCTCTGATCATTGAAGGACCACCAATATCTACTTTTTCTATAATCAATTTTTCTTCAGTGGTTTGAGCTACTGTTTCTTCGAACGGGTAAAGATCAACAATAACCATATCAATTTCAGGAATCTCGTATTCCTTCATTTCATTCAGGTCTTGTTGAACTGCTCTCCTTCCCAGAATACCTCCAAATATCTTTGGATGAAGTGTTTTTACCCTTCCTCCCAAAATAGATGGATAATCTGTTACAGACTCTACTGGAATACATTCCAATCCAAGTTTTTCAATGAACTCTTGTGTGCCGCCTGTAGAATAAATGGCTACTCCCTTTTCTTGTAATAGTCGAACCAAAGGCTCAAGGCCGTCTTTATAAAATACCGAAATGAGTGCTGAGCGGATCTTTTTTTGCATCGAAGTGATTTTTTACGGAGCGGTAATGAAAATCGCGACAATCGAGGAAAATCGGACCCATTTCTGCCGTGTGTAAGAATCGCAAATGTAAGTTTTGTGGATCTTTCTTCCACTGCCTAATTTTCCACAGTTTAGTACTTCCATCAAGAAACAGCTGACTCTTTTTTTGAAGCAATTTATGGAGTTCGGCTCCTTTTAGAGCACCAGCGTTCAGGAGGATGGCGCCTGTTTGGGAGCTAGGGTAGATCAACTTGGGGGATTGCCCCATATCTAGTATATCAACTTCATCAATGTGCAGACTTTTAGAAAGTTGATGCATCTGTTCGGCCAAACTAATTTTGTGCTCTTTCCAATTCCCAGATAGATAAATCATTGCTTGTTCTCCGTGGCGATGCACCAAACATCCAAATTTGCTAGATCGCAGCAAAATAATTTGATGAATCTCTTTGCGGGCGATCTTTTCATACACTATATTAATCGATACAGCGAAAGTGATGAGTAAGAGCATAGAAAAACTAACCTTACCCGGATTCGAAAAAAATATTCCCAAACAGTAGGCTAAAAGGGAAAATAATACCACCTGATACCATTCTAAAACAGGAGTTTCTATTATTGAAAAGGGAACTTTATTCATCGATGAAGTAAAGCTATTCATGAAAGTTATGGTCTTGCAAATAACAGGTGTAAATACATGAATGGATAACCATTCAAAAGGGCAAAGACATAAAGCGATTTCCGTTATCAATGCGATAGTAGAAAGAGGAACAATTAAGAGATTGTTTAAGAGAGAGTAGGAGGCAATTTTCTGAAAATGATAAATGATCAATGGCGTTGTCAAGATTTGCGCCGATAGTGAAACGGCTACGAGCTCCCATCCAAATTTCAATAATTTATTATGTACATATACTTTTTTCTTTATTGCTGCGTAAAAGCATACAATGGACAATACTGCTGCAAAACTCAGCTGGAATCCAATGTCATACATGATGTCGGGTTGAAAGGCCAACATGAAAAAGGCAGCTCCCAGTAAGGAATTCAACGCATTATTGTGTTTTGTGAAAGCATTGCTCAAAATGATGAAGCTGTACATAATTACACTTCTCATCACAGAGGCAGAAGCACCCGTGACAAATGAAAACATCCAGAGGAAGGGCAAAGTGATCAGTAGCGAAACGAAGTGAACACTCCTTTTCTTGAACAAGAGTCCGAATAGATAATTGATCATGAAATAAATTACTCCTAAGTGCATACCAGAAATGGCGATCACATGGCTCACCCCGGCATTGGCATAGCTTTGATTGATGGTATCATCCAGATCGTTTTTATAACCAATCAACATTGCCTCTGCCATTCCTCTGGTATCAGGGGATAGAATGAATCGCTGAAGTTTATTTATTATGTACCATCGAATGGTAAGAATAGATCGCTCTATTATGGAAAGGTCGTCTCCAAGCAAATACCAGTTATATTCATTGTTAATAGTACAGCTATAAAAAATTCCATTCAGTTCGCTGTAACGTTTGAAATTAAATTCGCCCGGATTGTGCAGATCCTTAATTGGCTTTATTTCTGTTCGTGTAACCAATACATCACCAATTTTAAGTGGGTGTATGTTGTAGGAAGCATAAACATATCCCTTGCCTTTATAGGTCCATCCTTTTTTTATCCGTTGAAACAGTTCTGTTACGTACTTTTTACCGGTTGGTGTTGGTTTTTTAATCTCTATTACTTTTATAATCGTTGTGCCCTGTAAGGGTAGATTCTTTTCATGGATTGCAGTACTTGATCTATTTCTCAAACTTCCGAGTGATACAAGATAAACTAGCAGGGAGACGGATAGTAAGGAGCTGTATTTCCATTTATATTCAATACTTAAAAACGAAAAAAGAATAATTATTGCAATGGAACACAGATGAAGCCTTTTTACCACATTGGCATCCAATGTAAAAAATTGGTCCAGTAAGATTCCTGTTATAAAAAATAAAAGGACTCTTAGAAAGGGGATGTTTTTAAGAATACGAACTGTGCTGTTCAAGGATCGAACTTAGTAATCCGATTGTTGCTGTACTTGTAATCCTTACTCTAGTAAAGAGGATTTTTCTACTAAAAATGGTGGAAAATCTTTTAGAAGTCGAGTCCCAATGCAAAATACCAGTATGGTTTTCCTTTGAAGATTGTACCCATTGGCCATCCTGCATCTACTCTCAAGAAATATCCCAATACTGTACTTCTTGCGCCGAAGCCATATCCTCCTACAAAGGGACCAATACCGCCCGTTTTTACATTGACTTGCACATTTGTTCCATTGCCGTAGACATTTGTAGGGCGTTGAACCTTATCAAATTTTCCGTTCCATGCAGTTCCAAGATCTGTAAATTGGAGGAGTTGCAAGTTTCTGAGAAAGGCATTGTTGATAGGCCTGTTTAGCAAGGTGGTAAAAATTGGGAACCTGAATTCTGAGTTCAAAACAATATTATTGTTTCCGTTGGCAATATTTTGCTGGTGCCCTCTTAAATTCAATGCAAGTGTTTGGTATGCATAATCAACATCTGGCGCAGGTGAGATATTTTGATTGAATTTGGGATTCAACCATCCTTCTACTCCACCCAGATAGTATATAAGCTTTTGTGTTCCCCAAGAGAAGTCGGCAGCGGCTCTCACAGCCCAAATGAAATTTCTGTGGATTGGGAAATAGTAACGGGCATCTGTTCCCACATTGATCATGTATTTTCCGGTTTGGTTACTGCTTACCACACGAGAATTTATATCACCGTATATTTTATAGCGTAAACCATTCCAAATATTCAGAGTGGGATTTAAGGTATTGTCATGAACATATTCCAGCTTTACCAATGCGTATTTTAAAACGCTGTCAGACATGGTCAATGAAGGGTTGTAATTTCCATCTGAGAGAATGGTAACCCGATCGGTTCTGAAACCAATCATTGCTCTTATACTTTTTACTTCGTTCAAAGGGTAGCTAACATTCAATTGGTATAAGTTGGAAGCAAGCTTGTTGTTCAGTTGCGATTTTATATCATCCGGTCTAAATATTGGATAGTATTGTTGATTGCTTCTGTAATAGGTCAGTCCCCAATCATAGCGTTTTTTAAGATTCTGATACGATGCTAAATAATCGTTGTCTTTTAAATTGGTGGCCATTCTGAAACCGCCAATGAATTTTTTGTCTTCCATCAAATCAGAAATCCCCATTCGTAAAATTCCGTTCAGATTGTTAGAGTTGGAGAGGTAAATGGGACCTGATCCTCCACCAAAGGGCTGAAAACGATTGACAAGTACAGAGTTATTGAAACCTGAGACTACATAATCGGATCCGAATTTCAACTTGTAATCAAATTGCTTAGAATTTTTTAGGTAATCGACTCTTGTGGAAGTTGCAGCTTCGTCTGTAAGAGGCCTCAAGCTGTCATTGCTCTCTTCGGCAAACTCGGTTTGAAAGAGGGAAGCCTTTTTCACCTCTCCGGAAGTCTGTGTCAGTGTTTGTTGAACTTGAATGGCTTGATTTTGAAGTTTTCTTTCGTCCTCCATCAATTTTTTGATGTAGGCCGTTGGCCTTGCATTTACGTTTCTTCTCATCAGCGCCACATCGTTCACTTTAAGTTTATAAAGAAACTTCATGTCGCCTTCCTGCCTCACTTCACTAACGAGGTTGTTGTCGCCAGCTCCTCTGCTTTCTTGTAAGCCACTTTCGTAGTTGGTGATGGGGAATACATAGGTACTGTCTTTTGAAATGGAGATGTATCCAATGGAATCCGGCTCGCTTTTTTTGAATGCCTTGAGTGTGGAATCCAATTCTTTTGGAACGGGATTTCTCAAATATTCATCGCCAACTTTATAAATAGTATCGAGCCCATCTCTTTTGGTAGAGAAAAATCCGGCGTACCTGTTTCCAATTCCATTTGCATCACTTACAAACGTGAAATGGTTTACATTGTACTGCAACGGAAACCTTGCCTGTCCGTATTTTTGGTTGGTCAACTGAGTGATTTGTCTGAAATCGCTTTTCGTCCAGTTGTCTACCAAAAATATATTGAAGTGATTTCTGGATGCGATCGCAGTATCTGATTTTGGAGCATTACCTGTAGGTCGATTGGATGCAAAGATGATTCCTGTTTTGTTGGGGAATGCCACAAAGGATGCATCTAGATCGTCGTATACGTCGTTGGTGATTTGCTCAACCCTCTGCTCATCAACTTTATATACAAAAATATCTGACTGCCCATTTTTAACAGCACTCAAAATCAGGGTATTGTTATCCAACATGAATTTCGCATCTTGAATCATTTGAAATCCATCCAATACCTGCTTGACTGCCTTGTACCTAGAAACAGCATCGTAGATAAACATTTTTATTTTACCCTCTTCGGTATACAATACCAATAAACGGGAACCTTTAGAATCCCAAGCCAATAGAGGGTAGTTTGGATTCAACTCATCTTGGTTATTTAAAATACCTGCTTTCAAGAGTATTTTTCTTTTCTCAGATAGGTCCTCGAAAACAACTTTATAAATACCTTTTTTGTACTCTACCATTGCATAGGTATTGTTCCTGGCTATTGGATTGGCCTGAAACCTGTAATAATCAACTTTTGGTTTTACCGTTTCAATCGCTACAACATTTCCTCTTGGCTGATTTCTTCTTCCTCTAAGATCTGCCAGGTACTTGTCCGATTCGGTTTGCATGAACTCTTTCAGTAGATCCTTGAATCTTTTCTTGGATACCTTGATGCTCGCCGTATTCAAGCTCTTGTATATTCTGGAGAGGTATAAAAAGTAGGTTACACTTTCTTTCTTGTAATGATCTGCAATAAATTTCCAGAATGCATGACCAGCAAAAACGGGATCTTTAAATGCAAACTGATAAAATGTTTTGTACTTACCCGATAACATAGCCGATTTTAATTTATCGTCCAATGCGGGGCTCCACTCTTCACCGACATACGAAACATACCCATCGGTCAACCATTTTGGCAGGTCCAATAAGGCCTGATTGCTTGCAAATTCACCCAGGTCATCCCCGAACAATAAATTCTCTACCAATACCTTGGCGATTCCCTGGCGTATACTTGTTTTCAAGTGATTCAAGTTGCCATCATAGTAAAGAATGATTTTGTTGTTTACCAACTTGGTAACACCGCCGGTATTCTGCCAATCAATTCCTAATCCAATATTCGACTGTTTGTAATCGGTGAAGCTGTTGTAGATAACAATATTTGCTCTTCGCTGTAAACCGTACTCAATAAATTCTTCAATCTCAGTCAATTCTTCTTCTGCAACCTGTGCGGTAAATTTTGCCAATTGATTGCCGCCATCATAATAATACGTATTGAAATTTCTTGTCTGGTAATAGGTCCATTTCAATTGCTTGTATTGCACCCTGTTCCTTCCATATTCAACTGTGCTTACTTGCGCATTTGCAAATAATGCTGAAAAAAATAAAATGGATATGAGGAGTCTGAATCGACGCATGGTGGTTCTATTCAAATGATTGGGTACCTTTGCATGAGTATACAAAATAACGTATTTAGCCCAGAAATAAACTCAATGTTAAACGTTAAAATTTTTCAATTCAACCCCCTCCAGGAGAACACCTATTTGGTTTACAATGATCTTGATCAGTGTATCATTATAGACCCAGGCTGTTATACAGATGCAGAGCGTCAGCAGCTTGCTTCCTTTATCTCTAAAAAACAACTCAAGCCTTCTCTTCTTGTCAATACCCACTGTCATTTGGACCATGTTTTTGGTAATAAATTTATCCATGAGGAATACGGCTTGGAGTTGCATATTCACCAAGGAGAACAAAAAGTATTGGAGATGGCTCCTACAAGTGGATTGATGTGGAATCTTCCTTTTGATAATTACCAGGGTGCCCTTCATTTTTTAGATGAATCCATGCCCCTTCAATTGGGTAACGATCGGTTGGATATTTTATTTACCCCCGGGCATTCACCCGCTAGCATAAGCTTTTATTCAAAGACCAATGATTTATTAATTGCAGGAGATGTATTGTTCAGGGAGAGTGTGGGCAGAACTGATTTGCCTGGTGGCAACCCCGATGTATTATCAGATAGTATTCGTAAAAAGCTCTATGTGCTACCCGATGAAACCATTGTGTATCCTGGCCATGGAATTCCAACTACCATAGGCCATGAAAAAAAACACAATCCATTTATCAGTGCCTAAACCAAATCTATTTTCCGTATAATTTATTTAAATAAGGGATTTTTTTCATCTCTTCTTTTTCAAATTGCAAGACTGCAAATATAAAAAGTCCTGCTAAACCTAATCCGATGGAATGCAGCATGGCTACAGAGGTTCCGCTAGATCGTATCCAATGGTGCAGTATATAGATGCAATATGCGAAGGCTAGGTAACTCATACTCTTTGACCATTTATATGGAATGGGATAATATTTATTTCCCTGCCACAAACTGATCAGCATCATCAGTCCATAACATACAAGGTTCGCTATAGCACATGCAACGTATCCCATGGAAGGAATCAATAAGTAATTGATTAGGATGGTTGCTCCAGCACCAATCATCGTGATCAATGCCCCCATGGTATTTTTATTTGTAAGCTTGTACCAAATAGATAGATTGTAATAAATGCCTAAGAATATTTTTGAAATCATGAGCATTGGAACGATGTACAGGCCCTCCATATATGCCGGATTCTTCCTTACTCCCATAAAGTATTTCCACACATCGAGAAAAAGCACCACCCCCAGAAAACAACAGCAACAGGCGATGATAAAAAGATGCATAATTCTGGCATAGGTTTTTTGAGCATCCTCCTTTGTAGAGGTTTTAAAGAAGAAGGGTTCTGCACCCATCCTAAAGGTTTGGATAAATATCACAATCAGAATGGCCAGTTTGTTATTGGCACTGTAGATGCCATTTGCTGTTTTAGCAGCTTCCACTGAACCGCTGAAGCGTTGAATAATCATGAATCGATCAATTGTTTCATTGATCATTCCTCCGAATCCAACAATGATAAGCGGAGTTGAGTAAATAAATATTTCTTTGAAAAGTTTTGCATCCCACGAGAATTGATAACTCTTCCATTCTTTCCATAACAATATAAAAGTGAGTGCACTGGCTATTAATTGTGCAACAAAAACATATCCAATACCAATTTGTGGGGAATACAGATGTGCAAATAGATTATTTTTCCCTTCTTCAAAAGCAGGTTTACAAATTTGAAGAAAGAAAATCACCAGCAAGACATTTACTAGAATGTTAGTGATTTTAATGAAGGCGAACTTTCTTGGTCTTCCTTCTTGTCTCAATTTAGAGAATGGAAGTACCGAAAGCGTATCCAAGGCAACGATTCCAATTACATATAAAATAAATTCCTTGTGTCCGTGTAGCTCCAAATAATTTGCTATCTGCTCGGAGGGGAGAATCAAGAGGATGGAGAAGAGTACAGTCGTTCCTAACAAGCTCGTAAAAGCATTATTGAATACGTTGCTTTCTTTTTCCAATTGGGTGAACCTGAAATAAGAAGTTTCCATTCCATAGGTAAAAACAATATTCAGGAAAGCAGCTATGGCAAAAAGCAATGAGATATCTCCGTACTCAGCTGGAGCATAGATGCTGGTGAGAAGGGGAGTGAGCAGGTAGTTAATGAAACGACCAATGATATTACTGAGGCCGTACCATGCTGTTTGATTTGCCAGTTGTTTGATGCCTGCCAAAATTCAAATATTTTCTCAAATGTAAGACGGATGCTCGAATAGTGATGGCGTTTGTGAAAGATAATCTCCGTCTCATCAGTATTTGATAACTTCAATTATAATTAATTTTTCATGCGAGTAGTGATTCAAAGGGTTGTTCATGCAAAAGTAACCGTGGAGCACAAAGTAGTTGGTTCCATTGGAAATGGATTATTGGTATTGGTTGGTATAGAAGATGCTGATCAATCGGACGATGTAGAATGGTTGGTAGGTAAAATCACACAGATTCGAATCTTTAACGATGAGAACGGAGTAATGAATCTTTCTGTGAAAGATATCGGAGGAGAAATATTGGCGGTTAGTCAGTTTACGCTGCATGCCTCCACAAAAAAGGGGAATCGTCCTTCATATATTCGTGCATCCAAAGCAGATCATGCCATTCCGATCTATGAACTATTCAAACAACAACTTTCCGACGAAATGGGAAAGCCAGTAGCAGCAGGTATTTTTGGTGCAGATATGAAAGTTGAATTAGTAAACGACGGACCAGTTACAATTACTATCGACACAAAAAATAAAGAATAATGACAATTCAAGAAGCGCAACAAAAAGTTGATGATTGGATCAAGACGATTGGTGTGAGGTATTTCAGCGAACTCACCAACATGGCAATTCTAACAGAAGAAGTTGGAGAGCTAGCGCGCATCATGGCCAGAAAATACGGCGATCAGTCCTTCAAAAAAAATGAATCCGACGCCCATCTGGCTGATGAAATGGCAGATGTTTTATGGGTATTGATTTGTCTTGCCAATCAAACCGGTGTCGACCTCGACAAAGCCCTTCAGCAGAATTTAGAAAAGAAGACAACGCGCGATGCACAGCGTCATCAGGAAAATGAAAAACTAAAAGGCTAATGCTTACCTTTGCGGCCTATGATTATCAATGATCAACATACATTTCAAGCAATCATTTCCCATGCAAAGGAATATGGATTTGTGTTTCAATCCAGTGAAATATACGATGGACTCAGCGCTGTGTACGATTATGGTCCCTGGGGCAGTGAATTGAAAAAAAATATCAGAGAATCCTGGTGGAACGAAATGACCAGGATGCACGATAATATTGTTGGGATCGATAGTGCTATTTTTATGCACCCCACCACCTGGAAGGCATCAGGGCACATTGATAATTTCAGCGATCCGATGATTGATAACAAAGACTCTAAAAAAAGATACCGGGTAGATCATTTGTTGGAAGCTACTGCCGACGATTGGGCCAAAGCAGGCAAACAATCAGAAGCAGAAAAGTTACTTGCCGATATGGATGCATTGTTAGCAGCCAGCAATTTTGAAGGACTGAAGCAATTAATTGACACAAATAATATAAAGTGTGGGGTGAGCGGTACCTGCAATTGGACAGATGTCCGACAGTTCAACTTGATGTTTTCTACACAAGTTGGATCGGTAGCAGAAGAGGCAAATGAAATCTACTTGCGCCCTGAAACTGCCCAGGGTATTTTCGTAAACTTTTTGAATGTGCAGAAAACAGCCCGCATGAAGATTCCCTTCGGAATTGCTCAAGTGGGAAAGGCATTCAGAAACGAGA
>JAURIR010000058.1 GCA_030832645.1 Chitinophagales bacterium | reverse complement strand
TGACGCCACTCTTCACTTTAGGTGGCGGGTTAAACGCTTGTTCATCAACATCAAAGAGATATTCTGTTTTATAGTAGGCCTGTGTAAGCACACTCAATATTCCATACTCTTTAGATCCTGGAGATGCACAAATTCTTTGTGCAACTTCTTTTTGAAACATTCCTATCATTGTTTCAACATGTGTACGCCATTCTATGATCCTGAAAACAATTTGAGTAGATATGTTGTATGGAAAATTTCCTATTACTGTAAACTTTTCCTGAAAGGGACAGGGAATTTCTAAAATGCTTCCTTCCAGTATATGACCTTGTAAAGCAGGAAATGTTGTAGAAAGAAAATCAATTTTTTCTTTATCAATTTCTACAACCTTGAATTCAATCGATGGAATATTCAACAAATACTTTGTCAGCGCACCGCCACCCGGACCCACCTCCAATAACCTAGAAAAAGGATGAGCTTGCAAGACGGCCACGATTCGTTCTGAAATAGACTCGTCCTTGAGAAAATGCTGGCCCAGCGATTTTTTAAGCGTAAACATGAGATTGCAAAATTAAGGTAAAGATGCCCCATTCTTCCTACCTTTGTCGCTTAAAGTAATGCAACCCATGAGTGTACAAAAAAGACCGGTGATTGGAGTTTCGGTTGGCGATTTGAATGGAATCGGTATAGAAATTATCATCAAAACTTTTTCCGACAGCAGAATCCTCGAATTGTGTACACCTGTTGTATTTGCATCCAATAAAGCGATGAATTTCTACAAGAAATTGATCCCGGAAAATACCTTGAATTATTCCAACATAAAAGAAATTTCAAAAGCCAATCCAAAACAACTCAACATATTTACCGTTTGGGAAGAAGACGTTGATATTCAACCAGGTCAAATGACCGAGACAGGTGGAAAATACGGAGTAAAATCATTGCAAGCTGCAGTAAAAGCATTGAAAGAAAAAAGTATTGACGCTCTGGTAACAGCGCCGCTGAACAAATTCACTATGCAAAGCAGTGAATTCAATTTCACCGGACATACACCCTACCTTAAAGAGGTAATGAATGCCGACGATGTATTGATGCTGATGATCGCAGAAAACATGCGAGTAGCTCTGCTAACAGAACATCTTGCCATCATGGATGTTGCAAAAAATATAAGTAAAGAACAAATCATCAAGAAGATACAAATCCTCAAAAACAGTTTGATCAAAGACTTTGGAGTAGAGCGCCCACGCATAGCAATATTAGGGCTGAATCCACACGCAGGAGATGAGGGATTGGTAGGAAAAGAAGAGAAAGAAATCATACGACCTGCCGTACTGGAATCAAAAAAGAATGACTGCATAGTGATGGGTCCTTACAGCGCCGATGCTTTCTTCGCCAGAGGCAACCACGAAAAATTTGATGCGGTTTTGGCCATGTACCATGATCAAGGATTGATTCCTTTTAAATCACTCGCATTGGGTGAAGGAACCAATTTTACTGCCGGACTTTCTGTCATCCGCACATCACCGGATCACGGAACTGCCTTAGACATTGCTGGTAAAAACCTTGCAGATGAATCCTCGTTCAGAGCAGCAGTTTTTTCGGCAATTGATATTTTCGATACCAGAAATGAGTACAGCGATACTAGAAAAAATCCGTTGAAGAAAATCTCCGCCCATGTAGTTGCCAATGCAGTGGATGAAAAAATAGAAGAGTAAATTTTATTTTACATACCTTCAAGAAAAGGATATATATGAAAACGCATTTCTTGAAGATATTTTCATCCATCATACTATTGATTTCTGTTCAACTCCTTTCTGCACAGGAACAAAAGCAGGCAGCTGCTCTTCCCAAAAAAAATCTTTTCAAAGTAAATCTGACGGCTCTCCCTTTATCGAATTATGGCTTGCAATTTGAAAGAGTACTTTCAAAAAGAATCTCGATTGCACTTGGTTACAGGTTTATGCCGCTCGGAGGAGTACCATTAAAAGACAACATCATTTCATTGTCTAATGGAGACGCTGATATGAAAAAAACATTGGACCAACTATTGCTTTCTAATTCAGCCATCACTCCAGAAATAAGGTGGTACCCCGGCAAGAAAGGATATGGTAGAGGATTCTATATTGCCCCCTTCGCAAGAATGGGCAGTTTTCATGGAGAAGGCGTGAAAATAGAATTCGCTAAAACAGGAGGCGGAACAGACAATATCAGTCTTTCGGGTGACTTAAAAAGCTCTACAGTTGGTTTGTTGTTTGGTGCTCAATGGTCGCTTGGCAAACACATTTGTTTGGATTGGCAGATCATCGGACCACATTACGGTTCAGGCAAAGGATCATTAAATGGAGTATCTACATTTACGTTAAGTGCACAGGAACAAACATCCATTAGAGATGCATTGAACAATGTATCCATTCCTATGACCACTGCAACATCGGTAGTAACTTCCAATAGTGTGAAACTAAACTTGGATGGTCCTTGGGCAGGTGTGAGAGCAGGCATTTCCCTCGGAATCAAGCTTTAAAGAAAGCTGTCCGATTCCCTGTATGCCTTTATCAGAGCGAGCTCCCCTTCTTTTCCTTTGATGGAATTTCCGTGTTCCATTCCAAGAATTCCTTTGTAGCCTTTGTTATAAATGTGCTTGAAAATGTTTTTGTAATTCATCTCTCCGGTTGTTGGCTCGTTTCTTCCTGGATTGTCGCCAATTTGCAGGTACCCAATTTCTTCCCAACAACGATCCATATTTTTGATGATATCTCCCTCGTTTCTTTGCATGTGATACATGTCAAATAAAATCTTACAGGAAGGGCTGTTCACTGCTTTACACACCATGTAGGTTTGTGTTGAGTGACGTAAAAATAAATCAGGATTGTCGCTCAAGGGCTCCAAAACCATTACCAGTCCAGCTTTTTCGAGCACCTCCGTACCTAAGCGCAGGCCTTCGATTACATTCGACATTTGTATATCCAATGGAAGCGAGCGATCGTAATTACCTGGAACAACGGTTGCCCATTTTGCATTGCATCGCTTTGCTACTTCGATTGCTTTGTTGCAGTCTTTGACAATAAGATCTTTGAACTCCTGTTTACCAGTTGCTAAACTTGTTTTCCAATGCCAGTTATCGGATGTGATTACAAAAACACCCATGCGCATACCCAACTTGGCAAGTGTTTCGCCGATTTTTGATTGCATCTCTGGGGTGCGAGACATCATTCCATTATCCTCAATCGCATTAAATCCTTGATCGTGAGCAAATTTTATTTGATCGATGAAATCCTTTCCAGCATGGTTAGCAAACATACCATCGTGAAATGCATAGCTTAAATTGAATGGTTTTTCTGCAACCGCTTGTGCACTTCCGGTTAATCCAGGGAACATGGCTAAACTTGCAAGCGATGAATTCTTTAGAAACCCTCTTCTTTCCATATGAGCATTTTTTTTGTAAACAACCAATAACTTGTAACAATTTACTTAAAATTGCATCAAATCAGCAGCAGTGAAGAAATTTGTTGTAGTAGTATGTTTGTTTTTTAGTTGCGCGTCGATGATAGCTCAACCCTTTCAATCAAAGGAAATACCCTTACCAGGTTCGAATCAACAAATTAAAATGATTGAACTCCCTGGCGGAGTTTTTACAATGGGAAATAATCTTTCGGCTTCCCCTTCGGAGAAACCTGCAAAAAAAATAACCATCTCCCCTTTTTGGATCGGCGCTTTTGAAATTACACACGATCAATTCGATGCGTTTTATAAAGACGAAGAAACTTCCCAAGGCTCAAAAGTAGATGCAGTAACCAGGCCTACAGCACAATACATCGACTTGAGTTGGAATATGGGCAAAGAAGGCGGATACCCCGTAAACAGCATGAGCGTGGATGGAGCAATGATGTTTTGCCGCTGGCTCTATGAAAAAACAGGAATTTTCTACAGACTTCCGACAGAAGCTGAATGGGAATATGCCTGCAAAGCAGGAACCAATACCAACTATTTTTTTGGAAACGATGCTTCAAAGCTTTCTCAATTTGCCTGGTTCAAAACAAATAGCAACGGTAAATACCAAAAAGTGGGATCGAAAAAACCAAATCCCTGGGGGCTTTATGACATGCTGGGAAATGTGGCGGAATGGACCATGGATCAATACGATGCAGAGTACCTTAAAAAAACGAAAGACGGAGAAAATGATAAAATGATACTACCTGCCTCCAGGTATCCAAGGACTATCAGAGGCGGCTCTTACATGGACGATGCAAAAAAATTGTTTTCCAGCTCCAGGCAATTTTCAGATGTTAGTTGGAACAAAAGAGATCCTCAACTACCCAAGAGCAGGTGGTGGTTGACAGACGGGATGTTCGTTGGATTTAGAATTGTTTGTCCGGTGAACCAACCAACACGGGAAGAAGCCGAAAAAATATATAAATTGTACTTAGGTAACTAACACATAAACCAACAACGATGCAAAACAACTTGCCCAATCAACAAAACAGTCGCCGTGAATTTGTAAAACAAGGCGGAATCATCACCAGCGGAATAATTGCTGCACCACTTATGTCAAATGCAAATTATTTTTCTGGCGCCAACGACGTCATTAAGATTGCCCTCATTGGGTGTGGCGGAAGAGGCACTGGTGCTGCATTACAAGCATTGCAGAGTAAACAAAATGTAAAATTAGTTGCAATGGCTGATGCCTTTCGCGACAGACTTGACAGTTGTTACAAAAATATTACAGCAGAAGATTTATCTGATGCAGGTGTAAAAGGATCGGTGAAAAGCATGATCGACGTTCCGGAAGAAAGAAAATTTGTTGGCTTTGATGCGTATTTGAAGGCTATCCCATTGGCAGATGTTGTTATCCTTGCCACACCTCCAGGTTTCAGACCCATTCATTTTGAAGAGGCCGTCAACCAAGGCAAACATATTTTTATGGAGAAGCCGGTGGCTACAGATCCAGAGGGTGTAAAAAAAGTACTCGCAGCTGCAGCAATTGCAAAATCAAAAAAACTGAATGTAGTAGTTGGACTTCAACGGCACTATCAGAATTCATACAGAGAACTGTTTAAGAGAAAAGATATGATCGGAGATATTACCTCTGCCCAAGCATGGTGGAACAATGATGGTGTATGGGTAAATCCGAGGAAGCCCGGACAAACAGAGATGGAATACCAGATGCGCAATTGGTATTATTTCAACTGGCTTTGCGGCGATCATATCAATGAGCAGCATATTCACAACATTGATGTCATCAACTGGTTCAAGGGCGGCTATCCCGTAAAAGCACAGGGTTTCGGTGGCAGACAAGTTAGAAATGGTAAGGACCATGGTGAAATTTTTGACCATCACTTTGTAGAATTCCACTATGCTGATGGTTCTATCCTGAACAGCCAATGCCGTCATATTCCAAAGACCTCTGCCAAAGTAGACGAACTCCTAGTTGGAACAAAAGGAAAAATCTTTTGTGGAGCAGCTAACATTCGAGACCACAAGGGAACTATTTTGTATCAATTCGACAAGAAGCAGGAAAACGAACCCTATCAAAACGAGCACGTAGAATTATTTGCAGCAATTGCAAATGGCGAATACAAATTTGCAGATGCAGAGAACGGCGCAAAAAGTACCATGACCTCCATATTGGGAAGAATGGCTACCTACAGCGGACAAGTAGTAGAGTGGGACAAAGCACTGAACTGCGGACTCAACTTACAACCAAGCGCCTATACATGGGATACATTGCCTAAATCATTGCCGGATGAAAACGGCAGATACAATGTTGCTGTACCAGGGGTAACCAAGTTCTATTAATTCAAAGGGAGGAGGCCTCCTCCCTTTTCTATTTATCTGTCCTGAACAAATTCACAGGCAATCCCTCCGCTGAAAATAGATTCGGCATTGCTGTATTTGTAAACCCAAAACGAACATCCACCGGTTCTTTTACATTTCTGCTTGAAACAACTACTGTCTTGCCCTCAATAACCGCTTTGGCAGGAACAAAAACTCCGTCGGCACCAGCAATATAAAAATCAGTGGGTTCACCACCTTTTGCTACAAGGGTTGTAGCTAGATTATCAAATTGAATTCTGATCTTATTTTTTTCAACAGCATGTGAAGCATAGACAGGACTTTTATAACTCAAGCCCTTTACGCCATAGGTTTCTGCTAACGCATAATTCGCCAACCGTGCAGCTACTTCCTTTTTCAAAGTTGGATGGATATCCTTTACATTATCTACCAAATCACTCACTACGACCATTCCGGTTTTTTGAAAAGATGCCGCTTGTGTTTGTGCTTCCCTCAAGAATGCACCATTGATATGATTATCTCCGTATGCATACGGAGCAATCTGTACAAAATAAAATGGAAAGTTTTTATTCCATGCTTTTCTCCAACTCTCAATCATTTGAGTAAATAATCTCTTGTAAGCATAATGCGTTCCCACGTTACTCTCACCCTGGTACCAGATAGTACCTGCAATTTCAAAGTTTGTGAGTGGATATATCATGGCGTTGTATGCTTCTCCTCGGATATGAGGCCACCATTGTGTAGGAGTAAGTTTTTCTGCAGCTGAACGCAAATCTGGATCATTCTGCACTACTTCAGAGGGCGTCCACACCTCTGCAGGCGTTCCGCCCCAATTGCTATTGATCAACCCAACTGGAAATCCTGTGGCAGCATTGAGTTGTTTACCAAAGAAATATCCGATGGCACTAAAATGCAGCATGTCTTCTGGATTGCACACGACCCATTGAGCGCTTACATCATCTTGAGGAGTAGAGGAAGTCGATTTCGGTACGTAAAAAAAACGAATACTTTTGTTAGTAGCTTGAGGTGATTCTTCTTTGGATTGCTTCAATCCCTGATCAGCACTCCATTCCATGTTGCTTTGTCCACCGCAAACCCAAACCTCTCCAATCAGCACATCTTCGAGTACGATTTCATTGCTTGCTTTTATTTTTATAGTGTAAGGCCCGCCTGCAGCAGGGGTATTGATTTCTGCTACCCAGCGTGCACCTCTTGAAGCTGTTACACTATAACTGGTTGTATCCCATCCCACTTGCACAGTAACTTTTTCAGCAGGAGACGACCAACCCCAAAATTTTACTTTTGATTTTTGTTGCAGTACCATGTGCGAGCCAATAATAGCTGGAAGACGTACTGCAGCTGATGCAGCTATCGCCGATAAAGAAAGCATCAACAAAAAGAGTAATTTTTTCATATGCAATATTTTACAAAATGAATGTAGCTCTTTTGAAGAATCTAGGCAAAAGAAAAAGGCCTGGAGAATTCCAGGCCTTTATAACTATACATTGAGTTGATTTATTTGTATTGCGCCATAATGTTCTTGGCCAAATCCGTCATCTTCTTGATGCCATCTTCAGGAAGATTTCCCTTCTTGAATTCAGCAAGAATTTCCGGATGCTTTGATTCCATTTCCAACAAAAATTGTTCTTCAAAATCTTTTACAGATCTAACAGGGACATCCCTCAACAATCCTTGGGTACCAAGATAAATAATGGCTACCTGTTTTTCAACTGCAGCAGGTTGATATTGCCCCTGCTTGAGGATTTCTACGTTACGTGCACCTTTGTCCAAAACAGATTTTGTTGCAGCATCCAAGTCGCCACCGAATTTAGAGAAGGCTTCCATCTCACGATAGAGTGCCTGATCCAACTTCAATGTACCAGATACTTTCTTCATCGACTTGATCTGCGCATTACCACCCACGCGGCTTACAGAGATACCTACGTTGATCGCTGGACGAATACCTGCGTTGAACAAGTTCGATTCCAAGAAAATCTGTCCGTCGGTAATTGAAATTACGTTTGTTGGGATATAAGCGGATACGTCACCTGCTTGTGTTTCAATAATAGGAAGTGCTGTTAGTGAACCTCCACCTTTTACCAAATGTTTGATGGAAGTTGGCAAATCGTTCATCTTCTTTGCTACTTCGTCTTTGCTGATCACTTTCGCTGCTCTTTCCAACAAACGGCTGTGCAAATAGAATACGTCTCCAGGATACGCTTCACGTCCGGGTGGTCGACGTAACAACAATGATACTTCGCGATAAGCAACAGCTTGCTTGGATAAATCATCGTATACAATCAAGGCTGCATTACCGGTATCGCGTAAAAATTCACCGATGGCGGCACCTGCAAAAGGAGCATAGAATTGAAGCGGAGCAGGTTCTGCGGCAGAAGCTGCAACGATGATGGTATAATCCATTGCACCGTTATCTTCCAAGGTCTTCATAACTGCAGCAATCGTAGATGCTTTTTGTCCGATGGCTACATATATACAATATACAGGCTTCCCTGCTTTGTAAAATTCTTTTTGGTTGATGATAGTGTCGATAGCAATGGCAGTCTTACCTGTTTGACGATCGCCGATGATCAACTCACGTTGTCCGCGACCAATCGGAATCATTGCATCAATTGCCTTGATACCGGTTTGAAGCGGTTCTTTTACAGGCTCTCTGAAAATTACCCCTGGCGCCTTGCGCTCAAGTGGCATTTCATACAGGTCGCCTGCAATGGGACCTTTACCGTCGATGGGGTCGCCCAATGTATTGATTACGCGACCAACCAAGCCCATGCCAGCCTTGATAGAGGCAATCTTACCCGTGCGCTTTACTTTAGATCCTTCTTTGATATCCTTTCCCTCACCCATCAATACCACACCCACATTGTCTTCCTCGAGGTTCAAGGCGATGGCTCTAACACCATTATCAAACTCTACGAGTTCACCGGATTGAACATTGTTCAAACCATAAATACGTGCGATACCGTCACCTACCTGAAGCACTGAGCCTACTTCTTCCAAATCAGCAGATGAGTTGAAGTTGCTGAGTTGTTGGCGGAGAATGGCGGATATTTCGTCGGGCTTAATCTCTATCATAACTTACTGTTTAATTGAATATCTTTTTTATAATTTACTTACGTACATGTTTTCAATGAACTGCTTTTTGATCACCTGAAGATCATGGCGAATACTGGCATCAAAAAGTTTATCTTCTACTTGAACAATCAATCCACCGATGATGGATGGATCTATTTTTGTTTTTAGTTCAACTGTCTTTCCTTTTAGGAGCGCATTCTCTTTCAATACGTTAGAAACTTTTTCTTTTATATCACTTGATACTTCCGTTGCGGTAGTCAATTCAACCAACTTAATTCCTTTGGCTGTTCTGTATTTTTCTACAAAAGCAACGATGATTTCGTTGATGGCAATGGACCTGCCTTTTGAAAATATCAATTTAAAAAAAGAATTCGTGAGCGGAAGTATATGCTTGGCAAACACCGCTTCGAATATGGCAATTTTCTTTTCACTTTTCACTACAGGAGACATCAACATTAGATGAAGGTCTTTGTTTTGAACAGACTGAATCAGTTCAAGATCGTTTTTCACCTCTTCCAATTTGGAAGTTTCCACTGCCAAATCAAAAATCGCTTTCGCGTACCGTTGAGCTACTTTGGTTTGACGCATACCAATTAGTTTCCAAATTGATTTAATTCACTTGCCATTTGCTGGATATACTTTTCTTGTTCTGCTTTGTTATCCAACTGCTTGCGGATTACTTTTTCTGAAACTTCAATCACCATGTTTCCAATTTGATTTTTGATTTCAGTTAAAGCAGCCATTTTTTGTGATTGGATAGCAGCATTGGCATCAGACATTATTTTTGCAGCTTCCGCCTTGGCTTGTTCTTTGGCTTCATTGATCATCTTATCTTTTGCCTCCTTCGCCTCTTTCAACAATTGAGAGCGTTCTTCTCTGGCTTGTGCCATGAGCGCTTCGTTTTCGCTTTTCAACTGTGTCATCTCTGCTTTCACCTTCTTGGCAGCGTCCAATGAATCGGCGATTCCCTTTTCACGTTCGTTCAACGAATCGATGATGATTTTCCATGCATATTTTCTTAGCACGAAAAACACCATACCAAATGCGAGTAGAGTCCAGAACAATAAACCTATACCCGGTAATAAAAGATCCATATTGCTGTATTAACTTTTTTAAAATGAACTGTACCCTCCGCCCTGTGCTTTGGATACAGTTGTTTTTTGGTGCAAAAGTTAGGCTTTCAAAACAGCCAACAATCCTGCGATTACCGCGAAGAGAGCAACACCCTCCACAAAAGCGGCAGTCAAGATCATATTTGCACGAATGTCATTAGAGGCCTCTGGTTGACGCGCAATAGCATCTACTGCACCTTTACCAATTTGACCGATACCAATACCAGCACCGATTGCCGCTAGTCCAGCTCCGATAGCACCACCTAGGTGAGAAATGCTAACGTCGAGCAGAATGTTCATAAGACTCATGATACTTGTTTTTATGAATGAATAAAAAAGTTAGTGATGCGCTTCGTCGTGGTGCCCCCCTTCAAATGCCTGACCGATGAATACTGCTGTCAGGTTGGTGAAGATGAACGCTTGAATAAACGCAACCATTATTTCAATCAGATAAATGAAAACGGCAAACAGTACAGACAAAGGAGAGAAGCCCCAACCTGCAATTGCACTCATTGATCCGAAAATAAAAATCAATGTGATAAAACTTAAAATGATGATGTGCCCTGCAACCATGTTGGCAAAAAGACGGACAATCAATGCAAACGGTTTGGTGAAAACACCTAGGAGTTCAACGGGCAGCATGATCAATAAACGCACTACTACCGGTACCCCGGGATACCAGAAAATGTGTCCCCAAAAATGTTTATTCGTACTAAATAGAATAACAAAAAAGGAAACAACTCCTAACACAACTGTAAAGGCAATGTTGCCGGTTACGTTAGCCGATCCAGGAATCAATCCAAATATGTTATTAATCAAAATGAAAAAGAAAACGGTGAGAAGGTATGGAAGATACTTTTGGTATTTGCCCGCAAGATTTGGCTTTGCTACTTCATCTCGCACAAATGTGATGACTGGTTCAATAGCATTTTGCCAACCTTTTGGTGCGGTTTGAATACCCTGACCTTTCTTGTATTTATTGGCGATACCAATCATGAGTGAAACAAGCAAGGTGAGGGCCAACAACATTTGAACCACATTCTTGGTGATAGAAAGGTCGATAAATTTTTCAGCAGGGTCTTCGGCAACTATTTTTCCCTCCTCGAGACGATACCCATTGTGCGCTTCATGACCATGATGGAAATTAGAAGAAGAAAAGAATGAGAGCCCCTTTGTGCTTGAGTAGATGATGATGGGAAGAGGCAGGGTTGCATGGAATTCAGTTCCATCTTTTTTCTTCAGAGTGAAGAAGTGAAAATCGTGCGCATCTTGGATATGTTCCATGATGAGCTTCGCAGGATCGAGTTTTTCCTCGCCCCCTTTTTCGTTGGCTACGACGGGGGTTATAAACAACACGGAGATGAGCCCCAAACATGCCACCAGCAACGATTTTAGCCTATTCACCTGCATAAAAGCCTCGAAATTTTTCGCAAAGATACTATCAAACGGGTAATATCCATGCTTTCAAGCAGAAAACTAATCCCCATCTTTTTTGAGCTGAACCTGGATCATTTTGGCGTAGTGCCCCTGCATAGAAACGAGCTCTTCGTGGGTTCCTTTTTCGACCAGTTTTCCGTTGTCTAGTACGATGATTTTGTGTGCTTTACGTATGGTGGAAAGTCGGTGTGCAATGACGATGGATGTTCTCCCTTTTGTGAGCACTTCGGTAGCATGCTGGATGAGCTTTTCGGTATTGGAATCGATGGAGGAAGTGGCCTCATCTAGAATCAAAATCGCAGGTTTAAAAAGGAGGGCCCGGAGAAAAGAAAGCAGTTGGCGCTGACCAGAAGAAAGGGTGGCTCCCCTCTCCTGAACGTTGAAGTCGTATCCGCCAGGCAATTGCTCAATAAAATCGTGAATTCCAATCAATTTGGCCCCTTCAACAACTTCCGCACGGGTAATGGAGGGGTCTCGCAATGTAACATTATCCATTATGGAACCTGAAAAAAGGAATACATCCTGTAAAACAACAGCTACTTGAGATCGCAGACTTTTTAAACTGATATCATCGATAGGTATCCCATCTATAGAAATCATTCCCTTTTGATGCTGGTACAATCGGTTGATCAACCCAATGATAGTTGATTTTCCACTTCCCGTATGCCCCACAATGGCGAGTGTTTCTCCCTCGGGTATGGAAAAACTAATATCCTGTAAAACAGGTTGTCCATCCGTGTACGAGAAACTCACTTGCTTAAAATCA